>DHRG01000022.1 GCA_002408285.1 Peptococcaceae bacterium UBA5318 | reverse complement strand
TGGTCAGCCTCCTACCCGATTGTCGCTAAACGACAAATATATCCCAAATAAGAGGACTATTAGAAATAGTATAGAAATTATGAATAATAAAATATACCGGAAAAAAGATCGGAGGGAGGACAACAGTGCTGCAACGAACTAATAAAATTGTGCTGAGTATCAATTGGTTACTAGATTTGATTTTAGTAGCGGGGTACATTGTCGAATACCTGAAGGGCAGCAGGAGCCTGGGCTATGTATCTTTTTTAATGGCTATTATTCTTATTCCCATTCTGATAGCTACTGCTGTATATTGGAAAAATAAGGAAAGCAAAAATATTAAATATATTACCCTAAGCGGTTATTTCCTCTTTTATATCTGCGCGTTGTTTACTACTACCAGGACGCTGGTCTTTGTGTATATGTTCCCGATTATTTTAATGTACTTTTTGTATTTTGAATTGTCCTTGATGGTGGTAAGCTGTGGGCTCGCTTTATTGGTCAATCTTATCAGGGTTGTGTATAATGTGGCGTTCATGGGATTGAATAATCCGGAAATCACTACGGATTATACTATTCAGGTGGCCGCGGTTTTATTGTATGGGATTTCATTAGTAGTATCGACCCGGCTTTCCAACCAGATGAACGAGGCGAAAATAGACAACCTGGCCTTAGAAAAAAATAAATCGGAAAAGATTCTCCAGAATGTACTTGCTTTAGGCAATGTTTTAGACAAGAATTCCAAGAGGGTCTTTGAAATTGTCGGGAGATTGGCTGTAACAACAAAAGATGTTACGGCGTCGGTGACGGAAATCAATAAGGATGCCTTAAGCAGTGCTGAAAGCATCCAGCTTCAGTCCAATCTGACCCACAATATCCAAAAAATAATCCATGATACCTCCGGGCTTTCGGTGAAGATGGGAGACATATCGACAAACACGACCCTGGTTGTTAAAAATGGCTTGGGAATAGTGAACAACCTCAATGAAAAGGCGCGTTTCGTCCAAGATAAGAGCGAAGATGTGTATCAAAATATGCTGGAATTGCAAAAAAAATCTATTGATATCCAGGGAATTACGGAGATCATGACAGGGATAGCGGAACAAACAAATCTCTTGTCCTTAAACGCTTCAATTGAAAGCGCCCGGGCGGGTGAGGCCGGAAAAGGATTTGGGGTCGTAGCCGATGAAATAAGAAATCTTGCCATGAAGAGCAAGGAATCGGCGGATGACATTATTGAAATCATTAACCAGTTGCAAAAGAAAGCCGAAGTATCTTTAGGAGCGGTCGTAACTTTAAAAGTGGTTAATCAGGAGCAAAACGAATTGATTACCCAAACGAAAGGGATATTTGATGAGATAATGATCAAGATGAATGATGTAGACACAAATGCCCATCAGGTAGATGATAAGATTAAACAAATCCTGGAGTCAAATCAACTGATCGTCGAAAGTATAAAAGGGATCAACGGGGCCAGCGAACGGACTACGGCTACCACCCAGTCGGCTGCCGCGATCACATTGGATAATATTGACCAGACCAATCAGGTTAAACAACTGGTCAGTGAATTGATGGAAACTTCCCAGGAAATGGGTAAATATCTGGCCTGAAAGAGCCAAAGGAACGATGCCTTTCATTTTTCCGCCGATTACGCTTTCTTTCCCATACATGACTATACATGAATATCTTGCTGTAAATGGTATAATAAGACGGTAAAGATTTGACAGGTGACAGGAGGAAACAGCATGGATGCTATATCGGTGCGGGGGTTATTTCGGCAGTATCAAAGCTATCTGAATCAGCCGATTACGGTAAAAGGCTGGATCAGGACGCTAAGGACCTCAAAAACCTTTGGTTTTATTGAATTAAATGATGGGACATTTTTTATGAATCTTCAGGTGGTCTTTGGAGATAACTTAAATAATTTTTCTGAAGTGGCTAAATTGACCCTTAGTTCCGCTATCTGCGTCCACGGGCGTCTGGTGGAATCGACCGGGGCTAAACAACCCTTTGAATTACAGGCTGAGAGGATCGGGATCGAGAACCTGGCGTCTGCTGATTATCCGTTACAGAAAAAGAAACATTCTTTTGAGTTCCTGCGGACAATTGCTCATTTAAGACCCCGGACCAATACATTTTCAGCGGTTTTCCGGGTGAGGTCCCTTCTGGCCTTCGCGATCCATCAGTTTTTTCAGGAGCGGAATTTTGTGTATGTGCAGACCCCTATCATTACCGGTAGTGATTGTGAAGGGGCAGGGGAAATGTTCCGTGTCACAACGCTTAGTTTTACCGATACGCCCAGGAACGCACAAGGGCAGACGGATTTTTCCCAGGATTTTTTCGGCAAGGAAACAAACCTGACGGTCAGCGGGCAATTGAATGCCGAAGCATACTGCATGGCCTTTCGCAATGTTTATACTTTTGGTCCGACCTTTCGGGCGGAAAATTCTAATACGGCCAGACATGCTGCGGAGTTTTGGATGATCGAGCCGGAAATGGCTTTTGCGGAACTTGCCGATAATATGCACATAGCGGAGGAAATGTTAAAATACCTGATTCATTATGTCCTGGAAAACGCCCCTGAAGAAATGGCTTTTTTTAATAGTTTTATTGAGCCGTCCCTTTTCCAACGTCTTACGAATGTGCTCAACTCGGAATTTGGGCATCTAACGTATACGGAGGCCATTGAGATCTTAAAAAAAGCCGATGTTCAGTTTAATTACTCTATTGACTGGGGCAGCGACCTGCAGACCGAGCATGAACGTTATCTAACAGAAAAAGTCTTTCAGAAACCAGTCTTCGTTACGGATTATCCCAAAGGGATCAAAGCTTTTTATATGAGATTAAATGATGATGATAAAACAGTGGCGGCGATGGATTTGTTGGTTCCCGGAGTGGGCGAGATCATCGGGGGCAGTCAGAGGGAAGAACGGCTGGGTTATTTAGATAAACGGATAGCGGAGTTAGGACTGGATAGAAAGGATTATGAATGGTATTTGGATTTGAGAAAATATGGCGGGACCAAGCATGCCGGGTTTGGCTTAGGTTTTGAGAGGCTGATTATGTATCTCACGGGGATTACTAACATCCGGGATGTTATTTCTTTTCCCCGTACTGTAAAGAGCGCGGATTTTTAGAGCTTATTAAAGTAAAAGTCCCCTCGCGAGAGGAGACTTCTTTTTGTTGCGCAATTACTCGTATTTCTTTTTGTCCTTTTTAGTTTTATCTTCCTTCGGTTTCTTTTTGTCTTCTTTTTTTGGTTCCTTTTCTTTTGACATGAGGATGTCCTCCTTTAAATCGTTATAATTTTAGTGGAGTACAAATCATATCTACATAATAGTACAAATTATCCGGGTTGACAAGGGATGACATACGCCAAAATACAAACGATAATGCACAGGATTATGTAAATATATGTAAAGAAATTAAATTTACTATCTGGAAAGGGCGAAAAAAACAAAATGAGGTTG
>DHRG01000052.1:15728-25983 GCA_002408285.1 Peptococcaceae bacterium UBA5318 | reverse complement strand
ACACAAAATATTCCGCAGACCCAGATGAAACCCAAACTAACTCCCAGATAATTTGACCCTAAAGGGGTCTTTTCTTTTTCTTTAGCCCTTCTTTATAAAGTGCGCTCTTTCATATAACGGGGCGCGGGTTTGCGTATAATGCTCCCCTTTGTCAAGACACGGAGCAGGGAAATTTAAGTTAAATTTCCTTTCCGTGTTAGATTTATCAAGCAGCCACAATGAGCTTGCTTTTGGAGTAAAAATCCGAGGGGCATGCCCCCGCCAGAAAAGATAGAAGCTATAACTCATGGTCGTATGTATGATAATGTCCCTTGCAAAAAAAAAATTAACCTGCGCCACCAACGCAAGTTAATTTTAGGACAAACCCTAAAGTTATACTCTGCCGGAAGTGGCCGACCCATATGACAGGATCAATGAACCACTCCCAAATACCAGGGGTTATACGACTCCTGGTATCTTAATTATATTTTACCACAAATCCATATATCTTACACCATGTTAGCAGATAGTGTATATACGCTTTTATGCTACCATGCTGCAGCAAGGCCGTCAAACCTATATTTTAAAAACTGCCGCTACATATTTGCCTTTAAGTCCAGTTAATCTATCAAATCCTATATAATTCTCCTTCTGCAAACGACCAACTACTATTCCCGGGTGAATGTTAATTCCGGCTGCAAATTCTCTTATATGCCCCTCTGAAAAATCATTATTATTAATAAGTTTTGCGTACGCCTTTTCCGGTAATAAAATATCTTGCGCAAATCTGTTAGCATCATCTTCCAACGCTTTATTTATTTCATCCATCTCATCCATATCTCTACTAACAATCAACATTGTTATTTTCTCTTGTAAGACATGACCAATTTCATGGAACAAGCAGAACCAAAAAGTATCTAAATATTTTCTTCTGTCGTTAATCGCTAAAATCACTTTTTCTTTGTTAAGCCATTTGATAGCGCCATTTACACCAGAATTTTGTAAATGCGGTAAACTTACAAAAGCAATACCACATGATGCGAAAATCTCTACTAATCTGGGATAAAAGTCTTTTGGATCCTGTATCGTCATCCCTCTTATTTCATCTAAATGACTTCTTAACCGTTTAGAATTGTATTCTTTTGTTTCTTTTTCTTTCCCAATATTTATAGCAGTTTGTACCCAGGCATTTGAATTAATAATATTCTTTTCACTTACTGTTTGAATCGCAGTTCTATAACTGACCAGAAAATCCGGCTGTTTAAAAACTTCAAAAGAAGATATTTTGAAATACTTTAATAATTCTCTTACCTTATCAGTAGCCAACCTTCTTTTTGGTACAACTCCCAGATTAACAAAGAAGGAATAATCAATAAGATTAACACACTCAACTTCGTTATCTTCTGCTTTCATCCGTTCAATCTCAAGAACTTTTTCAGTATAGGTTTTTTGTAAATTAAGCCATACATCAAGTGTCGTTCCGAACATAATAGAAAGATTCAAGGCAAGTTCTTTTGATAAGCCACATTTACCATTTAGCAAATCACTTAAATGTTTACCAGTTGTATTTAATCTTTTTGCAAATTCATCTTGCGTAATACCCATATCCTCAATAATATCTTTCAGATAATAGCCAGGATGAAATGCAATTAAATCTTTATATTCCATTTTACTCATAATGATTTGATACCTCCAAAACCAAGACTACAAAGGTTGATTTATAAATAATACCCGTATCGTTTGTGTCCCATTTTTTCCCTTCCTCATTTAAGGATCTAACGATTAAACGCCTTCCTAATCTCCTGCCTAAATCCAATGCAAATTCACCATTTCTTGTTCCATGTAACGGATGCAAATGGTATGTAGGGATAACTGCAACATCGTTTAAGCTGCAAGCGTTATTCATAAACTCTATTAAGCTAAATAGCTTTTCTGCAACTTGAACACCAAAATCTCTTTTTGCTAAGGTATAGTTAGTACATTGCCTTTCAAGTCGTTTACTCTTATACTTTATCTTTATTATATCCCACCCCTTATAAAAACGCAAATTTTTTTACCTTTTTGGTAAAATTTTTTATTAATATCCCTCGCAAAAAAAAATTAACCTGCGCCACAAACACAAGTTAATTATAGGGAGAAACCTGCAAATTTTTATGCTTTTATGTTATCATGCTTTAATCGTGCTGTCAAGCCTATATTTTGAATATTTTAAAAAACTGCGATTGTTTTTAAAATAACGGGTGCTCCATTATTTCTGGAGCACCCGTTTGTCAATGCGCCGGAAGGGGCCTTATTTTTCTTCCGGTTCCGAAAACACCAATTCTTTGACCCGCTCTTTGGCCCCGGTCGTCCCTACGATAATCAGGATATCATCCCCTTCCAGGAGAAGATCGGCCGCCGGAGAAAATATTTCCTCTCCGTGTCTGTTGATAGCCACAATAGTAGCCCCGGTAAGGCTGCGGACATTGCTGTCGGCTATGGTGCGCCCTACCATCCAGGAGGTGGGAAGCACAACGACTTCCTCGATCTGTTGAAGGATGGATGATTTTTGGAAGGATATTTCCAGGAGCTTCGATAATTCCTTTTCCAATTCCGTATCCAGATAGCGCCGCTGGTTGAGTAAGTCGTTGATGATATTGCGTAAATTAATGATCTCCTGCCGCTCGTTAAATTCGATCAGGTATTCTTTAGCCAGTTTGCTGGATTTAATCATAATGCCGCTGCCGGTAATAGCTTCTACTACGCCGATGTTTTGCAAAAGAGCAATACTCCTCCGGATAGTTTCCGGGGAAACATTATATGTGCCTGCTAAAAGTGATCGTCCCGAAAGCTTTTGTCCTACACGAAATTCACCCCGCACAATTTTTTGGGCAATATCAATGGCAATCTGCTCATACCGGGAATGCCCCACTTCTAAACGCTGCTGCATGGTGTTCTGAACCCCCTTCCCATTTTCGTTATTATTCTATCAAATATTTACATAAAGGGCAAAGATGACAGGGGCTGTTTCGGTAATAATTTTTTGGGAACTAAGGCCTTAAATATTTGACAGCCTGCCAAACAATTGAGTATAATATATTATACAATAGAGAAAATACCGTAATTGGAGAGAGGATTATGAGTGAGGATAACGTTACTCTGGGGTTACGGCTGCGATCGCTAATCAGCGAATTGGGACTCGGACAACAGGAAGTTGCCGCACTGCTTAACCATAAAATCTCGACTTTCAGCGGCTATGTTATTGACAAAAGGGAGCCGACTTTTGCCAAGCTCAAAATTTTTGCGGATTTTTTCGGTGTTTCCATTGATTATCTTTTGGGATATTCCAAGGTCAAAGACCCTTATCTAAGGCATTTGCCCGCGGAACTCAACGAGTTTGTACGGGATCCCGCCAACGCGGTCTACCTGGAGCTGGCCAGGGATATTAAAGAAACCGCAGGCGGGAAGCATAAACAAGCCCTGGCAAGATAGGCGAGGGAAAAAAGAGGGGATTAGCGGATATCCCCTCTTTTTTGATGTTCACTTACCATATTGTTACTAATGAGTAAAATTATGTGTATATTTCGACTATTTGAGGCATTTGGGAGCTTTGGGTTGGTAAATAAAACAAAAACATGCTGGCCTGATCCCGCCATAGACAGCGGTGAACACTACCAGGCTGCTCAGTATCGGGCTGAGGCTCCTTACCATCCGGCCAAGTCTTTTCATCACCGTTCACCTCCTTTTTTATTAAGACCTTTTTGCTGATAGAGATCATTAGCGACCCCTTCCAGGCCTGTGTACAGGCCGTTGAGCTTCCAGAAGACGTTGACGGTGCTGCCGTTTTCCGCGCATGTCTTTACTACCTTGACGATTTTTCTGATCCTGTCGGCCGCCTCTTTCTTCTGCGCGGCCGCGCGGTTATGGACAAAATAGGTGCACCCCACCAGGGTCGCCAGGTTGACCGGCGGAAAAAGGCAGATCCCCAAAATGACCGCAAAACGCACTTCAGCGGAAAAAGCGGCCAGGGCTCTTTCATTGCCCACAAGTCTGGCCATAAAAATCATAAAACAAGCATCCGTCAACAGGGCGCCCAGCGTCAAGGCGGTCAACGCCTTGCTCTCAAAGACCATTTTCAGGAGGCGCGCCTTTAACAGCGATCTCTTATGGGCGACGAGGTAGACGATCAGGGAATATTCCATCACCCTTCCCGGCAAGGATATCAAAAATTTGAGCAGGGTGTCGTTATTGAGTTCGGCTACAGTCATCCCCGTGCCGTACAAAAAAAAGGGTATATATAAGAACTCGCAAAAAGTCAAGAATAGGGCGGCAAAAAGCAGATAGATCAAGGCCTTCCCCATCCACCTTAACGCCGCGGCGTTGTTCAGGATATCCCCCATAGCCACGATACCGGCGAAAAGAACCAGTATAATGACCAGGGAAATGATACTCATGTCCGCCCCCGTATACAGCAGGATGTTGGAAACCAGGGCCGCGGACACCGCCGGGACGAGGATCCGCGGATAGTCCCAGGGCTGGAAAAGCTTCTTGCAGTCCCCGTACATCCACTGGTCAAACTCGCCCATCATGATATATGTAAAAAGGACAAAATAAATCTCTTCGGGAATAGAAACCAGGAGCGTATTCATCATGATCTTATAAATCGTTGTTATTTGCACTGGGTCCACGGGCATGTCCACCACCTCTTTTATCGAATCGTTCCCCTTTTTTCTTCCTGTTTTCTTCGTAATAGAGGTCCTGAGCCACCCTTTCCAGATTGGTATACAAGCCCATCAGCTTCCAGATCACCTTGGCCTGATTGCCATTTTCCGACAGCGTTTCGACTTGGGTGATGATTTCTCTGACATTCCCGGCCACTTCTTTTTTCTGTTCGGCCCCACGGTTGTAAACAAAATAGGTGCACCCCAGCAAGGCCGCCAAATTGACTAGCGGAAAAAGGCAGATCACTAAAATAGCCGCGAAACGCAGCTCAGCGGGAAAAGCGGCCAGCGTTTTTTCATGGACCACGACTCTGGTCATAAATACCATAAAACCCACGTTCGTCAACAGGTTGCCCAGCGTCAAGGCCGTCAGCAGCTTGCTTTCAAAGACCATTTTCAGGAGGTGCGCCTTCAGCAGGGACCGTTTCCGGGCGATAAGATAGGCCAGGAGGGCGCATTGCATAACCCTTTCCGGCAAGGATAGCAAAAAATTGAACAAGATATGGTCGTTGAGTTCGGCAACGGTCATCCCCATCACCGATAAAAACATAGGCACATATAAAAGCTCGCAAAAAGCCAGTAACATAAAAGCGACAAGCAAATAGGCCAGGACTTTTCCCATCCACTTTACCGCTCCGGGCCTGTTGAAGATATCCCAGACGACCGCAATACCGGCAAACAGAACCAATATAGTAGCCGAGGAAACGAACCCTAAGTCTGCGCCCGTATAGCGCAGGAGATTGGAAATAAAGGCCGCGACCGCCGCGGGAACGAAGATCCGCGGATAATCCCAAGGCTCGAAAAGCCTGGGGCAGTCCTCGTCCGTCCAGCGGTCAAACTCGCCTATCATGATATAAGTAAAAAGGACAAAATAAATCTCTTCGGGAATGGAAACCAGGAACGTATTAATGATGATCTTATAAACCGTTTCCATTTGTATTAGGTCTACAGGCATAACTGCCTCTCCTTTTATCGCTATTATTCGACATTATTTGATATATATTTTATCAATTAGGATCTTCTGTCTTTATTTTACACTAAATACTAAATATTTTCAATATACTGTTATCAAAAATATTACCGGGCCCGCCTTTGGCCGGTAAACAGGAAGCCGTCGGAGAGCCTGTTCCGCGGTCAGCCGGGCCGCTGATTTGAACGAAACCTCATTCAGCGGAAACAAAGCCTCATTCAATTGGAGATTCAACCACCACGGATATTAGTGGTAAAAATCAAGCCGCCGCCCCCGGAGCAGTACAACTGAGGACGACGACTTGATTTTTTTTGGCGTTTATCCGGAGTTTAGATCTTATTACGAATTAAAGCTCATACGGAAAAGTGCGTTGGCAAGTTTTAAGTAACCGCGGACATTCGCCATTTGGGGACCGTTGACTAAAACAGCTTGCGGGAACCTCGGCAGGAAATATTCAGAAATAGCTTGTCCCCCGCCGCCTGTCAACATTATCAGGTCAAGCTCCCGCCTGTCCCAGACAGAGTTGGCCTCGGTGGCAATTTTGTCAGCGACCAGATTGAAGGCGTCTTTTCTGTACTCGCTGATATCATAGGGTACCCCGGCCACTCTTAGGACGCCGCTGTCAACGATCTTATCCAATTCATAATTTTCTTTTTCCACTTTATATTTTTCGGATATTTTCTGTCCGATCATGTTGTAAGCGGCGCTCATGGCAATTTCACTGGACATGCTTTGTTTCCCGACAAATTCCAGGCCATCGGCCAGCGCCAGATCCGACGTCTTATAACCCACATCGACAATACCGATCTTTAAGCTGTCTATATCGCTTTCCACCAGCGTACCATCCGTGCTAAGACGATGATCGTATAAAGTGCCGAAAGGCTGGGGGATCATCTGGATCTTGTCAATGGTGATAAGCAAAGGTTTCTCTTCCCCGTCCGCTCCAAATCTCACCGCATGAGTCCCCTGCATGAGAAGCGCCCAATCATCTTTATAAGCCTGATAGTAGTCCACCGGCAAGCCTGTCACCACGTTGAATTTTTGCTCCCCGGTTTCCATAAAGAGGGCCAAACCTGCCAGCAGCAGCACCTTGGCGCTGGTATCCTCCACCCTGTTGCGCCCCATGGAACGGGAAACGATCGAACTTTGGCGGATAGCCAGATCGCCCACAAAATACTTCTTATTATCAACGGTAATGATTAGGTTATCCGTTGGTTTTTTGATGCTCATCAGCAAAGAATTAAATTTCAGGTCCGTACCGACACCTACAGTGCTGGGGAAAATTGTTTCTTTTTGCCCGTCGGAGATCTTGACATACCCATATCCCAGGTCTATCCCAATGTGTTTTGGTAACACCGTCTTCACCTTCCCTTTTTGTTACTTCCCAATTTCTATTTTACAGAGATGCTGGCCTCCTGGTTTCTAAAATACGCGGTAATGACTACAGGCCGGATCCCTTTAGGGAACATCACAGCCCCCCCGGAACTGACCAGAGCAACATTCCTGTTGCTGGAATTCCAAATTACTTCCTGAGTAACATCCCTCCTTGTCCCATCATTATAAATCGCGTTAACCTTTAGTTGATTCGCTCCTTTGACTAATTCCCCTTCTATGACAATTTGCTCGGCCTGGGGCTGCAATTCGGCGGGAGTGACCTCCAGATTGATCTGGTCACGTAACCCGTAGCCTTGAACAGTAATCGCCGTTTTTCCGGTCCACCCGGTAAACGTTACCACCCCCTGCTTGACCTTAGCTACCTGAGTCCTGCTGCTGTGCCATTTTACGCTGCCGGAAACATCCCGTATATTCCCGTCCCCCATGATAGCCAGCGCCGTCAGTTTGACTGGCTTGGCGCTATAGGACACCGTATTTTCTTTGATACGCAGTTGGGCCACCTTGCCGCCGTCGCCGGACAGCTGGCTTACATACCCGCTCACCTTATCCGTCATCCCCTGGTAGGACGCTATGATCTGTAACGGCCCGGACTCCTGGGTCAAAAATATTTCTCCCCCCAGCATCGTCGCCAGCCCGGTAACAGATTGCCACTGAGTGGCGTCCGTAACCTCCTGCCTGCTCCCGTCGCTGAAAACGCCAAAAGCTTTTAAGGATACGCTCTCCCCTGTACTGACCGGATTTTTATCAATAAAAAACCTCTGCAGGACCGCTTGGTCCGCCGCGGGGACCTCGGTAGTAACGGAATCCTGCACCACTGCCCCTTCATTGACGGGAACGCTGACTTTCACAGTCATTTTCCCGGCTTGCCCGGTAAAAGTAAGGAGCCCGTCGGGCGTAATAGTCGCCACCTTCTTATTGTCTACCTCCCAGCTCATCCCCGGATAATGATCGCCCACCGCCCCGTCATTATAATAGACCGTCGCCGATAATTGCTGGGGCCGCCCGGCCCAAGCCCTGGTGTAATTTAAAGTCTGGTTGACCGAAAGGGCGCTCGGAAACTGACTGACCGTAACCGTGGCGCTATACGAATAGCCCCCGAATTCCACTTTTATCGTAGCGACCCCCGGTTTTCCGGTGAATTTTAATTCCCCTTCCTGATTAACGGTAGCTACCTGGGTATTGCTGGAAAACCAATCGGCGCTGCTGGCTTCGATCGTTTCTTCCGTTTTATCAGACATTACCGCCAAGAGGGTCAACTTCAGAGGGTCCGCTGAGTATTTGATCTCCTCTTTTATCTTGATCCCCGCGCGAAATACGCTGGACTCGCCGTCCGCTCCGCGGTTGACAGTCGTGTTGACCGTATCATAATATTGTCCCAGAGTGGCTTTGATAGACACATTCCCATTTTCTCCGCTAAAAGTCACCACGCCCTGGCTATTGACCCAGGCGACCCAAGGATCACTGCTGGTCCACTGGATGCCGTCGTCGGGTCCGAAATAACGCACCTCCCCGTCGCTGCAGCGGCCTTTGACCGCCAGCCGAAAGGGTGTATCGCTGTAGCTCAGTAATGTTTCGATATCTAAAGACTCCGCCCAGGGTTTCACCGTCAGAGTTTTGAATCCGCTGGTCCCGTCCTTAAAAACAGTAATAGTGAGAGGGCCGCCCTTCCCTTTAAAACTCAGATACCCTCCCTGACTGACAGTCGCGATTTCCGTGTTCGAGGTCGTCCATGTCAGGCCCTCCCGGATCTGCTGCCGGGTGCCGTCGCTTAATAGGCCGGTGACGGTAAGAAAAGCCCCCCCCGGACCCGGAACGATCTCCTCATTGATCTGCAACCCGGTCAGCACAGGCAGAGCAAAAGCAGGCGCCGCCGGGATCAGCAGAAACATAATAATCAAAAAAACGCGAAAACCTTTCATAATCTCTCCTAAATTGGCATAATTTCCTTTTGGAATATATTATAACATATTATTTTCAAATATTTATTGAATTGTTTTAAATGATCCTGTCAGCAATGAGCGGAATAATGAGCAGAGTCTACTATTTCACGGTATTTGTTTACCACTTTTTTAAAGTCCTCCCAGGAAGCTTGTTTCAGTTGGGGATTGCGTAATAAAGCGGCGGGATGGTAGACCGGCATCACCCATCTCCCCTCCCAAAGCTGCCATATGCCCCGCATCCTTGTGATTTTGGCCTGGGGATCGAGTAAGCCCTGGAGCGCTGTCGCCCCCAGCAAAATTATGATCGGCGGCTGCAGAATTTCAATTTGCCGCTGTAAATACGCCATACATATCCCGCGCTCTTCCGGCGTGGGTATCCTGTTATTGGGAGGACGGCATTTCACAATGTTCGCAATATAAGTATGCGTAAACCGCTCAAAACCACAGACCTCTAATATTTTATCCAGGAGTTGTCCCGCTTTCCCGACAAAAGGCCGTCCCTGCTGATCCTCCGCTTCTCCGGGCCCCTCGCCGATCACGAGTATTTTGGCTTCCGGATTCCCTTCCCCAAAGACAACACGGTTGCAGCCCTGCCGCAACCCACATAAGCGGCACTGCTCCGCTTCATCTTTCAGGCGGGCAAGCTCAGTTGCCTTATCCATCTACTCCCACCCCCATTTTTATCATTATTATAGATTATAGCATGCTATTCCATCAGCTAAAAAGGAGGTGCAACAAAAAAGCGCACCGCATCATTTTTGATCCAGTGCGCTATCAGGCAAAAGCTGACGGGCTGTTTAAAACCTACTACTCGGTTTTAATGCTCAAAATCACGTTGGCCTTATTTTCATTTACATAATAGTCAAATTTTATTTCGTCGCCCGTTTCAAGCCCAAGATCATCAAAGCCTTCTTTAAGCTCCGGTGACAGCATAAATACCTTGGAAGCTTTCTCTTCAGGAACGCCGCTGATTTTGATCTCAATGAAATTGCTGTCGGCTTGGCCTACATATGTTCCGCTGTCTGTCATCATCTCACGTCCATCAGGAATTACCGGCGTTGTGACGCTTGGCTGGGAGGGATCGCCGGCCCCCGTGGACGGTTGCGGTGCGTTTGATTTAGCTGAACAACCAAACAAATAAACGCATAAAGTCAGGATCATTACAGATAGTAAAATTTTTTTCATAAGATTATCCTCCTTTGGCATTCTAAGGAAGAAACCCTTGGGACACGGCGCCTCAAGGGTTTCATGGTTGCGGGGGAGGGATTTGA
>DHRG01000052.1:0-15589 GCA_002408285.1 Peptococcaceae bacterium UBA5318 | reverse complement strand
GCCCGACGAGCTGCCAACTGCTCCACCCCGCGATACTACTGCTGCCCAATTATTATAACACGAGCTCCCCGGTAATGCAAATTCCAGGCGCTTTTTTGTGTTGTCCACTTCTTTCCGGTATGTGTAATTGACGTACATATTTATGTACACTATAATACTATATATGAGGGGTGAATGCAATGAAAACAATTCCCGTCACCAAAGCAAGACAAGACTTATTTAATATTATAAACGATACGATCGCTCATGATGAACCTATCCAGATTACCGCGAAAACAGGAAACGCCATTATCATTTCTGAGGTTGAATGGAAAGGCCTGATGGAAACGCTTCATCTTTTATCTATCCCAGGCATGAAAGAAAAACTTACCGAGGGCAAAAATACGCCGGTCGCCGATTGCATTTCGTTAGAGGAGATCCAATGGGACAATATCGAGTAGTACTAACAAGGACGGCTGCCAAAGAATTAAAATTCATCAAACACGCCGGACTTGATAAAAAAGTCCGGCATTTACTTGAAACCCTTTCCGATGATCCCTATGATGATTCCGCCGGTTTTGAAGCGCTTAAAGGCGGTTTAAAAGGGTTGTATTCTAAGCGGATCAACTATCAGCATAGACTTGTTTACGAGATATTAAAAGAAGAAAAAACAGTAAAAGTCATTTCCCTCTGGAATCATTATTAATATTTTTATTAATATTTTTGCATGTAATATTTTTCTTGACAAACATAAAAGCCCTTTATACAATTACATCTGACAAGACAGGTGTAAATGTATAAACAAGGGGTGAAAAAATGTTGAACATTGTTGAACGTATTGATAGATTGACTACAACTCCGCTGCTCAAAAAAGTTCTGCTGTTAACAGGTATCGGCTGGATGTTTGACGCTATGGACCAGGGTATGGTGTCCGGAGTTATGGCGGCTATCGGCAAGGACTGGGCCCTGACCACATCGCAATTGGGCCTTCTTGGCAGTATAGGGATGCTCGGTATGGCTTTGGGCGCGGCTCTATCCGGCATGGCTGCAGACAGATGGGGCAGAAAAACAGTGATTATGTGGACTTTGATTATTTATGGCGTAGCCAGCGGCCTTTCCGGTTTTGCAGTCAATTATTCCATGCTTCTCGTCTTGCGGTTCGTGACAGGCTTCGGCCTGGGCGGCGAATTGCCCGCCGCTTCTACTTTAGTCAGTGAGTTTTCTCCTACCCGGTCACGGGGCCGCAATGTCATATTTTTGGAAAGCTTTTGGGCCTGGGGCTGGATCGCAGCCGCCCTGGTCGCTTATTTGCTCATCCCTGTTTACGGTTGGCGGATGGCCTTTTGGGTCGGCGCCCTGCCCGCATTATTTGCCGCATATCTGAGATCCGCCGTCCCGGAATCCCCGCGTTATCTCGAAGCCGTGGGAAAAATCGAAGAGGCCGACGCCCTCGTGAGCCTCATGGAGAAACAAGCCGGCATCACCGGTAAAACCGGCCACAACTTTACTGAAGCGCAGAAGCGCGTTACCAAGGTCCGGGTATCCTTCCTGGAACTGTGGTCGAAAAAATACATTAGAAGCACCGTCGTGTTATGGGTGATCTGGTTTGGCATCAATTTCGGCTACTACGGGTTTGTCTTATGGACTCCTTCCTTGTTGGTGGGCAAAGGCTTTGCCCTGGTGAAAAGCTTTGAATTCACGCTCATAATGTGCCTGGCGCAACTGCCGGGATATTTCAGCGCGGCTTGGCTTGTCGAACGGGTCGGACGCAAAGTTGTCCTGTCGTCTTATTTTGCGGGTACAGCGGTAGCGGCCTGGCTGTTTGGACATGCCGGAAGCACAAACGAAGTTTTGTTGTTCGGCTCCCTGCTGTATTTCTTTAGTCTGGGAGCATGGGGATGTGTGTATGCTTACACGCCGGAAGTATATCCAACCGCCGCCCGGGCAAGCGGTTCAGGATGGGCCGCCGCCTTTGGCCGTCTTGGCGCGTTCACAGCGCCGTTTATCGTCCCGGTGATATACAATTTCTACGGAAAGCAAGCCGGTTATACCTATGTATTTATCATGTTGACAGCGGTATT
Source organism: Peptococcaceae bacterium UBA5318 (assembly GCA_002408285.1). Lineage (GTDB taxonomy): Bacteria > Bacillota > Peptococcia > DRI-13 > UBA5318 > UBA5318. The sequence goes on along the minus strand of DHRG01000052.1, from coordinate 13,529 downwards.
TGCGATCGTATCCGTTGTAGTAGCCGTTGTTGGAAAAGAAACCATGGGCAAATCGTTGGAAGAAATCAGCGGCAACTGAAAATATCCAAGGCTGTAAATGCATAAACAAGCAGGGTCCGTTTCAGAAGTAAAAACTTCTGAGCGGCCCTGATTCTTTTTAACCCTAAAAATCTAATAAGATAGCTGAATCAGCAAGTAAACTTTGCTGGATAACTGCCAACCTGCTCAGATTATGGGCCATACATAACAGGCCTCATTCTACCTCAACCTTATGGATGCCACGGAGTAGAAATCTTTTAAATCCCCAGCGCCACTTGATTCGCCAAAAGGGGCGGTAATCCCTTGGTAATTATAGGCTGCCACTTTTTAAGTCATTGGCTGTGCCTGCCCAAGGGCGCCTTTAGGAGGCCGAACCCCGAGCCCGGTCGTTTTTTCCCCGCTACAAACCCTCAGCATGTTCCGGCTGGAGATTGAAGCCCGGCAGCAGCCACAGCCAACGACCACAAAAAATGGAGGTATCCCACTATTTATGGGACACCTCCTGCTCTATCCCTATAAGGGCTTTTACTAGTCCGTATTATTATGATTCACCGCTTCAGGCAGTGATGACCATTGTGGATAAAGGCCGCGCGGACAGTATTCTGGATTTTGTTGAAGAGAATGGATTCCCAAGGGGGACCGTAATTGATGCTCATGGCTCTGCGGATAAATCAAATGTTATTCTAAATTTAATGCTTGAACCGGAAAAAAATATTTTCCTGATTATTACAACACGGGAACAAGCTCACCGTCTAGCTGTCTTACTAATAGGTTATCTTAATCTACAATCAGCAAATAGTGGGATTTTGGCTATCCTAAATTTAAAACAATTGGTGGGGATTACCCTTACATTGACAGCAAACTGCAAGAATGACAAAACTAATAGGAAGCAAAACAAGCCCGGTTACTCGTTAATCTTTGCTATTGTGGAAAATGACAAAGATGAATTAGTAATTAAAAGTGCGGAATTAGCTGGCTCAATCGGCGGCACCATCATTCATGCCCGCGGTTCATGTTCCTATCATGGGAAAACATTCTTATCTCGTGGCATCGAACCAGAGCGTGAAATAGTAATGATTATCGCGAAAGATGATACGATACAAGCTATTTGCAACAGAATTAATACAGATTTACAATTAGATCAGCCGGGAAAAGGAATTCTCATAGTAGCTCCTTTAACTGATATAAAAGAACATATTATTTTAACCTTTTAAATAATAAGCAAGCCCCATAGTCCCCGGTCCCGCATGAAGTCCGATCACCGGCCCGATGGAGTTGACGGCTGGAATGATCCCGCACTCCCCTTTAAGTATCTCCGCAACCTGCCGGGCTTCCGTATCCACATTGATATGAACGACCGACACTTCCTCCACTCCGGGGTTTTTAAGGTCTTCCATAAATATCGCCCTCACCCGGCTAAAAGCTTTCTCAAAAGTCCGCACTTTATTTAAAACATCTACTTTGCCGTCCTTTAAATATAAAATCGGCTTTACCTGTAAAAGAGTTCCCAGCAAAGCGCTTGCCCCTCCGATCCTCCCGCCTTTTTTCAGATAATCCAGCGTCCGGGGGACAAAATACATCCTGCTGTTTTTTATAACGCCGCGGGCAATAAGCGCCACATTTTCCAAGGGACCCCCATTTTTAGCCGCCCGGGCCGCCACCAGAACACAATAGGCCAGTTGCGTGGCGGTAGCGGCGGAATCCAGCAATTCGATCCTCGCTCCGGGGTATTTTTCCCAAATCATATTTCGGGCGGTCAAAGCTGAAAAATAGGTTCCGCTGAGCCCCGCGGAAATAAATATGCCAAGTATATCATGGCCTTGTTCCGTTAACGGCTGAAAGACCTCATAAAAATCCAGCGGGGAGGGCTGGGAAGAAGTTGGCACTTTAGGGCTTTTATCCATAAGCTGATAAAAATCCTTATTAGTTATATCCTGCTCCTTGAAAGAACTGTTTTCAAAATTAACGCTCAAGGAAACCACCCGGACGCCCAAATCTTCTTGGATGGTTTTATCCAAATAAGCCGTGCTGTCGGTCACAATTTTCAGCGCCATATCCGCCCTCACTCTCTTAAATCCCACAGAATATATAAAATATATCATAAATCAGCCGTCCCCGGAAAGTGCTAATTAAAGAATTAAAGAAGCCCCCCTCTTCCGCCCGAATCCGGGGCGGAAAAAGGGGGCTTTGGTTTAAGTATTTGAGTTACCGGGTGACAGCCGCCTTGACCGCCTGCCCATTTAACAGAGTAAGGGCTATGCTATCACCGATCCTGAGGTCGGCAATCGAAGCGGAAACGCCATTGACGGTGAACACTGAACCACTGGCAATCGGATAAACTGCCGTTCCGAGGGTCAGGGACCCCAGGGAACTGGCCGTAGGCGCCTGAATGGCTGTGAGATTGCCATGAACCACAGTCCGGGTAACTTCCGCCTTGGTGACCTGGCCGGAAACCAGGGTTAAAACGATAACATCGCCAATTTTTAAATCAGCCAGGACGGCAGCCGTATTATTGATCTTCAGAACCGCGGAGGCTGGAACCGTATATGCCGTCCCATTGATAGTAATGACACCCGCAGCATCCGCAGTCGCGAACGTCAAAGCGGTAATAGTCCCGCTCACCGTCGTTTCCGCCTGGGAACCCGCGGCTATTTTAGTGACCAGCCCGGATTTAACGGTCAGCGTAACAGTATCTCCCACCTTCAGAGCGGAAAAAGCAGCCGCGGCGTTATTGACCGTGACCGTTACCTTGTCCGCAACCGGGATCATCGTGCCGTTTACCGTAATCAGCGCCAGCGAAAGATTCGTCTGCGGCATGATTACGGAGATCGTCCCGGTTACCGTAGTAGTCTTGGCAAGGACTGTTTTAGCCTCTATGTATTTTATTTTGCCGGCGCTGTCTAATTTAATCATGACAGTCATCCCGGCTGACACATCGTTTAAAGTTTTCTCCTGATTTTCTACCAGGATCACGGCGTCGTCAGCCAGCGTCAAAGCAACGTCTTGCCCTGCTGATTTGGTCACGATCACCGTTTCCGTTTGCGTATTGACAGATTTGACGGTTCCCCGGACCTCATCCGCCTGACGCCGGTCGACCAGATTGTCGGCCCGCGCCATCATAATAGCCGCCTCGACCCGTTTGACCGCCTGATCGGGACGAAACGTTTTGGCGCCATAACCGTTTTCGTTATACCCGGCGATCAGATTTAGTTCCGTAGCGACATAGACATAGCCCCGTAAAGCGGCGGGGATCTTATCGGCGTCGCGGAAGGAAAGCGTCTTACCCATAGCCGCCTGAGCTTCCTGCTCGTATCCCAGCGCTTTCACTAACAACACGGCTACATCCAGCCGGGTCGCAGAGTCTGTGGGGTTGAATTCCTTATCCGGGCTGACAATACCGAGCTTCACCATCTGAGCTATGGCGGCCCTGGCCCAAGCCGCTATTTTTGCCTGATCCGGAATATTTTTAAGTAAATTATTAATTTCGTCCTTAGTCAGCGTTCCAACTATGGCTTCCTTCCCCATTAAACGCAGGGCTGCTACTGTGACTTCCTGTTGCGTGATCTTTGCGCCGGGTGCAAAAACAGATTTTCCAAGACCGCCGAATATACCCTTGCCGACGATCTTCGTGATATCGGTCAGGCACCATTCATACCCGCCCAGATCTTTGAATTTCTCACACATTTTGGCTTTTACTTTTTTTTCATGTCCCCAGTTGTTTTTATCCGGCCCGTTTTTCGCCATTGCCGGGGCGGCCGTCAGGCTCATCATAATTGCCGCCATACTTAAAACAGCGGTGATCTTCTTCATGCTCATAATCCTTTCAACTCCCGTTTTTGGTTTCTTAATACTAACATATGATTCGAGCCGCTGTTCCATTTTATGTGGGTAGTATCCCCTTAATAAATGGAAAATTTAACCTATTGCTGCGGCAGGCGTGTTAGCCTCTCTTTTTCAAAAGCTGTTGAGATCATGAGCTTTATCCTGTTCAACTGATTGACCTCGCTGGCGCCCGGGTCATAGTCGATCGCCACGATATTACATCCCGGGAAAACCCGTTTCAATTCCTTCATCATCCCTTTTCCGGTTACGTGGTTGGGCAGACAGGCAAAGGGCTGCATACAAATAATATTCTTGACCCCGCTATGGATAAGCTCGATCATCTCTCCCGTCAAAAACCAACCTTCGCCGGTATGATGCCCTAAAGACAACACCGCTTCCGCCCCTTCGGCGATCTCTTGTATACTCTTGGGCGCCATGAACTTTGTTCCGGCCTCCACGGCTTCTTTATAAGTATTTCGGTAAATATCCATGATTTTAATGGCTGCCAGGCTAAGGACCTGCGAAAGCTTACTCCCGGACATATATTTATATTTATAATCCGCGTCGTAAGCGCTGTAGGTCAAAAAATCCATCAGCCCCGGCATTACCGCTTCAGCGCCCTCGGCTTCCACAACGCTTACTACATTGTTATTGGCCGTAGGATGAAACTTCACAAGTATTTCCCCCACCAGCCCCACTCTGGGCTTGATCTCATCCGTTATATCCAGCTCGTCAAATTCTTTGACGATAGCCCTGATATTGTTCTTATACTCCTTGATCCCGGCGGATTTAAGCGAACGCAGGCAGTTTTCGGCCCATTTTTCATAAAGCTTATTCGCCGAGCCTTGATGTTTTTCGTAAGGCCGGACCCGGTATAAAACATTCATGAGCAAATCCCCATAAGTCAAGGCCATCATAGCCCTGTGCAACAATCCCACCGAAAATTTAAAACCGGGATTTTTCTCAATACCATAAGGGTTGATGGAGATAACGGGGATTTTTTCAAATCCGGCGTCCCTCAGCGCCTTTCTCAATAAGCTGATATAATTGGTAGCCCGGCAGCCCCCGCCGGTCTGGGATATCATCACCGAAGTGTTTTGCAGATCATACTGCCCTGATTTTAAGGCTTCAATAAGCTGGCCGATCACAATAATTGCCGGATAACAAGCGTCGTTATTGACATACTTTAAGCCCTCATCTATAGCCTTCATATCTATGGCCGGCAGTACGACCATCTTAAACCCCGAATGCCTGAAAGCCTCCTCCAAAAACTGAAAATGGATAGGGGACATTTCAGGCGCTAAGATCGTATGCTGTTTTCTCATTTCTTTTGTAAAGACTATTTTCCTAAATGAGTTCGCTGACTTCTTGAGCAGATAACCGTTCTTTTCCCTTTCCGCCATTGTAGCCATTAAAGAACGGAGCCTTATCCTCGCCGGGCCCAGATTGTTACCTTCGTCTATTTTCAGGACTGTATAAACCTTGGAATTCCTGTGCAGGATTTCCTGGACCTGGTCGGTGGTGATGGCGTCCAAACCGCAGCCAAAGGAATTCAATTGCACCAACTCCAGATCGGTTTGCGTGGCTACAAAGCTGGCGGCTGCATAAAGTCTGGAATGGTAAGCCCATTGGTCTACTACTCTTAAAGGCCTTTCGATCTCGCCGAGATGGGATATGGAGTCTTCGGTCAGTACCGCCATCCCCAGCGAATTTATCATTTCCGGGATACCATGGTTTATCTGCGGGTCCAGGTGATAGGGCCTGCCCGCCAGTACGACCCCTTTTATTCCCTTTTCCCTGATTAATTGCAGGGCTTCTTCCCCAGCCTGCCGGACATCCCTTTTAAAGGCCTCTTGTTCCTGATAAGCCTTGGCGACACTGCGGTTGACGTCTTTTTCACTGATCTTGAACGCCTGGAATTCCTTATAGATACGCTTCGCCATTCTTTTGGGATGGTCGTACGGCAGGAAAGGTTTCATATAATTGACGGCTTTGTCCCGTAAAACATCGAGATTATTCTTAATCACCTCAGGATAAGAAATAACGATCGGACAGTTGTAATGATTGTCCGCGTTTGGCTGTTCCTGCCGCTCATGCGTGATACAGGGATAAAAGATGAACTTGATCCCCTTCTCCACCAGGCTCATAACATGACCATGAACCAGCTTGCCGGGATAGCACACCGATTCCGAGGGGATCGTTTCGATCCCTTTTTCATAAATGCGGATCGAGGACCTATCGGACAGTTCTACCCTAAACCCCAACTCCGTGAAGAAGGTAAACCAAAACGGATAATCTTCATACATATTCAAAACCCTGGGAATACCCACGATCCCTCTCTTGGCCTCTGATTCCGGCAAGGGACGGTATTTAAAAAGTCTTTGATATTTGTATTCAAACAGATTTGGCATCTGATTTTGGTTTTTCCCTTTACCCGCTCCTTTTTCACATCTGTTCCCTGATACAAATTTATCCCCGCCGCCAAATTTATTGACGGTCAGCATACAACTGTTGGGGCATATTTTACACCTTGAAACAACGGTGCTGAACTCGAATCCGTTCAGCTCGTCCGCTGCCAGCAGACCGCTTGTGCGTCCCTCTACATATCTTTCTTTGGCTATCAGGGCTGCTCCATAGGCTCCCATTATACCCGCGATTTCCGGCCTGATGACTTCCCTTTCGGACAAGATTTCAAAGCTTCTCAATACCGCGTCATTATAAAAGGTCCCGCCCTGAACGACTATTTTCTCCCCTAATTCTTGCGGGTTTTTTATTTTAATGACTTTGAATAACGCGTTTTTAATCACCGAATAGGACAAGCCTGCAGAAATATCCCCTACTGTCGCGCCCTCTTTCTGAGCCTGCTTGACCCTGGAGTTCATAAAAACAGTGCACCGGGAGCCAAGATCCACCGGGTTTTTGGCGGCTAAAGCCGCTGCGGCAAATTCTTCTATCCTCATCCCCAGGGAAGCGGCAAACGTATCTAAGAATGAACCGCACCCGGAAGAACACGCTTCGTTCAAGAGTATACCCTCAATAACGCCGTCCTTGATTTTAAGGCATTTCATATCTTGTCCGCCGATATCCAAGATAAAATCCACACCGGGGCAGAAATATTCCGCCGCTTTATAGTGAGTGATGGTTTCTATTTCACCAATGTCAATATTTAAGGCCGCCTTTATTAAACCTTCTCCGTAGCCTGTAACCGTTGAGTTCACTATTTCAGCTTTGGGCGGCAAAAGACCGTACATCTCTTTTAACACCTTTACCGTTGATTTGAGAGGGCTTCCCTCATTACTTCCGTAATGGGTATACAAAAGCGCCCCTTCCCTATCCGTCAGGGCTATTTTGGTAGTAGTAGACCCCGCGTCGATCCCTAAAAAACATTCCCCGGCGAATGTTGTGATATCCCTTTGTTTGACAGACCCTTTTTGGTGTCTTTGGCAAAACCGTTCGTATTCGCTCTTATCAGAAAAAAGCGGCGCCAGTCTGCTTGTTTCACCATTAGATATATCTTCTGATTCCCTGATCTTATTTATCAGATCCTTTAGATACACCGGTTTTTCATCCACCGACGACAAAGCGGCCCCGGTTGCTACAAAGAGGTGGGAGTTCTCCGGAAAAATGATTTGGTTTTCCGTCAGTTTTAAAGTATCAATAAATCTGGCCCTTAGCTCCGAAAGAAAATACAACGGTCCTCCCAAAAAGGCCACATTGCCCCTGATCGGCCTTCCGCAGGCCAGTCCGCTGATCGTTTGAATAACAACGGCCTGGAGTACGGAAACGGCAATATCTTCTCTAGCGGCGCCCTCATTTAGAAGAGGCTGCACATCCGTCTTCGCAAAAACTCCGCATCTTGCGGCGATTGGATAGATCATCTTATGGTTTTTAGCCAGTTCGTTTAGGCCCAAGGCGTCCACCTTTAGCAAAGAAGCCATTTGGTCTATAAATGAACCTGTCCCTCCGGCACAAGTGCCGTTCATCCTTTGATCCATCCCATCGCTAAAATAAGTGATTTTGGCGTCCTCTCCGCCTAACTCAATGGCGACGTCTGTTTTCGGATAAAATGTTTTGACGGCTTTGGCGGCAGCGATAACCTCTTGTGTAAAAGCCGTTCTCAGCCTTTTAGCAATGCTTATGCCGCCCGAACCGGTAATCATTATTGTAACCTCGATATCCCGGAGGGTGTTATGAGCATCTTCAAGTATCCGCTGCAGCTTTTTCTTAATATCTGCATAATGTCTTTCATATTTACTGTAAATTAACTCTTTTGCGTTATTTAATACAACAACTTTAACTGTCGTAGATCCAATATCGACGCCAACATGAACCAGGCCCATACGCTCCACAGCAGATACGCTGTGCTCACCTCCTTGATCGTTTTTGAACGAAACTTCATCGGTGGAAGATTCAACTCCCACTGAATGTTAGTTCAGTGATAAATACCGGCGCTTTTTAATAAAACAGCCCCCATGGAACCACATCACAAATAAATGTGAAGAGAGGCGTGGGGGAACCGTTATATATATTATATTCGATTCCGAAAAATAATCTAGTAAAATCATTAACCGTTTTGCAATGTCCCAATTTTGGCGGGAGCGTGTAGGAATCGAACCCACCCGGCGGAGGCCCTCTCCGCCGCACTGGTTTTGAAGACCAGGCGCGGCACCAGCCGCAATCCGCTCCCCTTTGTTATTTACTCTTTACCGATCCATTTTCTGACATCCCCGCTGCGCAGGGTATATTTATGCTTATCCAGATATTCTAAAAACGGTACGGTGATTTTACGGCTCGCGCCTAAAAAATCACGCGCCTGGGCCACCGTCAGTTCCGGCTGCCCGGCAAACCATTCTTTTATTTTCCGGATCCCCTGCTGCAAGAGCTCCCGATTGATATAGAGGTCTTCAGACAGCAGCACCAGATGTTTGTTCCGGATAAGATACTGCAAAATCTGGTCCGCTTTTTTATCTTCCAGGCGCAAATCTTTCTTTACCGGCTCCCAGCCTGGTATCTGCCACTGCGCAGCCTCGTATCTTTTTTCCACCGCCCTGATTTTTTCCGATAAAAAATCCCCGATCCTGGGTTGATGCCCGATAGGGCAGATATACTGACCCTCCCGGAGGTCAAACTGCCCTTGCTGGACCCAGTAGCTTATCAGGGCGTTAAATTCCTTGCCTGTAAGTCCGGCAAAGGGGCCTACCCGGAGCGTTTCCTTGTTAAGCCCAGGCTCCAGGGGGTATTGTTCCAGATGCTCCCAAACCCGCTGGTTAGCCAGCTCCCGCCAGCCTTTCAAAACGTCGGAGCTTATTACCCGTTTTTCCTGGTCCCCCGTTTGGATCTGTACCACACTTCCGGACTCTAAAAGCTCTTTAAGCAAGAAAATGGTTTCCTCTTCCGCCACTCCCAGATATCTTGCCAGGGAAGCCTCCGTTGCAAACCGCCGCTCTTTCTGCAAATAGAGCAGCGTCAGCTCCCGGCGTGATCCGGCGGCTTTGATTTCCAATTCCTGCCGAAGATTTATCTCCTTTTTTTTATGCTTGCGGGCTACCGGTTCGATAATCCTGCCGCCGCCAATGGTATGAACAGGGGAATAGCTTCTGACAATAAAATTATCTCCACGCACTACAACGGCGGGCTCTTCCAGGACAATCTGCAAAAAAGCATCCTGCCCCGGCGCCAGCGGACTTGGCCCCAGTAAATACACCCGCCCCAGCGTTTCCTTAGTCCCTTGCTGAAAACGGATACGGGTCTGGCTGGTAAGCTCTTTGACCGCATGCTTCAGCAGATGGAAGGATACATCCAGCCGCGTGGTGGGGATCAGCCAATCCGGCGTCGCCAGCACGTCGCCCCGCTCAATTTCCTGAGTCGCGATCCCTGCCAGATTCATCGCTACCCTTTGGCCGGCCACGGCCTGCGGCACGGAAACATTATGGACCTGCACATTTCTCACACGGGCTCTGCTTTTTTTCGCCGGTATTTCTAAAATATCCCCCACGGCCACAGTCCCGTTAAAAAGCGTCCCGGTCGTAATTGTTCCAAACCCCGGCAGTGTAAAGACCCTATCGACCGGCAAGCGTGTAAACGCCATCTGCCGGGACGCCGTTTTCATACCGCGCGTCACCTGGTCTAAAAGCCCCAGTAACTGCGATATCCCCTGCCCGGTCAAGGCCGAAACCTCAAGGACCGGCGCATCCGCATAGGAAGAGCAGCTCAACAATCCGTTCACATCCTCGCGGACCAGATCGAGAATATCCCGATCCGCCATTTCCGCCTTGGAAATAACAACAATCAATTCACGGATCCCTAACAGACAAAGAATGTCAAAGTGTTCCCTTGTCTGAGGCATGATTCCTTCATCAGAGGCAATGACCAACAGGGCGATATCGATTCCGGCCACACCAGAGAGCATGTTTTTAATAAACCTCTCATGTCCGGGGACATCTATCAGTCCAACAGTGCAACCACTGGGCAACGCTAGATGCGCAAATCCCAATTCAATGGTAATGCCTCTTTCTTTTTCCTCTTTCAACCGGTCGGTGTCGGTCCCGGTCAGGGCTTTGACTAAAGTAGTTTTGCCATGGTCGATATGCCCGGCTGTTCCTATCACAAGATGGCTCATGTCAACCCCCTTATAAATATTTTTGCGGCTTGATGATATTCACAACCAGCGCCGCCAAAAATATTAGTCCGAGATAACCCAGCAAGGGGTAAATCACAGCGACTGCCTGGGCTAACCGCCATCCTAACAGCAAAAAAGTGGGTATAAAGATGCCGAAGGCTATGACAGCTTTAGGCCAGGCTACCCGGTTCTCAAATTTTTTTAAGAGCCCAAAGCCATTACTTAAAGCTGTGGTCAGGATCGCGACCCATAAGACAAAAGAGTAAGCCCAACCTGCCCAGGGACTGATCTGTTGGGCTATTGCCAACATTGGCAATTCCTGCCGTATAACGGGCTCTCCCTGACAGAATAAGGCCATGCACAATACAGCCGCCAGTATGCCCAGTATGATCCCGCCCGCCATGACTCCCCGGATACCGCCCCTTTGAGCGGTATGACCGAGAGAAGACAGGATCACCGTCCCCAGAACTAAATTGTAAGCCACATATAAAACAGAGGCCAGCAGCCAGTTGTTTCCCACCAGATTTACTTCAAACCCAACAGCAGCCGGGGCCTTTGGATAGCAAACCAAACTGGCCGCCGCAACCCCAACGCACAGTACTATAAGCCCCGGGACCAGAAGCATGTTCACCCAAAGGACCCCTTCCAAATCCAATAATAGAATCCCATACAGAACAAGCGCCGTGATCAAAAAACCTACCCAACCGGGACAGGCAAACAGCTGGCTGAAAAGGCTGCCGCTAGCCACCAGCATCACGGCAAGTCCGGCAAATAAAAATAGCGTAATCAAGCCATTGATGACCCTGCTCTTTCGTGTCCCAAACAAGAAAGCAATATATTCTTCATAGTCTTTAATGCCAAAATTACTAACCGTCTTAAGGATCGCGCCGCCCAAAACGGCAAATAAAAGCCCTGCTGCGAAGGTCCCCCAAATACCCGAAATACCAAAAATACTAAAGAATTTCACAATTTCCTGTCCTGAAGCAAAACCAGCTCCAATAACCGTCCCAACATAAGTGCAAGCGACCTGCCACATGACCAGGGGGGAATAAGCTCTCATCCCGCGCCTCCCATTTGATTGCATCTGCTATAATTTATGGTTTTTTGCATATACTATTCCTGAAAACACCAGCGGAGGTAGCAGATGGCGATTCAACCGCAAAAAAAAGACGGCGTTTCGCGTATCCATATGGATGATCCCCTGGCCGTAGTAATTTTCTCCCAGGCTATGACTGACTTTTTTTTGTCTTATCCTAAAAAAGATAAACCGATCATTATCTGCATCGGTACCGACCGTTCCACAGGTGACAGCCTTGGCCCCTTGACAGGCTGGCGCCTTTTATCTCTTCTTGACGGAATGGGGATCGAAATATATGGCACGGTGGAAAACCCTGTCCATGCTACAAACCTGGCCGAGCACCTTACCCTTTTGGAGCAAAAGACGGCGACTCACCCCATTATTGCTGTCGACGCCTGTTTAGGGCAAATATCGAGTGTAGGGACAATCCTCTTGGAACAAGCCCCCTTAAAACCTGGGGCGGGATTAAAAAAAATGCTCCCCGGAGTGGGTGATTTCAGCATTTCGGGGGTTGTAAACGTGGGGGGCTTTATGGAATTCCAGGTGCTGCAAAACACCCGCTTGAACACCGTCCTCAAAATGGCCCAGATCATTGCCAACAGCATTTATTTATCTATTAATAGAAGGTAATATCCGCAGAGGTAATCAGGAAGCGTGTTTATCAGGACCAGACAAGGAGCCCGGTCTACAGCGGGTCTGTTACTATGGTGGATTTTCCGGCCCCGATATGAGAAAATAGTGAATATTGCTACAACCGGGGAGGAATAAAGGATGAAAAAAGCAACGCTTATTTTAGGAATCGGTTTGTTTTTACTGATGTTCGGCAGTAGTCAGGTAACGGCCCAGGATATTACGGTGATGGTGAACAGGGATACCGTGTTCTTCCCTGACCAGAAGCCTTTTATCAACTGCGACAGCCGGACGATGGTGCCGGTGCGTTTCATATCCCAGGAGCTGGGGGCAACTGTAAGCTGGAATGCCAACACCCAGACCGTCAATATTAATAATCGGGGAACTGCAATAAACCTTACTATAGGCTCTAAAATCGCCTCTGTTGGATCCGGACAAGTTACCCTAGATACAAGCGCAGAAATCGTCAATAGCCGCACAGTGGTCCCTTTACGCTTCGTTAGTGAATGCTTAGGGGCAAAGGTAGAGTGGGTACAGGCGACACAGACGATCAATATTTGGTCGGCGAATTATATGAGCGATGCTGCTCTGATTAACAGTGACCTGATATTGTCAACTCCACCAGCAGGAACATCATCAATTTTACTGAGCGTTGCTGTTATTTATAAGTACACCACACCTGTCGAACCACAAATGACAGACCTGAAAGAGATTATTGCTAAACATTTAGGCAGCGAAGGTGATCCGGTATATGCTTATGCTTCAACAAAAACAAGTACCAGGACAATACTTGATACTAAAGAATGGACTATTCAAGGCAATAAAGTACAAGTTGCAGATGATGTTATGGCTTTGGTTGTAACGATTTGGGACATGTAGGGGGATTATAATGAAAAAAGTAACACTTATTATTACTCTCTTTATATCCCTCTTGTTTTACTCATATGTCTTTGCAGTTACAATGGATGAAGCCGTGAAGGCTGCTAATGATGAATTAGGAGGAGAATATTACACTCCAAAAAACAAAGTAGGTCTTACCCTTAATCCCGAATCATGGAAAGATTATTTAATCCTGGCTTATGGAAATGATAAAGATGTACCGACCAAAGACCAGGACTATAAAGATGGAATACCTCGATATATCGGATTTACGGTTAAGGGAAGCCTAATACCTAATCCTAACTTTCCCGATGATGATCCTGCCAGCACCGTTATAAACAACTGGGCATGGCAAGATCCATGGAATACAATTAATCAAGAGTTTACTCCATTATGGGATAAACAGGAGGCTTATGAGCCATACATAACAGCCGCCTTGGCCGAAAAATACCCTACCCTATT
>DHRG01000057.1:724-22213 GCA_002408285.1 Peptococcaceae bacterium UBA5318 | reverse complement strand
GATTCCCATCACCCGCTCCATGATACAAGAATGGACCTGCCGAGAGGCAGGTTTATTGATGAATAAACAAAAAAAGAAATGGGAAGCGAACCCACCGGGGGATTGGGGCGCCAGCCCCATATAAAATAGAAGTGGCTCCTTAAGGAGCGCACCGACAAGTTGTAACGGCTTCTTGACTTTGACGTTACGGAATAGTTTATACTAGTAATGCAGAGGTGAGCAAGATGGAGTACTCTATTAACAAGCTGTCAAAAATGTCAGGAATCAGCACCCGTACTCTGCGGTATTACGATGAGATTGCACTCTTAAAGCCGGTAAGAGTTGCTTCGTCCGGATATCGTATTTACGGGAGAAAAGAAATCGATACTTTACAACAGATTTTATTCTATAAGGAACTTGGATTTTCGCTTGATAAAATAAAAAAGTTTTTGACAGCTCCTGATTTTGATATGGAAACAGCTTTTAACCATCATCTTGTTGAGCTTCTAAATCAACGCGAGCGGCTTGACGGGCTGATTGATAACGTCAAAAAATCCCTGGCCGCAATAAAAGGAGAAATCACAATGTCTGATAAAGAAAAATTTGCAGCGTTTGCACAAAGGCTCGTGGACGAAAACGAGCGAAAATATGGTGCGGAAATCCGCGCAAAATACGGCGACGGGACGGTTGATGCTTCTAACGAAAGAGTCAGGGGGATTACCAAAGAACAGTATGAAAGGGCTAAACGGCTGAACACCAAGTTCGAAGAAACATTAAAAAGTGCATTTGCAACAGGGGATCCGGCTGGAGAACTCGCTCAAAAAGCCTGTGAACTGCACAAGCAATGGTTATGTATTTTCTATCCAAACTACAGCAAAGAATACCATCTGGGGTTGGGTGAACTTTATATTTCTGATGAGCGTTTCAAAACAAACTATGAAAAACTTGCCGCCGGATGCACTGAATTTTTTCGTGAGGCTATCAACGTGTTCTGTAAAGAATAATTTGCTTTTTATGAGCAGTGAACGCGGCAAGAAAAACGGTGGGATTTTGGTTTTGCACTGTATTGCAAAAGCTAAAGAAATTGGCTTTAAAATACCGCAGTTCAACACTGTCGTAAGCACAAATACCACAGCCCTTAGTTTGTATAAGAAACTGGGTTTTGTCCAGCTTGGCGTTATTCCCAGGGACTTTCTGATGAAGGATGAAAATGGAGCTTTTAATTTTGCCGTTTAATTGACAGGTACTATGGCCTATGATAACATAACTAATAGCTTTTCGTATTCCTCGATAGCTCAATGGTAGAGCATGCGGCTGTTAACCGCAGGGTTGTAGGTTCGAGTCCTACTCGGGGAGCCATTCGTATATAAATCCCCGGCCCCGCGGCTGGGGATTTTTGTAATAATAACAATGATTTTGTCACATTATGCGTATCACTAAACACTAGGCTGGCAGGGCTTCCGTGTGTTTAAGAGGCCATAAAACAGGACCAAAGTCCCAGAAGAATAGGACGTATGATAGATGCGGAATGTTCCAAATTATGATAATTTATTTACATAGCGAGTTACGGGGGAGGCGTAATAAGTGAGGTTAGCCCATTTAAGTGAAGAGGAACTGGTTCTGTATGCACAGCAAGGCAATGATGAAGCTTTAGAAAAGCTTTTATATCTATACCGTGGTTTTATTCATTATGTATGCCAGAAGTACTACCTAAAGGACGGGGACAAGCAGGATCTCTTACAAGAAGCGACGATTGGATTATTAGAAGCGATTAAAGGGTATAATCATACTACTAAAGTCAAGTTCCGTAATTTTGCGTTTTTATGTATCAAACGGGAATTAGATTCCTTGATAAGCCGCTCCAACCGTAAAAAAAGACAAATGCTGAACAATGCAATTCCCATTTATGCCTTTGTAGAAGAAGAAAATGCCCGGTATGGATCAGAATACTACTCCGGCGATAATATGATGAAGGATGAAAAAAACACACCGGAAATGAAACTTATCGCCCGGGAGGGACTTCAGGAACTTATAGAATTTTTAAAGAAAGAATTAACCATTTTGGAACAAAAAGTACTTTATCTGCGTTTGGAAGGTCTAAGTTACCGCGAAATCACCGTTATGCTGGAAATCCAAACGAAGGCAGTGGATAATGCTATCCAAAGAATTCGTAAAAAAGTGATGACAGCCTATCGAAATGAAAAGAGCGCTTAACAAAGCGCGATTTAATAGGGACAATGTTGAACCATACCCCAAACCAATACGGAAAAGCAAGCGGGAGGCATTATCATAAGATAGTGCCTCCCGCTATTTCCTCCTCAATCACTGTGTTGAAGCCAAAATATGATTACTTCTTTTTATACGCCTGTGTAACGGCTCCAAGGACCACGCCAACGCCGGCGCCGGCACAAAGCCACGGCGCCGGGTTGTTCATTAAGGCTCCCAGCACTATCCCAATGGCTGCGCATAAGCCAATGGCAGTACCCATATTCCAATAATCCGGGATTTTATGCTTATTATGCATCAGATCCAACCTCCATTATATTTTTTCGAGTACAAACAGCGTGGATAATAGCACGATAAGGGACAGAGCTAAGAAAGCCGCGATTGATAAACAACAGGGGAAAACATACCTTATTTGCATAAATACTAATACTTCTACAGTCTGCTCGGCGTGGATAACAAAGCCCATGTTATATATTTATATCATTAAAAATCTTAGACGACAATGATATTCTTATGGATATTAAACAGGCGCTTTATTTTTACCTATCAGAAAGTATAACTTCGCTAAGATGTCCCCCGCCTCTAAGTTTTAGCGTAGGCGGCGGGTTCAAATTTACGTAACAAGCGATGAGCATATCTGGCGCTTCGTTGAAACGCGCAAAGGCAAGAAAAGAAAAATTTCTACAGTCGAAATTTTTCTACTGAGGCGTTATAATTGTTGGACGAATAAGGTTTAAAGGTAAGGAAAGGTTAGATAATATGACTTAGTAAGTCATAAACAGCTTATCTGACTACTCTTCAACTTAGATACAGGTTGAATAAGAATAAGGATAGTCTGGTATAATAGAATCAAAAGGTCAAACAAGGTCAGGTGAAAGATAATGAGTTTAGCTAAAAGGATTGAGGAATACCTAAAAAGTCTTCTAGCCAATGATAATACGTTAGAATTGCAGCGTAATGAACTGGCAGAGTTCTTTAAATGTGTGCCCTCGCAAATAAACTATGTATTAGGGACCCGTTTTACGCCGACCCAGGGTTATTTAGTGGAAAGCAGAAGAGGCGGGGGCGGCTATTTAAGGATTGTAAAGCTCACGTGGCTTGATGAGAAAGAATCGTCCCTACAAGAGGTTTACCGTAATCTTGGTTTAAGCATAGACCAATGGGAAGCGGAAGGTTTATTACAGCGGCTATGGGAAGAGGATATTCTTACTCTGCGTGAATATCATATTTTGAAAGCGGCTATTCAACGGGATACAATTGCCATAAATTTACCGGAAAGGGACATTGTAAGGGCTAAAATCCTACAGGCCGCCTTAGCTGCAATCAGTAGAATTGATCTTTAAGCGGGGAGGAAAGATATAATGATCTGCCAAAAATGCAAACAAAAACCAGCCAATGTGCATATCACCCAGTACGCGAACGGGGTAAAACAAGAGTTCCATTTCTGTGAAGATTGTGCCGGGTCTTTGAACATTAACCCCGGTTTACCTAAAACCCCGCTCCATAATCTAAATAATATAATGAGCTTTCTAACACAACTGGGCGCTTCCGATCAACGTACTCCAGAGCTTACTTGTCCCCATTGCCATACGCCTTATGGAAGAATCGCGGAGGCTGGTTATGTTGGATGCAGCGAATGTTACCGCTATTTTTCAACACAACTTGAGCCGCTATTAAAGAAAATCCACGGAACAACAGAACACCGGGGAAAAATTCCGGTGCGGATGGGCAAGACATTCCTTATCCATCGGGAGATAGAAGACTTAAGAAGGAATCTCAAAGAGGCCGTGGAAAAAGAAGAGTATGAAGAAGCCGCCCGTATCCGGGACCGCGTCAAAGCTCTGGAAGACGAAAGTAAGGCAGGTGAAGACCGTGATTAAGAAAATAATTTCTACGCCTTGCAGCAGTTGGACCAAAAAAGACGAAACCGACACCAATATAGTCATAAGCTCACGGATCCGCCTGGCGAGAAATCTAAATAAAATAGAGATGCCTTCTTATCAGGATGAGTCTGGTAAAATATCCGTATTAGAAGAGGTGGAAAAAGCCGTAAAATCCCTGGAGTTAACAGGCCGGGAAAAACTGCATACCTATCGGATGGCTGAATTGACGGCTTTAGAACGAGAGATACTACTGGAAAAACATTTGATCAGCCCGGAACTATCAGATGGGAACAGCACCCGGGGATTATTAATCAATGAGGATGAATCCGTAAGCATCATGGTTAATGAAGAGGACCATCTCCGCATCCAAGTGCTTTTTGCGGGTTTACAGATGGAAAAGGCCTGGGAGGCGGCCGATCATGTCGATAACCTGTTTGAAAGCAAATTAGATTACGCCTTTCATGAGGCCAAAGGATACCTGACCTCATGTCCCACAAATGTTGGCACAGGACTACGGGCTAGCGTGATGATACATTTACCCGCCCTCGTTCTCACCAAACAAGCTCCTAAGCTTTTCTCCGCCCTGGCCCAGTTGGGATTGGCTGTCCGGGGGCTATATGGGGAAGGGACGGAAGCGACAGGCTATATTTATCAGATCTCTAATCAGATCACACTCGGAGTGAAAGAAAATGAAATCGTTCAAAACCTGACCAATGTAGCGAAACAGCTCATGGAAAAGGAAGAAGAGAGCAGAAAATTCCTTCTCCAAGAGGCGCCTCTCCAAATTGCCGACCGCGTGGGCAGAGCCTACGGTATTCTCCATAACGCCGCGATTTTAAGTACTCAGGAAGCCTTGAATTATTTGTCTGATGTACGTTTGGGGATTGATTTGGGGATCCTCAAAATAGGACTTGGATTGTCAGAGATTACCGAATTAATGGTTATGATACAACCGGGCTTTTTGCAGCAATATGCTGGAAGACCCATGGAACCGTTAGAACGGGATGCGGTCAGAGCCAAGTTGTTTAAAGAAAAGTTAGGGAAAAGAGGGATGTAATTGTGTTTGCACGATTTACACAACGTGCTCAGCGCGTGATAGACTTAGCCGGCGAAGAAGCGAGGTCCATGGCTCACCCAGCCATTGGCACAGAGCATATTCTCCTTGCATTGATTAAAGAAAACGAGGGCATTGGCGCAAAATCCCTTATTAATTTAGGCCTGGACCTGAACACCGTGAAAAAGGCTGTTTTAGATCTGGTATCACCGGGACAAGAGCCATTCCACGAACTTAGTATTACTCCTCGGGTTAAAAGAGTTATTGAACTGGCTAATGATGAAGCCCAGAGATGGGGAGTCAACTATGTGGGTACGGAGCACCTCTTATTGGGCTTGGTCAGGGAAGGAGAAGGGGTGGCTGCACAGGTCCTGGCTGATCTTAATGTATCTGCCGATGCTGTTCGGAAACAAGTCATCGTCCTTTTGGGCGGAAATACCCTACCGATGAACAATAACAATAAAGGGAAAAAAGGCTCCGGCAAAAGCACTCAGACGCCAAGCCTGGATGAATATGGCAGGGATCTTACAGTCCTGGCTCAGGAAGAAAAGACGGATCCGGTCATCGGTCGGGCTAAGGAAATTGAACGGGTAATCCAGGTTTTGAGCCGCAGAACAAAAAACAACCCCGTCTTGATCGGTGAACCGGGAGTAGGAAAGACGGCCATTGTAGAGGGTTTGGCCCAACAGATCATGAAAGGACAGGTTCCGGAAACCATTAAACATAAGCGAGTGGTGGCCCTGGATATGGCCGCTTTAATTGCGGGGTCCAAATATAGGGGTGACTTTGAAGAACGTTTGAAAAAAGTGATGGAAGAAATCCGAACCAGCGGAAACGTCATCCTTTTTATTGATGAGATGCATACCCTGATCGGGGCAGGAGCCGCAGAGGGCGCTATAGACGCCTCCAACATTTTAAAGCCGGCCTTGGCCAGGGGCGAACTGCAGGCGATTGGCGCAACGACCTTGGATGAATATCGAAAACATGTCGAAAAGGATCCTGCCTTAGAGAGAAGATTTCAGCCTATCATGGTGAACGAACCGGCCAAGGAAGAAACCCTCGATATTTTAAAGGGATTACGGGATCTGTATGAAGCCCATCACCGGGTAAAAATAACAGATCAAGCCCTCAAAACCGCTGTTGAGTTGGCCGACCGCTATATCCCCGACCGCTTCATGCCCGACAAGGCTATTGATCTTATTGACGAAGCCGCTTCCAAAGTGCGGCTGAAAGCCTTTACTTCTCCCCCGGATGTGCGCGAAGTTGAAAAGAAGATTGATGAGATCAATAAAGAAAAGGAAGCCGCTATCGTGAGTCAGGAGTATGAAAAAGCGGCGGAACTTAGGGATATGGAGCAAAAATGGATTAAAGAACGGGAGATTATCAAATCCCGCTGGGAACAGGAAAAACAAAAAGATTCCCTGTTGGTTTTGGAAGATGATATCGCTCAAATCGTGTCCAGCTGGACAGGAGTACCTGTCCAGCGCCTGGCCGAGGAAGAGTCCGCCCGTCTGCTCAGGATGGAGGAGATTCTGCACACCCGTGTGGTGGGGCAAGAACCGGCCATCCATGCGGTTTCAAAGGCTATCCGCAGGGCCAGGGCCGGGTTGAAAGACCCTAAACGTCCTATCGGTTCCTTTATCTTCTCCGGTCCGACCGGGGTGGGAAAAACAGAGTTAGCCAAGGCCTTGGCGGAGGTGATGTTTGGTGACGAAGACGCGATTATCCGCCTGGATATGTCGGAGTATATGGAAAAGCATACCGTTGCCCGCATGCTGGGTGCGCCTCCCGGCTATATTGGTCACGACGAGGGCGGACAACTTACGGAAGCGGTAAGGCGTAAACCGTATTCGGTTATCCTTTTGGACGAGATCGAAAAAGCCCATCCCGATGTGTTTAATACCTTGCTGCAAGTATTAGAGGATGGGAGATTGACAGATTCCAGGGGGCGTACGGTAAATTTCCGCAATACCGTCATTATTATGACCTCCAATATCGGCAGCAATATCAAAAAAGAAGCTACCGTTGGTTTTGTTACGGCGCATGCGGATAAAGATGAGTATGAACGGATGAAAAACAGGATCCATGAAGAGATCAAAAAGGCTTTTCGCCCGGAATTCATTAACCGGATCGACGAGATCATTGTCTTCCATATCTTAAATGAAGCGCAACTAAAAGAGATCGTGACGCTGATGAGCAATACTGTGATTCGCCGTTTGGCGGAACAGGAAGTAGAAGTCGAAATTACGGATGCCGCCAAAGATGTTATCATCAAAGAGGGTTATAATCCTCTTTATGGGGCCAGACCTTTGCGCCGGGCCATTCAGCAACTGATCGAAGACCGCCTTTCTGAAGAAATGCTAAAGAAAACCTTCAAAAAAGGAGAAAAAGTGGCGGTGGATGCTCTGGAGGGGAAAATAGAAGTCAAGAACGCATCCATGGCGGTCGGATGAATTACCCGGAAAGTGAGGCTATCATAAATGGCTAAACCCAAAACTAAGTTTATCTGCCAGGAATGCGGTTTTGAGTCGCTGCGCTGGCTGGGAAAGTGCCCGGAATGCGGAACTTGGAATAGCCTTATAGAAGAAATTGAGAGAGGAAGCGGCAAAGGTTCGGTATCCCATGCCCAGGGTTCTAAACCAGAATCCTTAGTAGAGGTCCAGCCGGTCCATGTGGAGCGTTTGGATCTGGGTATGAGTGAATTGAACAGGGTATTGGGCGGAGGGCTCGTTCCAGGAACCATCGTTTTATTGGCCGGAGATCCCGGGATCGGGAAATCCACACTTTTATTGCAGGCGGCCGCCTATGTGGCGCACAAGGCCAAGAAAGTATTATACATTTCAGGGGAAGAGTCAGCCGAACAAATCAAACTGCGTTCCTCCAGGATCGGCCTTGATGATTCGCCGATACTGGTATGGGCGGAAACTGATTTGGAACTGATTGTCGGAGAAATCAATAGAACGCAGCCGGCTTTAGTGATCGTAGACTCTATCCAGACGGTCTATTCTGGTGAATTGGCCTCGGTTCCCGGGAGTGTCGCCCAGACCCGGGAAGCGACCGCCCAACTCATGGACCTGGCTAAAAGAGGTCATATCCCCATCATTATTGTAGGGCATGTGACAAAGGATGGAAATATTGCCGGCCCCCGCGTCCTTGAGCACATGGTTGATACGGTGCTCTACTTTGAAGGAGAGCGTCATTACCAGTACCGGCTCCTGCGGGCTATGAAAAACCGTTTTGGCTCTACTTTTGAATTAGGGGTCTTTGAAATGCGGAATGAAGGATTGGCGGAGGTGTTCAATCCCTCCCAGGCTTTCCTGGCGGAAAGGCCGCCTTTTTCACCTGGCTCGGTTGTTTCTTCCTGTATGGAGGGCTCCCGGCCTATTTTGGTAGAGATTCAGGCGCTTGTATCTCCCAGTACCTTTGGTCAGCCACGGCGGATTACTACAGGGACGGACTATAACCGGGTCAACTTAATCATGGCGGTATTGGAAAAAAGAGCGGGCTTGAGTCTTTCCAATTATGACGCTTATGTGAATGTAGTCGGCGGCATCAAGATACAAGAGCCCGCGCTGGATTTAGCCATTGCCGTAGCCATTGCCTCCAGTATGAAAAATAAACCCTGTGTAGAACGCCTGGCTGTAATGGGTGAAGTCGGCTTAACCGGAGAGATCCGGGGTATCCCCTATATTCAAAAACGGTTGCAGGAAGCAAAAAAACTTGGGTTTTCCCATTGTATCGTGCCCCAAAGCAATAGCGCCGCGAACAGCTTATCCGGATTAGAACAGTTAGAGGTCGGGACCATCAACGAGGCCTTAGATTTGGCGCTTATCTGAAAACAAGCTTATCTGAAAACAGGAGATGGCTTTTATCATTGGACTAACATTCAGTGGGAGTTGAATCCCCACTGAATGAAGTTTCGTTCAAGAACCGGGGATGAAAAAAAGGGCTGGTCTAAACAAAATCGCTGTTTAGACACAGCCCCTTTAGCTGTGACGGCTTTAAGTCATATTAAAACGTCCAAGAGTCATAATTTTATTGTTCTCTTTTTCCAAAACTTCCTGTAAACTGATCCCCAACGTATTACATAAAGCAGTTAAATAGAAGATGTTCTTCCCGATTTCGTCCATTATCACATCGCGGCAGTTGTCGCATAATTCACCTTCCAGATGGCTGGAAAAAAGCTCTTTTAAATCGTTAATGCTGGCATTCTGCGGCAGGGGTTTTTTTTCAGCCCTGATCTTTAGACAACCACAGGTAGTGACTGCTTTGGTACTAGATCGAATTACCCGCGCGTTCGCTTCTGTGCTTTTAGAAAGTATGTCTAAAATGCTTTGGTGACGGAGCAAAAAATCATTAACCCTTTCCTGAAAATCTTCACATTGTAGTTGAAACACCGTAAAACATCTCCCTTGCGTTGCCTGCTTTTGTTAGTGTTATTATAATGACAAAATTTCTGTCCTGTCAATGTTGAGGTTGGCGCAAGGAAATATATCCCATGTTAAGGTTGACCAAAAATATGTTGACTAGCAATTTTTAACTATGATATAATATATTAATTTTGACATAGCATTGTAATTTTGTTAAAATAATAATTAGGAACTCTCTGGGGGTGATCTATTGTTTAAAATCGGTGATAAGATTGTATACCCCATGCATGGGGCCGGGATAATCGAATCTATTGAGGAAAAGGAGATCCTTGGGGAGATGAGGCGTTACTATGTCTTACGTATGCCCATTGGCGATATGAAAGTAATGATTCCCATTATGAATGTACAAGATATTGGTTTGCGTAAAGTAATTGACGAAGAAGGGGTTTTGCGTGTTTTAAGTATCCTGCAGGAAAAAGACTCTCCGATGAATACCAACTGGAACAGGAGATACCGTAACAATATGGAAAAAATAAAAAGCGGTAACGTTTTCGAACTTGCGGAGGTTGTGCGGAATCTCTCTACAAGAGATAAAGACAAAGGACTTTCCACAGGGGAAAAAAAGATGTTGGATAACGCCCGTCAGATCTTAATCAGTGAGTTGGTTTTAGTGAAGGATAGTAAAGAGGATAAGATCAAAAATCTCTTAGAAGAATACCTTGCTTAAAAAGCCAGCTATGCTGGCCTTTTTTGATGCCATTATTGGTATGCTAAAGAAAACATGTTAAAATTTGGTGTTTAATCTTGCTATACCAGTTAACATTCTTATATAATTAAGGATGGTAAATTATCATTTGAGAAAAGGGGGTGAAATGATGATACGAAAAATCATGCGTGGGGTTATTACATTTGGTTTTTTAGCCGGAGGTATTTATTTTGGCTATTTTCTGACACATAGTGGGTTGTTGGGGGTTTCCAATCTGGAGATAAAGTTAGCCTTAGCTATTTTTCCCGGTGTGCTGGCCGGGCTGATAGGCTTTAGTGCCGCTCCTAAAATCATTTCGTGGGTTGTTCAAGCCACGAGATGGGTTGAAAGCAAGTTGCAGAAGATGCCTTTTACTGATTTGTTAGGAGCTGCTATTGGCCTGATTATTGGACTTATAATTGCAAGTTTATTGGGTTCCACCTTCGCTAAAGTACCCCTCGTGGGAAACTATGTACCAATGGTGGGGAGCGTCTTGCTGGGATACCTGGGTATGAGCATTGGGTTGAAGAAGAAGGATGAGATGTTAAATATTTTTTCTGTCTTTTCCAAGTTAGGGAAAGAGAGGGAAAAGGAGAAAGAAAAGGAGCAAGAAAAAGGAAAGTATACCAGCGCCAAATCTGAGCCAGGCCGGTCTTACAAAATATTAGACACAAGTGTGATTATTGACGGACGCATTGCGGATATTTGTAAAAGCGGTTTTATAAGCGGGGAATTGGTGATACCTTCTTTTGTACTGGAGGAGCTAAGACATATCGCGGATTCTTCCGATCTTCTAAAGCGTAACCG
Organism: Peptococcaceae bacterium UBA5318; assembly: GCA_002408285.1. Lineage (GTDB taxonomy): Bacteria > Bacillota > Peptococcia > DRI-13 > UBA5318 > UBA5318. Next base: position 11,149 of record DHRG01000057.1, on the reverse strand, counting down.
CGGAAGACGGGGTTTGGATATCTTGAATAAGATCCGCAAAGACCTTGATGTAAAAGTCCAGATCACCGAACAGGACTTTCCCGACATCATGGAGGTTGACAGTAAATTGGTGCGGCTTGGCCAAGTCATGGGCGGAGAAATCCTTACCAATGATTATAACCTCAATAAAGTAGCGGAATTCCAGGGAGTTAAGGTACTAAATATTAATGAATTGGCCAATGCCCTTAAACCTGTATTTTTGCCGGGTGAAGAAATGCTGGTGCAAATCATCAAGGACGGCAAGGAATCCAAGCAAGGTATTGGGTATTTGGATGATGGAACCATGATCGTGGTGGAAACAGGCAAGAAATACATAAATCAGACCATTTATGTTGTTGTTACCAGCGTCCTGCAGACAGCAGCAGGTCGGATGATTTTTGCCAAACCAAAATTTAACGATAACAGAACTTTAGTTGAAGAAGACGCCATTTAATGTTGCCGCTCTTCTGCCTTGCGCAGGACAAGGAAAGAGGATGCGGACCGCCACCAACAAACCATATCTCGAAATATTGGGCCGTCCTCTGCTGTGCTATACGCTGGATATCTTGCAGAACCATGCGCTGATTGATACGATCACTCTCATTTGTTATAAAGATGAAGTGGAGTTTTGCCGGCAAGAGATCGTGAAAAAATACGGTTACAGCAAAGTAAAGGCTGTCGTCGAGGGCGGATGGGAGAGGCAGGATTCCGTTCTGTGCGGATTACACGTGTTATCGGAGGAGATACAATGGGTGGTCATCCATGATGGCGTGAGGCCCCTCTTATCGCCGTCGGTCCTGACCTTAGCCCTGGATACGGCTTTTCACAAAGGTCCGGTAGTGGTGGGTGTGCCTGCCAAGGACACGATCAAAAAGATCGGGCCGGATTTTACCATCCAGGAAACGCCGGAACGCCGCAGTATGTGGCTGATACAAACCCCGCAAGTGTTTCCCAAAGACGTCCTGCTTCAGGCTTATAGCGAAGCGGTCAAGTACGGTTGGCGGAGTACGGACGACGCCTCCCTGGTGGAACGGATAGGTGTGCCGGTGCACGTTGTTCAGGGTGAATATAAAAATATCAAGGTCACGACTCCGGAAGACCTGATATATGTTGAAGAAATGTTGAGGAAAAAACACCCATGCGAATAGGATTTGGTTATGATGTACATACCTTAGTGGAAGGACGAACGCTGGTTTTAGGCGGAGTCCCGATCCCTTATGCAAAAGGATTGCTGGGCCATTCCGATGCGGATGTGCTCCTGCATGCCGTTATAGACGCGCTGTTGGGAGCGGCGGCGCTTGGGGATATCGGGCAGCATTTTCCCGACCGGGATGCCCAATACAAAGACGTCGAAAGCACCCTGCTGTTGTCTAAGACAAAGGACCTTCTGCGTGAACGGGGGTATGTCTGTCACAACCTGGACTGTACGCTGCTGGCTCAGGAACCGAAAATAGCGCCCTATAGGGAGCAGATGCGCGGGAATATTGCCCGCATCCTGGAGCTTGAGATATCTTGTATCAGTGTGAAGGCCACGACAACGGAAGGGCTTGGTTTTACGGGAAGAAAAGAAGGGATTGCCGCATATGCCGTCTGTAGTATAGGTAAGGTTGAATAAGCTTGGGCGAGCGCTGTTTTGGGGTGTCGATTCTCCAGTTGGAACATTCTAAGCCGTCTTTCGGAGAAAAAGCAACCGGACTCAATGCACGTCCATGTTTAATTCGTCCTATCGCCGCCATCCGTGGCGGCGTTTTTCTTTTTCTTTCCTCAAGACGGCAAGAATGGTTTGCCAACCTTCGAAAGACACCTCTTCGACAGCAACTCACCCCATGTATAGCCGGCACTTAAAAAGTAGCTCCATAACCATTTCCCGGTTTCGAATTAAGCTGATATATGTAAAAATACCAGTGATGTAAGGCCTGAGTCGCATAAAATCAATCATGATACAATTAAAGTTCTTGATCTGCTTGATTCTACAAATGGTTGGGAAAAAAGAAAAGATGTTGTTTTACCACTTCTCGCAAATTCACTGGAAGAACTTGTTGAAAGGCGCAGAACTAATGATTCATCACTGGGACTAATAAAGCCCAAAGAAGTGCTTGATTTAGTAATTGAACCGGTAGAAAGGGAATGGTCAACAAAACAAACCCAATCATTAAACGTAGATCAATTATCAATGTTTGATTTAATTGACTCAAGCAGTGGTGGTAACGATAGTCAAGGCATAGCGGAGTATAAAAAATTAGGGCTTGAGAAGATTCCGTTTAAATTTAGTTATCACTTTATCTGTAATGACAATCGGTGTAAAGGCCACACCCTTCAAATATTAGACTGGGAAATTAGTCAAGCTTTCAGAAAGTGGCCGTATCATGAAAAAGAAAAACTCAATAAAATTGAAGAAAAGTTTTTAACAGAATTTACAACTAAGAAAGACTTATATCTATATTTAGGTACTTTAAAGGATCTCCATCGCTTTGATACATTCTCAATCATCGGGGTTTTCTATCCCCCGAAGACTTAATAATCGGACAAGACAGAATATTTTTACCTGATTGAAGAGGGATTGGTGATTTTCTTTCAATTATATGAGTACACACCCTATGCCTTAGGTTTTCCGGAATTCGAGATGCCCTGCGCGGATAGGCGGGAAGGTTGAAAAAGCAACTGTGATAATGATATAATGATAGTCACTTGCAGTAATGTAGGGGGTTTCGTTAATGGATGAAGTTCGTGTTCGTTTTGCGCCAAGCCCGACAGGACCTTTGCATATTGGGGGCGCCCGTTCGGCTTTGTTTAATTATCTTTATGCCAAAGGCGCTGGCGGAAAGCTGATCCTGCGTGTCGAAGACACCGATTCAGAGCGTTCCAGCCGTCAGTCGGAAGTAAATATCCTCGAATCCCTCAAATGGTTGGGCATCGACTGGGATGAAGGACCGGATGTGGGAGGTGATTACGGGCCGTACCGCCAGACGGAAAGGCTGCCTGCCTACCAGGAATATACAAAAAGACTGCTCAAGGAAGGGAAAGCCTACTATTGCTATTGCACGGAAGAGGAATTAGAAGCCCAAAGAAAGGAATTCTCCGAACAGGGAGAGCTGCCGCGGTATAACGGTAAATGTTATCATCTTACGCCCGAAGAAAGGGCCAGGTTTGCGGCGGAGGGGCGTAAACCCGTTGTTAGGTTTCATGTTCCGGAAAACCAGGATGTCGTGATCAAAGACCGGGTACGGGGCAGGGTGGTTTTTGAAAGCAATGGGATCGGCGATTATGTCATCGTCAAATCAGACGGGATCCCTACTTATAATTACGCCGTGGTGATTGATGATCATCTCATGAAAATATCCCATGTCATTCGGGCGGAAGAGCATTTATCCAACACACCCCGGCAGGTTTTGCTTTATGAAGCCCTGGGGTGGGAAGCGCCTGTTTTTGCTCATATTTCCCTGATTTTAGGGAAAGACCGGGCCAAAATGAGCAAAAGACATGGGGCTACTTCAGTTGTCCAGTACCGGGAAGAAGGTTATTTGCCGGAGGCTGTGGTAAATTTCTTGGCTTTGCTGGGCTGGTCGCCTGAGGGTGAAGAAGAGATCCTGAGTTTGGAAGAAATAGTCCAACAATTTTCTCTGGACCGGGTAGCCAAAAACCCGGCGGTTTTTGATATGGATAAGCTAAGCTGGATCAATGGGATCTATATCCGGAAAAGCCCGGTGGAAAAGCTTGTGAAAATGGCGCTTCCTTACATTGAGAAAGCGGGAATATTACCAAACAATCCGGGCCATGAGGACAGGGAAAGGATCGCGTTGGCTGTTACGGCGCTGCGGGAACACCTGGTTACCATGAAGGATATTGTAAGCTATCTGCAGGATTTTAGCCAGGAGAAAGTCGCGCTGGAAAATGAAGAAACCAAGGCTGTCTTGCGGGAAGATACAGTGCCGCAAGTTATGCAAGCCTTCCGGAATAAGCTCGCCGCCCTGCCTGAGGTTACGCCGGAATCCATCAAAATTTTGTTGAAAACCATCGGCAAAGAACTTAAACTCGGCGGGAAGCAGGTATATATGCCGATCCGCATTGCCATTACCGGACAAATGCATGGGCCCGAACTAAATTTTCTTATTCCGCTGATCGGCAAAGAATTGGTCTTATCCAGAATAGAAAGCGCATTTCAACAGGTGGCGCCTTGAGTAAAGTATAAATGGCGCACTATCTAAATAAAAGTATTCTTGACAAGTGATTTTGTCATTACATATAATGAAGAGCAATATATATTCTTGAAAAATAAAGGCAAAGACGAGGAAAAGTATCCCTGACGAACCACCAGAGAGGAGGGGCCATCGGCTGGAAGCCCCGCTTGGGTAAGCAGGAAGAAAATGCACCTTAAGAGCCGCGGATTGGAAAAGGGCAGTATAATCCGCCGAAGGGCCGCGTTAAGGCAGGAGAGTTGGCTTTGGAAGATTTATAGCCAAACAGAGTGGGACCGCGAAGAACCTTCGCCTCTGTATGGAGGCGGGTTCTTTTTTTACACTATCGGAATGTATTTTGTTTTATGATGGAGGGGGATAAAGTTGTTTAAACGGATTAAAAGAGATATCGAGGTTGTTTTTGAACGGGATCCGGCTGTTAAGAGCAGGCTGGAAGTGATCCTGTGTTACCCAGGCTTTCATGCTATCCTCCTGCATCGGCTGGCCCATTTTTTTTACCGTAAAGGATACTATGTCGTCGCCCGGGTCTTATCACAGCTAAGCCGGTTTTTGACACAGATTGAGATACACCCGGGAGCCGCCATCGGCGAAGGGCTTTTTATCGACCATGGCGCAGGGGTGGTAATCGGTGAAACGGCGGAAATTGGTAACAATGTAACTATCTATCAGGGGGTGACCCTAGGGGGGACGGGGAAAGAGAAAGGCAAACGCCATCCCACCATTGGTAACAATGTTGTTATCAGCGCGGGGGCTAAAGTATTGGGATCCTTCAAAGTCGGGGATAATGTCAGAATAGGGGCAGGTTCCGTCGTTTTAAAGCAAGTCCCTGATAATTGCACCGTGGTGGGAGTCCCCGGAAGGATCGTTGCCCGCGATGAGAAAGATACCGGCGAGGTCAGGAAAGAACCCGGCACCCTCGTCAATCTTGAGCATAACCGTCTGCCCGACCCGATCGCTGAAACACTGCAAGGCTTGCAAAAACAAATCCGTGCGCTGGAGTCTGAAATCAAACAATTAAAGAGGACGTGATAACAGATGGGGATTAGTGTATATAATACGTTGTCCCGTAATAAGGAGCCTTTGATTCCCCGGAAAGCCGGGAAAATCGGGATGTATGTATGCGGACCGACTACGTATAATTATATCCATTTGGGAAATGCCAGGCCGCTGGTGGTTTTTGATACCGTGCGGCGGTATTTGGAATACTTGGGGTTTGAGGTAACCTTTGTCCAGAACTTTACAGATGTTGATGATAAGATCATCCGCAGAGCCAGGGAGGAAAAACGCCCGCCCCTGGAACTCGCCCGTTCCTATATCGAGGAATATTTTGTTGACGCGGATGCCTTGCAGGTAAAAAGGGCGACGATTTATCCCAAGGTCAGTGAACATATGGATGATATTATTGCTTTTGTCAAAGGGCTTCAGGAAAAAGGGTTTGCCTATGAAATTGACGGGGATGTATATTTTGCGGTCAACCGTTTTGAAGAATATGGAAAATTATCCGGCAGAACCCTGGATGACCTGCAGGCGGGCGCACGGGTGGAAGTGGACGACAGAAAACGATATCCGGGCGATTTCGCCTTATGGAAAAAGGCTAAACCGGATGAACCTTACTGGGATAGCCCCTGGGGTCCGGGCCGACCGGGCTGGCATATTGAGTGTTCAACCATGTCCTGTAAATATTTAGGCCCCAGTTTTGATATTCATGCCGGAGGATTTGATCTGGTATTTCCGCACCATGAAAACGAGATTGCCCAGTCCGAGGCTTTTAACGGGGTTCAGATGGCCAAGTATTGGCTGCACAACGGCTTTATCACCATCAATCAGGAGAAAATGTCTAAATCTCTGGGGAACTTTTTTCTGCTGCGCGATATCCTGAAAAAATTCCCCGCCCAGGTGGTGCGTTTTTATCTCTTAGCTACTCATTACCGGAGTCCTTTGGATTTTGATGATGAAAAGCTGGAGGCGGCCGGAAAAGGACTGGAGCGTTTGCAGACAGCCTACCGACTTCTGCAGGAAAAGAAAAGCGGTTTGGAAAATGATAGCCGGGCCGGGGAAACAAGTCCCGGCGCACAGCAGTTTAGGGATCAAATAAATGAAGCGCGGCGGAAGTTTGAAGAGGCTATGAACGATGATTTTAATACAGCCCTGTCGATTGCGGTTTTCTTTGATTTTGCCAGAACCATTAATACCTACCTTGCCAGCGGGCCAACAGGGGCGGAAGCGCTGCCGGCCCTAAAAGAAGGAGAGGAGCTGTACACGTTGTTAGGCAGTGTGCTTGGTTTGCAATTTGCAGATAAAAAAGCCGGCCCAACAGATACAAAACGGGCGGAGGAAGTGGAGGCCCTGATCCAGAAACGCCAGGAGGCCAAATCTTCCAAGGATTACCGTACAGCGGACGCCATACGCGATGAACTGAAAAAAATGGGGGTTATTCTGGAGGATACCCCGGGCGGCACGCGGTGGAGAAACAAGTAAGGGGGCTTTAGAATGTGGATTTATCCCCAGGGCGATCCCCGGGAGTTGTCAGGTTTGGTTCTGGCGTATATAGGAGACGCCGTTTATGAATTGTATGTACGTCTTTATCTGCTTGAGCATGGGGCGGGGAAAGTAAACCGGCTGCATACGGAAGCGTCGGCACTGGTGAAAGCGGCTAGCCAGTCCCGTTTTCTTCAGCAGTTGGACAATCTCCTTACGGAGGAAGAAAGGAATGTAGCCAAAAGGGGGCGCAACGCCAAGGGAAGCCATGTCCCTAAAAATGCGGAGGTTACTGATTACAGAAGGAGCACCGGTTTTGAAGCGCTGTTGGGATATCTTTTTTTATTACGCCAAGAGGAGCGTATTCAAGAGTTATTGCAATTTTTATTTACCCGGACCGAATAAGCTGATATAATATCCAGACTGATTAAAAAATCCCGACCGATTAAAAACTAAAAATATTGGGGTGCTTATTGTGAGTAAAGCCGATAATATTTTCATAACCATGTGTAAGGAAATCCTCGAAAATGGAATTTCTTCCGACGGCAAAGACGTAAGAACCAAATGGCCCGATGGTAAGATTGCGCACACGATCAAGAAATTTGGCGTAGTTAATAGGTATGTTCTTTCGGAAGAGTTCCCGATCCTTACCTTAAGACCGATAAACTTAAAAGCCGCAATTGACGAAATTCTCTGGATATGGCAAAAGAAATCCAATAATATCAAGGAGCTTAATAGCCATATCTGGGACAGTTGGGCTGGTCAAGACGGCTCAATCGGCAAGGCTTACGGATACCAATTAGGCATTAAGCATAAATACCCTGAAGGGGAATTCGATCAGGTGGACAGGGTATTGTATGACTTAAAGCGCAATCCGTACAGCAGAAGGATTTTAGTAAATATGTATAACCACAATGATTTACACGAAATGAACTTATATCCTTGCGCCTATAGTATGACCTTTAATGTTACCGGCAGGAAACTTAACGCCATACTTCACCAGCGGTCGCAGGATATTTTAGTCGCAAATAATTGGAATGTATCCCAATACTCAATCCTGGTGCACATGATGGCGCAAGTAAGCGGGCTTGAAGTTGGGGAACTTGTTCATGTCATTGCCGATGCGCATATCTACGACAGGCATATACCTATAATTAAGGAGCTTATTCAAAGAACTCCCTACCCGGCGCCGAAATTACTGGTTAATCCGGACAAAAAGGATTTTTATGATTTTCAAGTTGAGGACTTTGTCTTAGAAGACTATCAAAGCGGGGCGCCCATTAAAAATATTCCAGTGGCGATATAAAGGGGAACAAGATGAAAGCTATTGTCGCAGTTGATTTGGATTGGGGAATTGGATATAAGGGAAACCTATTGCAGCGGATACCTGAAGATATGAAGTTATTTAAGCGGATGACTTTAGGCAAAGTTGTGGTAATGGGGAGGGAAACATTTGAATCATTGCCCGGGAAAAAACCCTTAACGGACAGAATAAATATTCTGCTGAGTAAGACCATGCAGCCAACGGATGACAAGATAATCATATGCCGTTCATTAGGAGAATTATTTGAACAACTGAAAAAATATGATCCGGATGATGTTTTTGTAATAGGCGGAGAATCAATTTATACTCAGCTCCTGCCATATTGCACAGAAGTTTATGTTACCAGGATAAAAAATAAATACGAGGCGGATAAATATTTCACCAATCTTGATAAAGAAGAAGCTTGGGAATTAGTATCAGAGGGAGATCCACAAAACTATAACGATATTCGATTTAACTTTTTAAGATATGTAAAAACATCCAGCTTGAAGGGCGGGAAGGATTGATCCATGGAGGAATTATTATATGGAAAAAACCCGGTACTGGAAGCGCTGCGGGCAAAACGGCCTATCAACAAGCTGCTGGTGGCCAGGGGATCAAATCAGGGGTTTTTAAAAGAGATCGTGGCCTTGTCCAAGGAACATAATATCTTGTTGCAATATGTGGAAAAGAAACAACTAGACCTGATGACCGGCGGCGAGGTCCATCAGGGTATTTTGGCTTACACAGCGGCTAAAAAATATGACGACTGGGAGGATATTTATCAGGAGGCGGAAGACAAAGGGGAAGCGCCTCTTTTTATCATACTGGACGGCGTAGAGGACCCGCACAACTTGGGCGCGATCCTGCGCACAGCCGATGCGGCAGGCGTTCATTGCGTTATTATTCCCAAACACCGCTCGGTCCCTTTGACCTCCGGTGTGGCGAAGGCTTCCGCCGGGGCTATTGAATATGTGCCCGTCGCAAGGGTGACCAACTTAGCGCAAACAATCGAGCAATTGAAGAAAAAGGGTTGTTGGATCGTCGGAGCTGATGAGTCGGCCGGGAAAACTTGCTTTGCAACAGATCTTACCGGACCGGCGGCGGTAGTTATGGGCGGGGAGAGCAAGGGGCTTGGCGAGTTGGTTAAGAAGAAATGCGACTTGTTGGTTGCCATACCCATGAAAGGGCACGTCAATTCGCTCAATGTTTCAGTAGCGGCCTCCGTAATTATCTATGAGATTATCAGGCAGCGCGGCTAAAGGTGGGATTAGGGATTTTCTTGACGTTTCTTGGCGGTGTCGGGTATAATAATTTGTATGTAATGGACTAGAAGAAGAGCTTTCAATTTACATTATTTGTAATTTATATAATTTATAGGATTGAAGGACAATTTCAATCATAGAAACGGGGGCGATCAGAGGGTGGGCGTAGGCGCGCAACGTGTAATGATTGATTCGTATGAGGTAATGGAAGACGAGCATATCGTTGATATGGCCCGTGATGGCGACAACGAAGCCTTAGAGTATTTAATTCATAAATATAAGAATTTTGTGCGGGCGAAAGCACGCTCTTATTTTCTAATTGGCGCTGACCGTGAAGATATAATCCAAGAAGGGATGATCGGCCTCTATAAAGCGATCCGGGATTTTCGATATGATAAGCTCTCTTCATTTAGGGCGTTTGCCGAGCTGTGCATAACAAGGCAGATTATTACAGCCATCAAAACGGCAACGCGTCAAAAACACATACCCCTTAACTCGTATGTTTCGTTAAATAAGCCTATTTACGACGAGGATTCGGACCGCACTTTGCTGGATGTTATTTCGGGTTCCAAGATTACCGACCCGGAAGACCTGATCATCAGCCGGGAAGAATTTGATGATATTGAGGAGAAAATGGGCGAAATACTGAGTTCTCTGGAATGGCAGGTGCTGATGTCTTATTTGGACGGCAAGACGTACCAGGAAATAGCAATCGAGTTGAAACGGCATGTAAAATCTGTTGACAACGCTCTCCAAAGGGTAAAAAGGAAACTGGAAAGATATCTGGAGAAACGGGATCAATAGGGTGAATAACCATAGGGTAAATAACCGCCCCAAAAACAGGCGGAGGAAAAACTTGACCGTACAGATCAAGATGTTATATAATATCATTTGTCGGCTTAAGAAGGATGAAGAATTATAAGTGTGTGCATGGAGAGATTCCCGAGCTGGCCAAAGGGGGCAGACTGTAAATCTGCTGGCGCTGCCTTCGAAGGTTCAAATCCTTCTCTCTCCACCAACTAAGAAGTTAGAAGTGAGAAGTGAGAAGTGAGAGGTGAGAAACCCGAAGGGATTTGCATGGCAAATCCCAACAAGGAATCTCACATCCAACCTCCCGCATCCCACATCTCAATATCGCGGGATGGAGCAGCTGGCAGCTCGTCGG
>DHRG01000057.1:0-620 GCA_002408285.1 Peptococcaceae bacterium UBA5318 | reverse complement strand
AAGGTCGAAGGTTCAAATCCTTCTCCCGCAACCAATGGTGATAAGCTGGCGTAGCTCAGTTGGTAGAGCGTATCCTTGGTAAGGATAAGGTCACCGGTTCAATCCCGGTCGCTAGCTCCATATATTCCGGCGGCGTAGCTCAGTTGGCTAGAGCATGCGGTTCATACCCGCAGTGTCCGGGGTTCAAATCCCTGCGCCGCCACCATCTGAAAGAAACCCCTTTGCATGAGCAAAGGGTTTAATGTTTATGTGGCGCAGGGATTTGAACCCTAAGAGGGCGTACGGCGTGAAGAAAACGGTCCGGGGGACCGTTTTTAGCCGAACGGTCCGAGGTACGTAAGTACAAGGACGGCGGATACCGGAGTATCCGCACCTGCGCCGCCACCATTTGTTTAACGACAGAAGCAATAAAAGGGTGGATCGCTCGCAGGCGGTGCAGCCTTTTTTATAGTAAAAAGTTCCGGGATAGCGGGAGTCCTAGTATTTGACAGACCTCAGTAAATATTGTAGAATATGGTGAGCAGATATGGATACCAGGGGCCGAGATACATACCAAAGCGAAATCGGCCGTTTCACGTAAAAGGAGGAAGAAAACCGAATGGCTAAGGCAAAATATGAAA
>DHRG01000055.1:22920-27210 GCA_002408285.1 Peptococcaceae bacterium UBA5318 | reverse complement strand
GCAAATATAATTTTTTCCCCGTCCTCAATGAAGATAACCTTATCCCCCTCTTTGAGATTCAGTTTCTTTCTTATCCCAACAGGTATGGTAATCTGTCCTTTAGATGTTATTCTAGCAAGGTCCATTTCTTCTTCCCCCATTCCTTACTTTCCTTACACAATATTATACCACATAGTATGCTAAAATATTAACTTTGAATACCGACTCACAGAATCAATTGCATGGCATTGCGTATAACGGGGCGCGGGTTTGCGAAGCCCCTGAGCTTTAGAGTTGCTTGCAACTCTTAGCGATGGGATTTCGTAAACCCGCGCCCCGATTATCTCCTTTTATCCGCACTATTTGTTAAATAAGTACCTTCCTGGCATTTATTTTGTAAAATGTTGCGTATAAGATCATTTTACCGGAAGAACACCATCTTGCAGTTTATCGAACACTGTATAATTGCTGTATTATTTTTTTAATTCGATAAATATATGCCATTACCTACCACTTTCCGGGATTTTTTCCGAAACAACAAAATATTTATAAAGTGATGATGTGATGAAGTAATTCTGAGTAAAGATTATCTTCATCTTTTCGTTTTGTAAAATTATTTTGGATCCGCTTTAGATTGGCAAAGGCTGCCAGAGCGGTGACTATCTTGGGCCAGGAAACAGCCTTAGGTGATGTGAGGTTAGAGCCAACGAGGCGTGTCCATGGCCGGACACGCCAGGGCGATCTAAGCATGGACGCGCATATCGCCCGGTCGTTGGCTCTCCGAAACGAACCTTAGCCCTGTTCCGGCCTCAGATCCGGAACCCGGCGGCAGCTTCTTGTCCAATCCTACAATGCGTCCAAAAACCAAGCTAAACAAACCCAAAAAGCATCCCATCCCATTCTCAGAGAGTGGAATCCCAGTACCTCCAACTTACCCTAAGTAACATAAACGCCAATTCAGAATAGAATGCAAGTAGAATTGGACATAATATTGTTAAATGCTACCAAATGGAGGATGCTGTGATGTATGCAAAAAGCCCCCGTATTCTAGGGAGCCTGCTTCTGATACTGCTGATTTTCTTAGGATATAGTTTCTTTCTGCTAAGAGAAAAAGACGTTGTCATCAACATGGACGGGCAAGTGATCCCTGCCGTAACCAATTGTGTTACGGTGAAAAATTTATTGCAAAAGCAAAATATTCTGCTCAGTGAAAAAGATTTTTTGCAGCCAAGCCCGGACTGCCTGCTGAGGCCGGGTCAGGTCGTGGATATCAGGATTTGTGTGCCCATTGAAATAGAAGTAGACAATGAAGTGTTAAAAATAGAACATTATTCTTCAGAAACAGATGAAATACTGAAGAAGGCCAATATTGTCTTAGGCCCTTTGGACAGGGTAGAAGGAACGGTGGATAAAGACCAACTGCCGGTTCAGCTCAAAGTGATTCGCGAGCAGGAAACAGAGCAGGGAACCGGCGCTTTGCAGGAAACAGAGCAGGAAACAGGGGTCTTGCAAAAAGCGGCGCCGGCGATAACTGTGCCGGAGATAACCGCGCCGGGGAAGGGGCCGGTCAAAACCCTCCCGTCCCGGGGTCAAGAAAATGTGCGCAAAGTCTTATCTTTTGAGGCCACTGCCTATACCCATACGGGGAATCCCACTTGTACCGGGGTTTATCCCCGTGTCGGGACGATAGCGGTAGACCCGCGTGTTATCCCTCTGGGGAGTAAGTTATGGGTCCAAGACTATGGGTACGGGATCGCTGAGGATACAGGGGGCCTGATCAAAGGGAATATTATTGATCTGTTTATGGAATCGAAAGCGGAGTGCCGTAATTGGGGACGCCGCAGGGTTACTGTTTATATTTTAGAATAAATGAGTTTTTCCTTGCTTAGTGACCAGGGAAATATTAGTATATACTTACATTAGATAAAGAAACATTATCATAATTAAAGGGAGACCGTAATTTGATCAGGGAAGTTATCGTAGTTGAAGGCAAGGATGATCTGGCAGCCGTCAAAAAGGCCTGTCAGGCTGAAGTGATTATTACCAATGGTTTGGGTATTACCTGGGAAACCTTGGAACAGATCAGGCAAGCTCAGAAACGTTGCGGGGTTATTGTTTTGACGGACCCCGATTTTCCGGGTGAAAAAATCAGAGGGATTATCAACCGTGAGGTTCCCGGCTGCCGTAACGCTTTTATCTATCAGGGCCAAAAGCCGTCCGGGATATCCCGTATCGGGGTGGAGTACGCTTCGAGCCGGGAGATCATGGAAGCTTTAACTAAGGCCCGCTTATCCGAATACCAGCCCGGCGAATATTATAGCCTCCGGGACTTATACGCCCATGAATTGGTGGGACAACCTCACTCCCGGGCATTACGGGCCAAGGTGGGAGAAATGTTGGGTTTGGGGAAAACAAATGCCAAAAATTTTTTAAACCGGTTGAACGCGTACTCTATCAGCCGCCAGGAATGGGAAGAGGCCTTGGCCTCCGTAAGGGGTGAATTGGATGACTGATAAGCCGGCGGTTAAAATCATGGAACTTATCAAAAAGCATGGGTTTCATTTTAAGAAAAAATGGGGGCAGAATTTTATCCTGGATAAAAACATTCTTTCCCGTCTGGTAAACGGGGCTCAGATTGCCCCAGGCGATCGGGTAGTGGAAATCGGGTCCGGAGCGGGAACGCTGACGAGGTCTTTAGCGGAAGCGGGAGCCCAGGTTTTAGCTGTGGAAATTGATCCGGCCTTGATCCCCATCCTGGCGGAGTCTTTGGAGGGACTTCCTATCCCGGTCGTTCAAGGCGACGTCTTGCAGATGGATCTGGATATGCTCACCCGCCGGCATGGGCTGGCCTGGCCTTATAAAATCGTGGCTAACTTGCCCTATTATATTACAACACCCGTCATCATGGATCTATTAGAAAAAAAGTATCATATCGACAGCTTGACACTAATGGTGCAGTGGGAAGTAGCCCAAAGACTGACCGCCCGGCCCGGAACTAAAGAATACGGGGCGATTACGCTGGCTATTCGCTATTTTACGGAACCTGCCATCCTTTTTAAAGTTTCGCGGCACAATTTTAATCCCAGGCCGGAAGTGGATTCGGCGGTGATCCACCTGCAAAGACGGGGGCAGCCGGCTGTTGACGTAGACAATGAGGAATTGCTTTTTCGACTTATCAAAGCCGGTTTTGGACAAAGACGGAAGATGCTGCCAAATGCTCTGCAAGCAGTAGAGCCGGGACTTGCAAAACACGTTGTGCAGCACCGTTTGGAAAAAGCGGGTATTGACGGACAGCGCCGGGGTGAAACTTTAAGCCTGGAAGAGTATGCGGCGCTAGCGCAAGTTTGGCAGGAATGATTTACCGATTTTAATGCCGGCCTTCATCGGGTATAATATCCTATAACCGACAACTTAAAACATCAATTACTCAAGGAGTTGTAGGTTAAAGGAGGGAAACGATGAAGTACCATTCAATATTTTGTACAACGGCGTTAGTCTGCACACTTTTTTTAACACAGGCAACGCCAACTTTTGCCGCGACTGTGCATTCGGTCAAGCCTGGAGAGTCGATTTTTGTGATCAGTCAAAAATACGGCATCAGTATGGATCAGTTACGAAAAGACAATAACATAAAAGGCGATACGATTTATCCGGGACAAAAGTTAGCCATCGGGGCGGGACAAGCCGCGACTTATCAAGTCAAAAAAGGAGATAGCCTGTATAAGATTTCCAAAATGTTTGGCGTTAGCTCCAGTTCTCTCAAAGTACAAAATGGACTGAAAAGTAATACGATTTATCCTGGTCAGGTATTGCGGATACCCGGTAATACAGCTTCCGTATCCAGGAGCAGCCAGGGTTCCTATAGTGAGGAGGACCTCGATTGGTTAGCCCGGGCGGTTTATGGGGAAGCCAGGGGCGAATCTTATGTAGGACAAGTCGCCGTTGCTGCAGTCATACTCAACCGGGTGGAGGACGCCGACTTCCCTGATACGATCAAAGGCGTTATTTTCGAAAAAAATGCTTTTACTGCGGTCAACGACGGACAGATTAATCTGAAACCGAACGGCTCAGCTATTCAGGCGGCCCGCGAAGCCCTTTCCGGGGCGGACCCCAGCGGCGGCGCCCTATACTACTGGAACCCGGCTAAATCTACGAATAAGTGGGTCTGGACACGTCCCATCATTAAGAAGATCGGCAACCATGTTTTTGCTATATAAATAAAAGGCCGGAGCAACTATCTTACATAAAGGCGGGGAGTATCTCTCGCCTTTTTTTGTATTATCGGAATAGTATACGTCTTAATAGGATGAT
>DHRG01000055.1:0-22833 GCA_002408285.1 Peptococcaceae bacterium UBA5318 | reverse complement strand
AGTATACGTCTTAATAGGATGATAGTATAAAGTGTAACTAAGCTGCTGCCGGATACGGACGGCCAAATGCCGCTGTAGCCATGGATGGCGGGAAGCGGTCGTCGCCAAAGGCTTGGCGCAGGCCAAGTTTTCTTTATTTTCCAGCCGTTAAAAAATAATTCAGTAAACCGGTAGGGTAAGATAGTCCGGTGTAGAATTGTAAAAATAATCGCTGAAAAGGAATGATCGTCAAAATGAAAGATACAGGCATAAATAAAGGTAGAAGACCGGCGTTGATCCTGCTCTTGGTATTTGGGGGAATGCTTGCGGCGGGCGGCCGTTTTATCTTGCCGGATTCGTCTGTTGGTGAAGTTCCGGGGGCAGCGCGAGGTGCGGGCGGCAGATCTATTCATGACAGTCCCAAAGGGTACAGCCTCGAAGGACGCAGCCCCGCAGGAGGGGCCCAAAAGCCCCGGGCGGAAAGTCTGCAGCCGGCTCACTTAAGTAACTTTGTCAGCCCGCAGGAACTGAGGCATTACCTGTCATTAAAGTCACAGGCGCCCCGGCTTTTTAAACCTCTGCGGGAAGGGGTGATACCGCACCACCTGCTGGCGGGACGGTTGATTGCTGATTTCATGGCGGCTTTAGAACCCCAGCAGCCTGAATTGATCATCCTGGTGGGACCCAATCATTACAACAACGGTTCTAAAATAATCACCGGCTATGCAAATTGGCAGACTCCGGAAGGCACGGTCGAAACCAAGGAGGAGGTAGTCAGGGCGTTAGTGGAAAAAGGAGCGGCTGTCTTGGATGAGGATACTTTAGCCCATGAGCACTCCATAGGCGTCGTGCTGCCTTTTTTGCGTCATTATCTCCCCCAGGCCAAGGTGGCGTCCCTCATCCTGCACCACGGCGTTACGCTGGCCGAGGCGGACGGTCTGCTGGATGTGCTGGAGCCTTTTCTGCAGGAGGGGGCCGTTTTAGTAGCTTCCGTGGACTTTTCTCATTATTTAATACGATCTCAAGCCGAGGAAATGGATCATACGACTCTGCAGGTGATCCGCCGCTTTGATTACGAAACTCTCTTTCATTTGAATAGTGATTATTTAGACTCGCCCGCTTCCATAGCCTTGATACTGCGGGCTGCCCAAAGAAGGGACCGGCAGGATTTTACGGTCTTCGCCCATACCAACTCCGGCGAGATCTTAAAGAATGATAGTATCGAAACAACCAGCTATTTCACCGGGGGATTCCTGGAAAAATAAAACCTTTAAAGACCTTTGTAAATATATGTAAGGCAATTAAACTTGCACGATATCTTTTAAAATTTTATTAGCTTTTTTGTTTTCATACATTAAACTGTCAAGATGCTTTAGAAACGACTGTATATTAGTTTCCGGGTTAAAGTTATAAATGTCATAGCCCATACTAAAGTTGATTTTATAAGGAGTCGGGTTTTGCTCTCCAAACTTTATTACATTCATATTCAATCTGTTAACGGCTTCGATCAAGTCTGCTTCCTTTTCGATTTCAAAAATTACGATAAACTCATCTCCTCCATATCTGCAAATAAGGTCATTTTTTCTGAAACTCATTTCCAGGATTTTTCCGGCGTATACCAACGCCTGATCTCCGACTGAGTGCCCCCAAGTGTCATTAATGTGTTTGAAAAAATCCAGGTCGATTATAATACCTGCCAGCAAACCCCCTTGATTACCCCTTTTTGTACGTTCCTGCAAATATCTGTCAAGATGTCTTCTGTTGCTAAGGCCGGTGAGATGGTCTGTATAAAGCTGATCGTTTTGGATACTAAGAAAAATAATCAGCACCGATAATGTCATACCGATCCAAATAAGTGAAACGCCATAAAACACAGTCTGTATAATCCCCCCTACCAGAGGCGGAATGGCAAATATGACCAGCGGAAGGAAATGTTTTTTTGTAATTTGTTTCTGCTTGATAATAATAAAAATTTGGGTATATAAAATATAACTAAAGCATAAGGCGGCATAAAAGACGAATAATTTCTCTCTATGGTAGTAGTTATTTTTGTCAAGGGAAAAATAATATTCGCCAAAACAGCTTAGAATAGCGAATGCCGCATTAATACAGGCCGGAATAAGAAGAGGAATCAAGATTTTTTTTGTCTTATTTTCATCCCTATAAACTTGATAACGCGCATATAGGCACCACAGGATTAAGGCTATCGAAGCAAATATGAAACCCATGGAACTGACTATCAAATGAAACTCTCTTAAAAAGGGTCCCAGTCGGCCATCTACAAGGAGTTCTAATGAATTATTAACTAAACTTAAGGCATTAAAACTTAACAAGGCTAGAAAAATCTTATCATCATACAAGTACCTGCTTGTCCGATAATGAATACTCATAAATATTACGAACAGGATTAATAATGCGAAAACGTTAATCTCAATATATAAAACTTTTTCCAAATTATTGACAATTTCTATCAATATATCACCTTCAAGCCCCGTTATTTTTACTATAAGATCATTATAATGAAAATATTAAATAAGAAAACTAATTTTAATAAAAAACTAATTACTATTGCCACGTTATATTAAACGAATTGTTCTAATATATCAAACCGCCGGCTGGGCAGGTGTTTTTTTGAATGTTGTTTATCAGCCAGGCATTTTTCGAGAGGTTTTCCTTGCAAGTATAAGGAAGCCTTCAGACAATCCTCCGTGATGGTTTGCGCTATATAAACGGCATGCTGGTCGTTGCGGCTGGCGGAACCCAACAGGTGATGGGTAACGGCTGTGGACACTCCTATGTTAAAATGATGGGTTGCCGCCCAGGCCAAAGAAAGGGGTGGGATGGCCAGAGCTTGGACCGGTATGGTTTGCAGCAGCCTGGCTGAAATGGCATGGGGACCATGACTGGGCGTAGCCGGACCGATTTGGTCAAATAAGCCCAGTATACGGTTGAGCGTTTCCCGTTCCTGTAAAACCGCACGGGACAGCTCAGAACGATGATAGATATGGGGGTAACAATTTGTCAAGGCCATATCTGTACCTTGTTGCACGCCTGCTATCAGCTCTTGGAGTTCCCGGATAAGTTCGCCCTTCATATCCCCGTCCACAAACAACAATCCACTGGGGCAAAGCTTCTTAGCCCAAGCTGCGCCAATAGCGCGGGGGATATCCAAGCCCAGCGGTTTTGGGAAATGGAGGATATGCAGTTTAGAGTTTCCCGAGGCCAGGGCGGCGCGCTCGCAGGTTGCATCCTTGCAGCCGTTAGCCACCAGGACGATCGCATCGACCCGGCTATTGACGACGTTTTTGATGACTTGTGTGATGGAATTTTCTTCATTCATGGCGGGTATTACAGCGATCCACATAAAAGTATCACCCCATATCTTGTCTATCCTATGTTATGTAAACAAAGCTTTGTTGGTGTCAAGAACCATCATGAGGCCGGTTACATAGAATAGGAGTAAGAAGGGGGCGTATTCCATGAGCAGCCAAATAAATGTGGGGGATATTGTAGGCCGGATTTCCCATAATAGCGACGTCTTATTTAAGGTAGCAGGGATTATCGAGGAGGCGCCGGAGCAGAAGGCTATTTTACGGGGGCTGGATATACGGCTTTATGCAGATGCGCCGCTGGTGGATCTGATTAAAAAAAACCCATCGGAAATAAGTAAAATGAGGCAAGAGTTTATCAAAAAAAACAGCGAATGCATGAGGCAGATCTTTGAAAGAAGGGTTGATGATAAATCAAAAGTCTTTTTAAGAGGACAGACATGTTCCAAAGGACTGTCGCGCTCAGAGGAAGCGGAATATTTTGAATTACCGGGATCGGTATTACATATGGATGGCGATAAGGATTATCTGGACTTATGTAAAACCACCTATTCACAGTTGAATATTACGGTTTACGGTTTCCCGGTCCCGGAAGAAGAACAGCCTAAAGTTATCAAGGAATATCTTCGTCAATACAAGCCTGACATTCTGGTCTTAACGGGACATGACGGGCTGGTGAGGAACAACACAAGCTTTAAAGACATTTGTAATTACCGAAACTCCAATTATTTTGTCGAAGCTGTCCGAAAAGCCAGGGAATATGAACCGGGACGGGATGATTTAATCATTTTTGCCGGGGCTTGCCAGTCCCATTACGAAGCCTTAATTGCAGCAGGCGCAAATTTTGCCAGCTCTCCTCAAAGGGTTTTGATCCACGCCTTTGACCCCGTTTTTATAGTCGAAAAATTAGCGTATAGTTCTATTTATGACACTTTAACAGTTCAGGATATCATCAAAAATACCATCACAGGTCTTGACGGGGTTGGAGGAATTGAAACCAGAGGGTGTCTTCGTCTAGGTTATCCAAAATCCCCCTATTAGAATAAATAACGGGAGGAAACAAGAAAACATAAAAATATTCAGGAAATTGGGGGCCTAATGGGGTAAAATCTTAGATAGGCCTTAATTTTTTGTATTGACAGTAAGTATTTGGTTCGAGTATAATAATAGTTTTCTATTTGACAAGCTTGGGTATAAATGTTATAATGAACTCGTTGTTGCTGAAAGAGGGTGATTATTTGTCCGGAAAAAAGGTTTTAGCGGATATAAAGCGGGATTTAGAACCATTTGTTGGCAATA
Organism: Peptococcaceae bacterium UBA5318; assembly: GCA_002408285.1. Lineage (GTDB taxonomy): Bacteria > Bacillota > Peptococcia > DRI-13 > UBA5318 > UBA5318. Next base: position 18,226 of record DHRG01000055.1, on the reverse strand, counting down.
AGATTCGACTAAGGGCGAACAGGGGCAGAAAGAAAGTTGTTGAAAAGACAGGGGTTCTTGAGAATATTTACCCGAATATTTTCGTGGTAAGATTAGACGAGAAGCAAGTCGAACGACGGGTGTCTTTCAGCTATGCTGACATACTGACCGACGCTGTACAGCTTACAATATATAAAGATGATGAGGACATCAAAATCATGGTCCCTAACTGCTGAGATTTCAGCAGTTTTTATTTTTGCTATCGGATAATCATTATCGGATAATCATTTTGCTATCGGATAATTATACCAGTCCGTTTAAATTTGCTATAAATTAAAGGATTGTCCGTTCGCTAGGGGGTAATAACAGCAGACCGACAACCAGGATAAAATATAAAGTTTGAACTTGTGGACCGGGATGAATAAAATAAAACATACTTGAGAAGGGAGGGTTCCTATGAAAGAATATTGTCGTAAAATAGTTGCCTTATTTCTGTTGCCGTGTCTGTTTCTGATGGTCCCTTTACCGGTTTTGGCTTTAGATGATTGCGCTGTATCGGGAAGTAAAACCATTACCATGCGACCGATGGCTGCTGATGATACAAAGTATGAACTTCTGGTGAATGACCGGGCGGTTGTTCGTTATAGGTCTATGGATCAGGGATTGAGCGCCTCCCAAAGGGCGTCTGTTATTTTAGAGAGATTGAAAAAGCTAGCCTTGGTCATCGGTGATAATACTGTTTCCACTGGTTTTATGAATGGAGCGCCTGTTGTTTTAGTCAATAATGATCTGTTGATTACTGTGACAAAAGCGGATTGGGAGGCCAATAATTCTACAGGCGACGGATTAGCCCGGGTTTGGGCGCAAAACATCATCAGGGCTTTTTCTGCAACAGCGCCATCCGAGGGGGGATCTCCAGAAAATCCTCCGGCGGAAAATCCCCCGGCGGAAAATCCTCCGGCGGAAAATCCGGCCATCAATGATCCTTCACAGGATCAGAATACCTCGTCCGATACGGATGAATTAAAGATGCTGTCCCTGGTTAACAAGGAGCGGGAAAAAGCGGGAATATCCCCTCTTGCTATGGATGAAGAGCTGGTCAAAATAGCCCGGTTGAAATCACAGGATCTCATCGACAAAAATTATTTTAGCCATCAGTCCCCGACCTACGGCGACCCGTTCACGATGATGAAAAACTTTGGTGTTACATATAGCTACGCAGGTGAAAATTTGGCTGGTAATCATTCGGTGGAAAAAGCTCATGAATCCCTAATGAACTCGCCGGGGCACCGTGCAAATATCCTTAACCCCAACTATACCAAAATAGGTATTGGTATTGTGGAGGGCGGTCCCTATGGGATCATGTTTACCCAACTTTTTATTCGACCATAATTAGACAGAACATAATTAGCTGAGGCCGGGAAATCGCTTCCCGGTTTCTTTTTTTACCGTAACCGGCACAAACAAGGTTACACTAACATACCATAAAATTACCAGAAGCGTTCTGCTATTATTTGGTCACAAACTGAGGGTAACAGCATATACTTAAATGAATCAATATGAGGAAGGGGGAAACGAGGAAAATGCCGATCTGTGTAACCACCCGCAGACTGAAGATCGAAAACGTGATTGGAGAAGCTATGAAACAGGCTAGTATAGTAAGGGATATTACCCTGCCCGTACAAGCCAAAAAAATTGAGAGTATAGATACAAGGATACGTGACGTTGAGTGCGAGATAATAGAAGATAAAGTAATCGTCAAGGCTATACTCCATAAGCAGATCTATTATGTAGAATGCGGTACAGGAGATGTTCAGGAATTTACGGTTCCCGATGAGAGGGTGACGGAGTTTATTCACTTGGAAGGGGCCATGCCTAATAGCGATCAGATGGCGGATGTCGGTGTCATCATTGAGTACTGTGATGTGGAAGCTGTCAAGATGCCGACCGACCAAGGAGAGTGCCATACGGTTTTTCACCAGACATGTATTCTTAAAATCAGGGTGAAAGTAATTGAAATGATCGAGATTGAGGTCGTTACTAATGTGGTGGGAGAAGGGATCAAGCCGATTTGTGAAACGATCGTCATCGATAATGTGCTTGGTGCAGGCCGTGAGCAGCACAACATCAGCGATAGTTTCATTCAGTTACCGAATAACGCCAGAAAAATAAAGTCCATTGATGCGGAAATCCGCAATGTAGAAACAAAAGTAATTCCCAACAAGATTATAGTTAAAGGAGTACTCCACAAGCAAATATTTTATGTTATCGAACCCACCAGTGAAGTCAAGGAACTGTCGGCTGATGTGCCTTTCAATGTTTTCGTGCATATTGAAGGCGCCCGTGAAAAAGCCAATGACCGTCAGTCGGTCAGTACGGATATTTCGATAGAGTATATTGACAGCGAGCTGATAACCCGGAATGGTTGTAAGTTTGTGAAGGAAACCGTTGTCCTGGATGTAAGAGCCAGGGTTACAGAACGCATGAAGATCAATATCGTCACAGACGTAAAGGGAGCCGAAGTGGAAACCAGGACCCTGAGTACAGAAACAACAGTAGGCAGGGGCTGCCGCCAGGTAAACATCGTTGCCGATATAATCACTCCTGAGCTTGCGCGGAAGGTTGCCAGGGTAGACTCGGAGATTAGGGGCTTAGAGGGTGAAGCGATACCCAATAAGGTCATCATAAAAGGAACTTTACACAAGCAGATTTACTATGTATCAGCCGTTGACGACCAGCTTCGTGAAGTTTCCGTCGATGAGCCGTTTACCGAGTTCGTGCATATTGAAGGCGCCATGGAAGACGATATCGTCGATACAAGGGCTCGTATCGAATACGTTAATGTTGAAGCGGCCAGCACAATCCCCACCGCCAACTGGCGTCAGACAGCCGTTCTGGAAGTATGTGCGAAGGTAAGGGAAACGACGGAAATCACAGTTGTTACAGCGGTCAAAGAAGTTGCTTGCCCTGGACCCGAACCCTGCCATCCTTGCCCGCCTGGAACGACCTTTGATTATGTCATCCAAAAGGGAGACACGCTTTTCTTGATCGCTCAAAGGTTTAATACGACAGTACCCGCAATTCTGGCCGTAAACCCCCAAATCACCAATCCCAATATACTCTTTGTGGGACGTACCATTAAGGTCCCCTGTCCGGGGGGCATGGGCTAAAATTTGGGCAAGGGCTGCCTGGAAAATTCGGATCTCAGGCCGGAACATTCTAAGCCCTCTTTTACGAGAAAAAGCGACCGGACTCAATGCGCGTCCTGCTTAATTCGTCCTAGTGCCGCCATCCTTGGCGGCACTTCACTATGAAGTAATTTTTGTTTTATGTATGACCCGCAACAGGGGAGTGTATGCCGGGGGTTCCGTTGCAAAGGATGGCTAAATAGACTTGGGCGAAGCACGAAAAAGGAAATCATAGTCGCAAACAGGACGTTTGCGGCAGGTTTAATCGCGCTAGGATGGCGCGTTTAAACCGGTATGATTTTCTTCGAGCAAGCCTTAGTCTATTCCATCCGGAGCTTCGGAACTTGAGTGCATACCCTCCCCTGCTGCTTATAAACTAAAACAAGAATTGTGTGATGATTAAAAATGCCTCCTGTAGTCAATACTGGTAAGGAAAAGACAGGAGGGGGCATGAGCATGGGAGCAAGAATCCGGTTTTTTGCAGCAATTATCTTAATGGGGATATGTCTGGCTAGTTCAATCGTCATTGAAGCACAGCAGCCGCCCCTTATTCGTCTGCATGTGCTGGCTAACAGCAACAGTCCGGAAGATCAGGCTTTAAAGTATAAGGTCCGGGATAGAATTGTACAAATGATGGGCGAAAGGTTCAAAAACTCCCGCAGCATTGAGGAATCAAGGGAAATTTTGTTGAACTCGCTGCCTCAGGCGGAGGAAGAAGCAAGGCAGATCCTGCGGCAAGAGGGCAGTGCCTGTTCGGCAACGGCCTATTACGGTGAATTTGATTTTCCAACCCGCTATTATGGGCAATTTGCGCTGCCTGCAGGAAAGTACGAAGCCGTCCGTATTGTGATTGGGGAAGGACAAGGGGCTAACTGGTGGTGTGTGTTGTTTCCACCCCTTTGTTTTGCGGATGAAGCCTTCAACGAAAGCGGCCGGCAGGCCATGACCCGGGAGTTGCAGGACTCCCTGCGCCAGGAAAAGCATATTACCATACGGCCCGCTTTTAAAGTCGTTGAGCTATGGCATGAAACCATCGCCAAGGTCCGGCAGTAGCCGGGCCTTTCTTGCTTTATATAAGGAATTAAATAATGATAAAGGAATATATTGTAATTGGAAACAAGGAGGTAAAAAATGTGACGGGACAGGAAAAGAACGCCTTGCTCAGAGAACTTCCGTCTGTAAATAAACTCCTTCAGTCCCCGGCGGGCCGGGAATGGGTAAAAAGATACGGGCATACGCTTGTTACAAAGGCCTGTAACGAAGCGCTAAACATCTGGAGGCAAAAGATCCTTCACCAGGAAGTATGCGAAGCGGCGGAATTTGAAAAATTATCTTGTGAAATCAAAGCCAGACTAGCTGCCTTTGCCGCTCCTCGTTTAAAACGCGTTGTAAACGCCACGGGGATTATTCTGCATACCAATTTAGGCCGGGCTGTGCTGAGTGAAAAAGCGCAGCAGGCTGTCCTGGGGGCCGCGGCATGCTACAGCAATTTGGAATATGACTTAACAAAGGGCTGCAGGGGCTCCCGTTACGCCCATGTGGAGGACTTGTTGCTTTACCTGACCGGAGCGTCGGGCGCGTTAGTTGTTAATAATAATGCGGCAGCCGTGCTTTTGGTTATAAATACGTTGGCCGCCGGCCAAGAAGTGGTCGTTTCCCGGGGCGAATTGGTGGAGATCGGAGGCTCCTTTAGAATCCCGGAAGTCTTGAAAATGGGAGGGGTTAAGCTAATTGAGGTGGGTACGACCAACCGTACTCATTTAGAGGATTATCGAAGGGCTGTCGGTTCTGGTACAGGGCTTATTTTAAAGGTGCATACCAGTAATTTTCGCGTGATGGGTTTTACGAAGAGCGTTGAGAGGGAAGAATTGGTCAAACTGGCCCGGGAAGCCCAAATTCCTTTGGTAGAGGATTTAGGGAGCGGCTCCTTAGTAGATGTTGCGGAGTACGGACTGCAGCGCGAAACAACTATTCCCCGGATTATCAGTCAGGGGGTTGACGTCGTCACTTTTAGCGGCGACAAATTGCTGGGGGGGCCACAGGCTGGGATCATTGCGGGAAAAGAAAATTTGATCCGCGCTATGAAGAAAAATCAACTGATCCGCGCTCTGCGGGCGGATAAACTTACCCTGGCGGCCTTAGAAGCTACGCTGCGAGAATATCTCTCACCCGAAGAGGCTTTGCATAATATTCCGGTTTATCGGATGTTAACCAAACCGTTGGAGGAATTGAAAACAAAAGCCGGCAAGATAGCCGCCTGCCTGCTCCCTTATCAGGCCAGGGTTACCGCCCGGGTGATCGGAACAAAAACCCAGATGGGAGGCGGCAGTACCCCGGCACAGGAGTTTGGCTCCTATGGGATAGCGCTTTCATTTACTGACAAAAAACCACAGGAGGTGGAACGCGCTTTGCGGGAATTACCAATACCTATTATTGGATACCTTGAGAAGGATCTGTATATCCTGGATATGCGGACCCTGCTGCCGGGAGATGAAAAACTGATCGTCAGACAGCTTGTTGAGTTAATACAGGAGGAGGTGGGGACGTGGAAGAGCAGGGAAAAATATATTTGACGGCCTATTCTACCAAAGCGGGGTGAGCTGCCAAAATAGGTCCGGGTGACCTGTCGGGTGTCTTATGTAAGATACCGTCTATCATTGATCCCCGTTTGTTGGTGGGGATCGAAACGGCTGATGATGCCGGGGTTTATTTATTGAATGAAGATACGGCGCTGATTCAGACGGTGGATTTTTTTACGCCTATTGTAGATGATCCCTTTATTTTTGGGGCTATTGCGGCCACAAATGCCTTAAGCGATATTTATGCCATGGGCGGTCAACCGCTGACCGCTTTAAATATCTTGGCCTTTCCGCTAAACATACTGGGCGCTGTAGTTTTAGGTGAGATTTTGCAGGGCGGGGCGCAAAAAATACGGGAGGCCGGGGCCCTTCTCCTGGGTGGTCACAGCATTCAGGATAATGAGCCGAAATACGGGTTAGCGGTCACCGGTACGGCACGTCCTGATGAAATATGGACCAATGCCGGGGTACGGGCGGGAGATAGCCTTATTTTGACAAAGCCCTTGGGGATCGGGATAATTACTTCGGCGTTGCGCAAAAAGAAGGATAGCGCAGGAAGGCTGATTCTTCAAAGCCCTGTGGATGCGGAAACGGAGGCCAAGGCTATCGCGGTGATGCTGGAGCTGAACGGTAAGTCCGCCGCCGTGGCGCGAAGGGTGGGGATCAACGCCTGCACGGATATCACAGGATTTGGGCTCCTGGGTCATGCCTGGGAGATGGCCCGGGCCAGCAGAGTGCAAATCGAGATCAGCTTGCGGGAGGTCCCGGTCCTTGAGGGGGCCCGGGAATTAGGGATCCAAGGATACATTGCCGGCGGCAACTGGGCCAACCTGGAATACATGAAGGATAAGGCAGTATTTGCACAAGCGGTGGAAGCCATCGACAAACATATTTTGGCGGATCCCATTACCTCAGGAGGGTTGATTTTTGCCGTAAAACAAGAGCGGGCCGACCGACTGTTGGATGGCTTGCATGAAGCCGGGATCACCGGGGCGAAGCTTATTGGCAAAGCAACGTCGGGGGAACCGGTTGTGAAGGTTATTATTTAGGGTGATAAGGGGGCGGCGGATACCCGCTTCCTCTGGAGCCTGAGATGATTTCTACCTGCGTATGTAAAGGGATGATAGGGAAGATCGTTTCAATATCTTCATTAAACATACGAATACATCCCAGGGATACAGCTTGACCGATTACGCGCGGGTTGTTATTTCCGTGGATTCCATATCTATCAAGGCTCAGCCCCATCCAGCGCGTTCCATACACCGTTCCGCCTGTGAGGATGGTCTTATTGGTAATCGACCATCTCCCTACCGGGGAAGGAGTAGACGGCTTGCCGATAGCAATAAGGTAGGAATTATACAAAGTACCGCCCTGATATAGTTCCAACTGTCGTCTTAATAAATTGATACGGATAAAAAAGCCGCCTCTACGCAAATTATTCGCCCCCTCAGTTTTACTAAGTCTAAAGTATTTTATGGCCGGGACGTGGTTAAGGTGAGTATGCCTTGGCGTACCAAAATATTCCTGATTTTTTATGACGCTGTTTGAAAAACATAGTAGCAGGAGGTGTTACGGTATGTTTTACAGAGAGCGATCCGATTTGGGGCTGCTTCTAATGACAACAGTTTCCATAGCGTTAACCGTTCCGATTATTTATTACATGCAGAGGATCGACAAGTCCCTTCGCCTGCTGAGCGAGGGTGAGGAAATTGAAAACGAAAGCGCGGAGTTTTAGCCAAACGTGAAGGGAGTGCTGCAAAGCTGCTGTTTTGCGACACTCCTTCCATATTTAAAATGAAGAGCGGGATGCGCCGTTAGAAACAAATCCAAAATTTGCGTATAAAATTCTGCTGTGCGTCGTATTTATAATTGAGTGTGTTTTTATTATCCACAGAAAGGCAGATGGTATCATTGAAAGGACAGCTTTTTCTTAATTTAAGGCTCGCCGCAAGGCGTGTTTTCTTTATATGGGGTGTTTTTTTGATCTGGGCGCTGCTCTTAAACGGAGGGAGCGTATTTGCTTTACCAAATGAGGATTTGAGGGGAGTTTCTTTTTTTTATGTGCCGGAACGGCTTACTTTGACATTTCAATCAGAGCAGGAGCAGGAGCAGGAGCAGGAGCAGGAGCAGGAGGAATACCCCTATACCCTGCAAGAGTTATCTTTGGTTATCCAGGGGGATGGACCGGCGGGGAAAATGATGTCCTGCCAGGATAAGGTCAATTTAAGATCACAGCTCGTTAAGCTGGCTGAAATATTTGACAGGCCGCCGGTCGATGCCCGTTTATCCTGGGATGAAAATAATGAGATCACCATCGTCCCGGAGCAGGAGGGACGGTCGCTGGAGGTCGACTCTCTCTTCCTGTGCCTGGCAAACCCTGGATTTTACCAGGAAAGATATGCTTTGCCGGTCAAAAAGGTCAGGCCGGAAGTGACTGCTGAAGAGCTAAGGGAAAAGCTGCCCCGGAAATTATGGGCCCAGTACTCCACTCAATTGACGGATATCCCGGACCGCACCGAAAACGTACGGCTTGCCAGTTACTATCTAAACGGCTTGATCGTCGAACCGGGGGAGGAAATATCTTTTAATGAAACAGTGGGGGCGCGGGAAAAAGAACGCGGCTTCCGTGAGGCGAAGGTAATTGTCGGGGGCAGGTTTGAAAACGGACTCGGAGGCGGGGTTTGCCAGGTTTCCAGCACGTTTTACAATGCGCTCCTCCTGAGTGGGCTGCAAATAACCGAAAGGCACAATCATTCCGTCCGTATTGCTTATGTCCCACTGGGCCGGGATGCCACCGTCGTTTATGGGCAAAAAGATCTGCAATTTAAAAACAATACCGATTCCTATCTTCTGATTCGCACAAAATTAGAAGACTTATGCTTGACGATCGCTGTTTATGGCGCCGGAGAATGCCCTTTTCAGGGAATAAATCTGTACAATAAAATTATTAAGATGTATCCCGCCGCGCAAATTATTAAAACAGACCCCTCTTTCCCCGGAAAATATAAGATAGCGGAAAAAGGTCAAAACGGCTATCTGGTAGAAATGTATCGGCAGATAGATAGCGGCGGAGAAAAAAAGACGGAAAAGCTTTCCCGGGATTATTACGCGCCCGTTGACGCCGTGCTTATCAGAAATGAATAAATTTTTAACAAGCGGCAGGAAAAAAAGATTACAGGAATAATATTGTAAAGTATAGATTTTGGGTCGGGGGGCAGGATATGAAAAAAATAACCCTGATAATCCTTTTAGCAGGGCTTCTCCTGGCCGGGTGCGGTAAGGACAAAACAAAGGATGAAGCCGCCTTGTCGCCAGATTCGCCAAACCCGCAAAGCCAGGAGGAGCAGAAAGCCGCGGAAATAAAAGAGCCCCAGTTGCCGGGGGCTATCCTGGTGATGGTGGACAATCACCGCAAAGCTTATCCTCAAAGCGGCTTGGATAAGGCTGATTGGGTGTATGAGATCATAGCCGAAGGTGGCATCACCCGCTATATGGCGCTTTATTATCATGAAGAGGCGGAAAGAATTGGGCCGGTTCGCAGCGCCCGGTATTATTTTGTTCAGTTGGCGAAGGGTTATAATGCGCCGTTAGCCCATGCAGGGGGAAATCAAGATGCTCTGCAATTGATCCATGACATTAAAATGAAGGATTTGGACGAGATCTATAATTCCGGCGCTTATTTTTGGCGTGACAAAGCCAGAAAAATGCCTCATAATCTTTATTCCGGCACAGATAAATTAGTGCAGGGCGCCCAAGCCAGGAAACTCAGTCTGGTAGCGCCTCCAACGTTTCCCGAAGCAACCGGCCAAGTTAAGGGGAGCCCCCACGGCGATATTACCATTGATTATTCTGTAGGAAAATACACCTATATTGTCACTTGGCATTATAATGGGGATCACTACGAGCGAAGCATGGACGGCAAGAAGCATGTGATGGAAGACGGGATATCCATAACGGCGGATAATATCATTGTTATGACGGCCCAAACGAAAGAAGTCGTCAAAGAGCAATTGGAATCGGAGATCAAGCTGATCGGAAAGGGGAGCGCCTATTATTTCATGGATAAAATGGCGGCCCAGGGAAGCTGGGAAAAGACCTCCGCCTCCGCTTCCCTAAAGTTTTACGATGAAAATGGCGCACCTTTAAAAATAAAACCCGGAAAAACCTGGGTGCAGGTGATTCCGGGGCCGTCAGCGCTGAGTTATCACTAAACTAACATTCAGTGGGAGTTGAATCTCCCGCCGAATGAAGTTTCGTTCAATGAAAATATTCCAACTTTTTTTGAAAAGCCTGCAGGGAATCCTTTTTATTGACGCGGATGCGGTTCAGCAGATAAGAGTTTTGATCGGCGGACGCATAACCATACCGGGTCGTCACAGCCCCGAGATAGCCTGCTTCCTGAACCTCTTCGCGCACAGAAAGGTTGCTTTGTCCCGAGGGATAACAGAAGGTTGAAACCTCCTGTCCAACGAGGCTTTCCAAGACGCTTTTTGAATCCTTGATTTCCTGGGAAAGCCTGGCGGTATTTATTTTAGTGAGGTCGGGATGGGAAACGGTATGGGAACCGATCTCGAAACCGTGCAGGGACATTTCTTTGATCATCTCAGTGGTAAGACCGGATTCGGTGTCAATTTTATTTGTGCAAAGATAGAGAGTCCCTATAAATCCATATTCCTTTAGAATCGGAAAAGCCTGGGTATATATCGAGCGGTAGCCGTCGTCGAAGGATAGGACAATGGGATTGGCAGGAAGCGCTTGTCCGTATTTCCAGTGGTTCAGGACATCACATACCGGAACCGTATGGAAGTTGTGCTTTTGCAAAAATTCCATCTGTTTGCGAAATTCCAACGGGGATACGTATAATTGTTCTAAAGGCCCGTTGAAATCCTCGATAACATGATACATTAAAATGGGAACTTCCCGGTAATGTATTGGTTCAGGCGGCGGCACAAACGGTGTGGGCGATGATGCGGCGATACTGTTTCCGCTGGTCGTCGCCAAGCTGCTTAGGAAAACAGCAGAAGTGGAAATAAAAACCAGCAGAATAATAAGAACAAAAAAAATTCGTATCCGGCGCAAAAATTCACCCCCTACCGTTTAGAATGATTATACCAGATTTTAGGGGTGTTAGAACAGAGGGCTGAAGGAGGAATTTATCGGTTTGAAAAAGGATATTACTGTTTATATCTATACTGACGGCGCTTGCAGCGGGAACCCTGGACCCGGCGGGTGGGGAGCGGTCCTGGTGTGGGAAAATAAAGAAAAAGAGCTGTGGGGGTATGAAGCAGACACCACCAACAACCGGATGGAATTAACGGCTGCGATCCGGGCTTTGCAGACGCTGAAATTCCCGTGCCGGGTGGAGTTATACAGCGACAGCGCTTATCTGGTTAATGCCTTCGGCAAGGGCTGGTTGGAAAAGTGGCAGGCCAACGGTTGGCGCACCTCCGGCAAAAAGGAAGTTGAGAACCAGGATTTGTGGCAAGAACTGCTTTTGCTGGGACAAATCCATGAGATCAAGTGGAATAAAGTCAAAGGACATGCCGATAATATCTATAACAACCGCTGTGATCAACTGGCAGTGGAAGCAATTAAAAAAGAAAAAAGCCTCAAAACTGGTATTTGAGGCTTCCTTACCGCATGATCAGCCGGTCTTACCGCTGCGGCAAGTTGAACAGGAACAGTTACTGCGGTTGTTATCAGGCTCGGTATAAGTAAAAATTTTATTTTCATAATTCCGCAGGGTTACCTGACGGTCAGTTTGGGAGATCAAGTATTGGGGTGTGATGGGAATTTTACCGCCTCCGCCCGGCGCGTCTATAACATAATGGGGGACGGCAAGTCCGGACGTATGTCCGCGCAGGTTTTCCATGATCTCGATCCCTTTACCGATGGCAGTGCGAAAATGGCTGATGCCGCTCGACATATCACATTGGTAAATATAGTAAGGACGGACCCGGATTTTCACCAGTTTTTGCATCAATTCCTTCATGATATGGGGGCAGTCATTGATTCCTTTAAGCAATACACTCTGGTTCCCCACGGGGATACCGTGATTAACCAGCCGTTCACAGGCCCGGGAGGATTCCGCGGTTATTTCTTTAGGATGATTAAAATGGGTATTGATCCACACCGGGTGATATTTCTGGATGATCCGGCATAATTCCGCCGTGATCCGTTGAGGCAAAACCACCGGGGTACGGGTCCCGATCCGGATGATTTCCACATGGGGAATGGAACGAAGTTCAGCAAGGATGTACTCGATATCCCTGTCCGGTAAGGTTAAAGGGTCGCCGCCCGAGATGACCACATCACGGATAACCGGCGTCCTGCGAATATATTCCAGGGCAATTTCGATTTGCTTTTTCGGAAGCGCGTGATCTTTCTGACCGGCCAAGCGGCGGCGTGTACAGTGGCGGCAGTACATGGCGCACATGTCGGACACCAATAAAAGCGCTCTGTCCGGGTAGCGGTGGACTAGGCCGGGGACGGGTGAGTCATCTTCTTCATGCAAAGGATCATCTTGATCCTCCTGATGGGAAAGCAGTTCCTGCAACGAAGGGATCGCTTGTTTCCGAATCGGACACAAAGGGTCGTCAGGATCCATTAAGGAAACATAATAAGGAGTGATGGCCATGCGGAATTTTTTGAGGCAGCCTGATACGCCTTTCATTTCTTCAGTTGTCAGGTGAATGTAATCACTTAAAACTTCAATACTATGGATCCGGTTTGCCATTTGCCATTGCCAATTGTTCCAGTTATCTGGAAAGTCACTCTGATTAGCATATTCGGTTATTTGTAACGGCATCTTTATCCCTCCTTATCGAAAACCTACAACCCATTATAGCATAGGGAGGTTGTCGAAATCAAGAATCCTTAGTATACTAAAATATAGAATATTTATATGAAAAGGGGTGAAATTTTGATGATCAGGAAAGCAAAAGCGAGTGATTTAGACGGGATTTTTTCCGTTCTTCAGAGCGTGGGCACAGAGAAAAAAGAGGCTCTTCAGGGTTTTTTGATGAATGACTACCTGAAAAATGAGGAAAAATTTCGTGCTAAATATTCCGCTGACCTGCAGAAGCTTTCTTATAAATACGTATATCTTGAGGACAATCAAATAAAGGGCTTTTTGCTTGCTTATCGCAAGGAAGAATGGTTGCAGGAAGTTCCCAACTGGCTGGAGAATATTTATTGGCACCCCCAGTTTGCAAAATATTGCCTGGAGAATTTTGTCTTAATCAATCAGACTGCCCTTTTACCCGGATCCACCGGCCAAGGTATAGGAAGCTTATTATATGAAGCCCTTTTAGCGGATCTGCGCCAGGCGGGGATCGCCGATATTTTTGCGGAAACGATCATCGCTCCTATGCCCAATATTGCTTCGCTGCACTTTCGAATGAAACAAAACTATATGCTGGCCGGAATACGTTATGAACGGCAGGATAATAGTGTGTATACCACTTTGGTTTACCATAAAAAGGTTAAATTATAAATGAAGGAGTTGGTTTGGGATGAAGGACGATTTTCTGGATGGGATCATTAAAGCGGTCGAACTAATGGCTATTGCCGCAAGAACAGCACCCAAGGCCGCCGGCCAGGATTTTGTCGGTATCAAGATCGTTACCGGTCAGGAAGTAGCAGCTTTGGCGGACGCCATGGTTGAATACGGGGAAAAAGCAAAGAAAAAGAATTTTGACCGGGATGGCGAAAATGTCCGGAATTCCGCGGCGGTTTTATTAGTATCCCTGGAAAAATCCAGGCCCGTTGGATTGAACTGCGGGGCGTGCGGTAAAAATACCTGTGTTGAACTGCAGCATGCGGAGGGGCCGGAATTCGAAGGCCCGTTATGCGCCTGGAGATTGCTTGATCTGGGCATTGCCTTGGGATCGGCTGTAAAAACAGCCGGCCTGCTGAACCTGGATAACCGTATCATGTACAGAGTCGGGGCGGCAGCCAGAAAAATGGGGTTGATGGAAGGGCAAATCATTGTTGGCGTCCCAGTTTCCGTGACCGGAAAAAGCATCTATTTTGACCGGTCTAAATAGGAGTTGATGGGTGTGCTATTGGAAGAGGCAAGAAAAAAGGTTATAGAAACAGCCCTGAGAGCCAGGAGAATGGGATTGGTGACCCTGACCTTCGGTAATTTCAGCGCACGGGACAAAGAGTCAGGTTATATCTGTATCACGCCCAGCGGCATGGATTACGAAGCGCTGCAGCCGGAGGATATAGTAGTTCTGGCGCCGGATGCCGTAATCATTGACGGCGCCCGTAAGCCCTCAGTGGAAACGCCGCTGCATTGCCTGGCCTATCAAAAACGTCCTGACGTCTTCGGTATCTGTCATACCCACTCGGTTTTTGCCACTGCCTGGGCTTGCTATGAAGGCCGCTTTCCCGTGGTGGTAGCCGAACTGGCGGCCTTGATCGGGGAAGAAGAAGTGGCGAAGGCCCCTTACCGGCCTATGGGTTCAAAGGAGCTGGCCCAGGTTACTGTTGATACGCTGCGTGACCACGATGCCGTTTTGCTGGCTAATCACGGAGTGCTGGCCGTGGGACCGGACATTGGCACAGCTTTTACGAATGCTGTTGTTATCGAAGAGGGGGCAAAAATTGCCTATTATGCCGGCGCCTTGGGCACAATGAACACCATCCCGAAAACGGAATGCCAAGCCCTGCGGCAGTGGATGATCAGGAAGTACGGACAACAATAAAACAAAGTGCAAGTTGCAAAGCAGCTTATCGCTTATCCGCGAAAGCTGCTTTTTGTTACAAATACGCCGCCGCGGCGAGGAACAAGCCCCGCCGCGGGGTTTTCAATTTTATTTTAAGAATCTTGCCAGGGACAACTTTGGGAGGCGGGGCATATACTACAATACAATCTGTCCATAAGGAGGTTACAATTTTGAGAAATTATACCTTTAAGATCATTCCGGAAGCGGCTCCATTTCCTTTTCAAATACCCGGCCCTCAAGCGCCTTTCCTTTCTCCGCCTTGTCCCAAACCGGTTCCCAGTCTTCCGGTTATCCCGGATACAACTTTTAGGCTGGCTCATGCCTATGTGCCCTGGCAGTTCTATAATGTGGTGTATGAACCGGCGGAAGCTCTGGCAAATGGTACGCTCTTTCCGGAATTAAATATGCCGCAAGGGGTATATGGCCCTTGTGAGGGACCGGCGCCCTGCCGTTTGGTTTTCCCCGGAGGGGGTGTTCCCTGTGGCTGTTGAAATGAAGGATTGCGCACAAATGTTGAAAAGGATGCAGGAATTAGGGTTTGTAGCGGTTGAACTAAACCTCTACCTTGATACACATCCCAATGACGCCAAGGCTCTGGAACAATACAACCTTATCCACCACGAAATAAGGCAGTTGCAAATGAAGATGGATGAGCAATGCGGGCCTTCCAAAGGCTTTGGACATTCCATGAACGTCGGAAATACCTGGCAATGGGCGGAGCAGCCCTGGCCTTGGGAAATGTGAGGAGGGAAGTAATATGTGGATCTATGAAAAAAGGCTGGAATACCCTGTGTGCGTAACAGGAAAAAACATCCGCCTGGCTAAATGGGTGATTACCCAATATGGCGGGCCGGACGGTGAATTGGCGGCTTCCCTGCGCTACTTGAACCAGCGCTATTCCATGCCCACGGAGGAAACACGGGCATTGTTGAACGATATCGGCACCGAAGAACTGGCCCACCTGGAAATTGTCGGCACCATCGTGCATAAGCTGACCAAGGACGCTTCTGTGGAAGAACTGAAAGCAGCCGGATTGGGCGGGCATTATGCCGACCACGACCGGGCCCTGTTCTATACCGATGCGACTGGCAACCCTTGGACTGCCGCCTACATCCAGGCTAAAGGGGACCCCATTGCCGATCTCACCGAAGACATGGCCGCCGAGCAAAAAGCCCGGGCTACCTATAATTGGCTGATCAATCTCTCCGACGACCCGCTGGTTACCGATGTCCTTCGCTTCTTGCGGGAGCGGGAAATCGTGCACTTCCAGCGCTTCGGCGAAGCCTTAAACCATGTGCAGGAGTTGTTTGCAACGAAGAAGTTTTATTAAGAAAAGCAAAACTGAACAGAAATAATTAAAGAAGGGAGCAAAAATGCTTCCTTCTCAGAGCGCGACCGGAGTCGCGCTTTTTTATACTATCGGAAAGTATAAGCCTTAATAGGATGATAGTATAAGTGCAACTAAGGATTACGCCGTCGCCAAAGGCTATGGCGTAATCCAAGTTTTCTTTAGGGCCTACAAACAATATATCCATATATACTGATCCATTTATGGAACGTTGTATCCATTAATGGATCAGTATTAGAATGGCAACAACACGTTGAATTAAAGGGGTGTACGGCCTGCACAATGCCGATCCATTAATGGAACATATGCTGTTTTTTAATATTATCCGCACATATTGCCGCTACTATTTTTAAGGATATTGTTGAACTTTGTTATATGGCATATTAATTGCATTATTAAAAAGATGTAAGTCCTAATTGTATTGGCGGGGGCAACAAAACATGAAAAAAGTAGTTGTATGTATTGGAAATTACGGGAGCGGCAAAACGGAGTTTGCGATTAATTATGCAATAAACCAATCCCAGCTAGGTAATAAAACGGTTCTGATTGATTTAGATATTGTAAATCCTTTTTTCCGCAGTGCATTCCAGAAGCAAATCCTGGAGAAAAATGGCGTTAAGTTAATAGCGTCAAAATGTGCTTTGGAATATAGCGACATGCCGGTGGTGTCCGCTGAAGTCAACTCGGCCTTTGATAGCGATTATGATTTGGTGGTATTTGATGTCGGAGGAAATGAAACCGGAGCACGGGCATTGGGACGATACAGACGGCAATTTGCATCTTTAAAGGAAAGCCTGGAGGTCTTATTCGTTGTTAATGCGAGGCGGCCGATGTCATTAACCGTAAAAGACATATGCGCGGCTATAAAAAACATACAAGAAGCAGCCTGTCACAATATAACGGGTATTATCAATAACACCAACCTAGGACGGGATACGGTTGCTGATTTAATTGTTGAAGGTGACAAAATTTTACGTAAAGTAACGGAGATAACAGGAATCCCCGTCAAGTACTTTACAGCGGAAGAAGAGATCATAGAAGAATTGGTCAGAAAACATAATAGCGTTTGCCTAGGTGTGCCGTTTACTCTAAAAATATGCACAAGACCGCTTTGGCTTGATTATAAACCGGATTTTGCAGCTTTACAAAATGATTATCGTGGAGATACACGAGAAACAGAAAGATCATTTTGATTTGATAAAAGAAAACCATTCAGAAAGGAGCAGAAATTATGGCTGTTGTTACTATTGACGAGGAGAGATGTAAAGGTTGCATGTTATGTATTCGGGCTTGTCCTAAGAGTATTCTGGAAATATCAAAAGGCAAAACAAACAGTAAAGGCTATCATGCTGCTGAAGTTACCGAAATGGCGAAATGTATTGCCTGTAAATCATGCGCGTTGACTTGCCCGGATGTTTGTATTGAGATTGAAAAATAAGGAGTGGGGCCTATGACAAAGCAAGTGTTAATGAAGGGAAATGAAGCTATCGCAGAAGCGGCTATCAGAGCGGGATGCTTATTGTTTTTTGGTTACCCGATTACACCGCAAAATGAAATTCCTGAGTATATGTCGGTAAATTTACCAAAGCATGGCGGTACATTTCTGCAATCAGAAAGTGAATTAGCATCAATCAGTATGGTTTATGGCGCCGCCGGAACGGGGACCAGGGTTATGACCAGTTCATCCAGTATCGGAATAGCTTTGATGCAGGAAGGAATTTCTTATCTGGCGGCGGCGGAGATGCCGGCGGTTATAGTAAACATGATGAGAGGCGGTCCGGGCTTAGGCGGCATTTTAGCTTCGCAAGGAGACTATTTTCAGGCAACGAGAGGCGGAGGCAACGGAGATTATTATACCTTGACTCTCGCGCCTGCGTCGGTTCAGGAAGCTTGTGATTTAATCCAGTTGGCGTTTGATTTGGCCGATAAATATCGCAATCCTGTAATATTATTGTGCGATGGCATGATCGGTCAAATGATGGAACCAGTAATTATTAAAACTCCCGAGCCTAAGGTATATGACAAGAGTTGGGCAACACGCGGCTGGGATGATAAAAGCCGTCCCCGTGCAATTTTAAACTCGCTGTATACAGATTGTGATGAATTGGAAGAAAAAAACAAATTGCTGCAATCGAAATATCAGCAGATGGCAAAAGAGGAAGTTCGTTGGGAAGAGTATAACCTCGAAGGAGCCGAATACGTCTTTGTGTCTTTTGGAACAGTTGCCAGAATTGTCAAGTCTGCGATCGGAGTATTGGATATCGCCAAGATTAAGAACTAAGTTTTATGATCCTATCGTGTATTTCTTGAAGAGTTGTCATATGTTGAAGTGGAAAGTATCAGCTAAGGGAGGCCTTACATAGGAGGCCTCCCTTAGCTTTAGTGCGCCCGGCATGGGCG
>DHRG01000047.1:1444-8693 GCA_002408285.1 Peptococcaceae bacterium UBA5318 | reverse complement strand
CATCGTCTTTTTTGACAGTCTGAAAGGACGAATAATCGTCCTTTTTCTTATTCTTTTTGGTAACTGATTACTTCCAGAAGCGCATGTTCGGAGCTTTCGATATGGTCGTGGGCCGCCTTTTGCGCTGTTTCGGGATCACGGTCGGCAATCGCCTCGACGATCCTCCGATGTTCACTGATAGCAAATTTCATCCGTCCCGGCACGCCTAATGAAGTCGTCCTAAATCTTTGGACCTGTTCCCGGATCTCTCTGATCATGTTCAGCAACCGGCTGTTACGGGCCGCTTTATAAATCAATTCATGAAAGCGGGTATCTACCTCAATGGTTTTAATCAAATCACTGGTTTCCCAATGGTGCGCTTCCAAAAGAAGATGACGTTCCATTTCATCAATTTCACCCTGGGTAGCCCTGGTGGCGGCAAGCGCGGCGGCTAAAGCTTCCAAGGAGCCCCTGATTTCAAATACCTCGTTTATATCCTTGATAGATAGTCCTGCAACATATGCGCCTTTACGTGGAATCATTACCACGTATCCTTCCAGTTCCAACTTACGGATGGCTTCCCTGACAGGAGTCCGGCTCACTCCCAACTCCTCGGCAAGGTCGGTTTCCATCAGTCTTTCACCTGGTTTAAGAGTTTGGGAAATAATAGCGTCCCGTAAAGATTCATAAACCATTTCTCCTAATGGTCGGAATGTATCTAATTTAATACGCAGTAATCGATCATTCAAGTTTTTCCCTCCCTGGCCACTATGCAGTATCCTGTTTAGCTAAAAGTATAATATATTATATTTTATTGTCAATATTTTTTAATACCGGGTTTGTTGCATTAATGTCGCACAGTATTCAATAATATCCCGCCGCTTGACGATCCCAATAAAAATCCCTTCATCGTCAGTCACCGGAACAAAGTTTTGATTCACTGCCAGACTGATTAAATCATCCATCCGCGCATCAATGGTTACAGCTTTATTGAGAATATGCCTGGGAACGTCTGTCAGCGATATTCGGTGAGTATTTTCAAAGCTGCAGCCAGGGGTGTTCTTGATTTTCCAAAGCAAATCTCCTTCCGTAATCGTGCCCACATACCTGCCTTCTTCGTCTACAAGAGGAACTGCCGTATACCGGTGGTATTCCATCTTTTCCAAAGCCTGACGCATGGTGGAGCGGGGTGATAGATAGATTACATCCTGCTTTGGCGTCAGAAAAAAACTAATATTCATCAAAAGTGCTCCTTTTTATAAGATATTATCTGCGACCATTTTATTCATGTACTGATTGCCTTAGACACTTACCAGCATATCAAAATTCAGGTTCTATCTCAATGATTAATTACAAGAAGCCGATACTTTACCGGCAGGGGAACAAAACCGACCCCGGCACGTCGAATATATATTAAGGGTATGGTTCCTGCGGTCGTGCTATTTAAAGGTGATCAAAATATCCACAATTTCCGGTTTATTACCAATCCGGATGGGCGGCCCCCACGTGCCAAAACCGGAGGACACGATAAGCTGGAGGGAACCTTTTTGCAAATAGCCCCAATCCTTTTCAAAGATCCGGCTTGTGATATACTGATTAGGAAACATCTGTCCCTGATGGGTATGTCCCGAAAGCTGCAGGTCGATTCCCGCCGCTTCAGCCTCCTCCAATTGGGTAGGCTGGTGTTTGAGAAGGATGAGCGGAAAAGATGTATCCACCCCTGCCAGGATAGTGGAAAGGGATTGGGGTTTGGACTGTTCGTCCTTGGAGTAATGGGAAAAACGGGAACTGTCATCCCGTCCGACGAGGTAGAAACTGTCGGCTATTTTTACATAATTATCCCTTAGTTCCCGGATTCCACCCAGCTCCAAATAATGAAAAACCTCATCAGTATGACTGCCAATATACTCATGATTGCCGGGGCAAGCATAAACGCCGTATTTTGCCTGCAGCCTCTGAAAGTTGGCGGCCATACCCTGTCTGATAAAAGGGCCGATGTCCTCATCCACAACATCCCCCGGCAGCAATACCACATCAGGCGCAAGACGGTTGACCATTTCCACCATATTAGTAAGTCTGCCGTTATGAATAATTTCCCCCAGATGGATATCTGAAACCATTACAACGTGTAACTGCTGCAAATCACCCGCCTGTTTCGGTATGGTCAAGTCATAATGTTGGATTTGGGGGCGGCGGGCATTCCAGGATCCGTATATAACGATCCCTGCGACAAGGACCAAAATACCTACTCCCAGATAAAAACTGTAACGGGGATGGCTTCTTACGCTTGCCGGCACAAAAGGAAAAAAACGGTCCGCCAGTTTCAACAAATCGGCGACGACAATAATTTGCAGGAAATAAAACATCGCCGCGAGCCAATAAGCGCCCAGCAAAGTTACCGCCCAACTAACCTTTTCCGGGAAAAAACCTCTCCCCACACGGGCTACCGGATAGGATAGGGAAACCGTCCAAAAGACGGCCCAATAAACCGCTCTATTAATCACCGGCAGGTACTGAAAAAGAAACTGCCACCCACGCAGCCCAATATAAAAGTTTAAGAGGCCAAACACCAGAAAAATTACCACCATGACGGTCAGGAAAAACAGATTTACCATCAAGAACCCCGCTTTCAGCATTGTCACAAAAAACGATACTTAAAACTCATTATACATTTAAGAAAGGAAACATATCAATGAAAAAACAATCCACAAGAAAACAATCCGCCAAAAAAATAAGTTTTACATCTGCTGTTTCCCTTATTATTCCACTGCTCTTTCTAATTTTAACACCTCTGCCGCTGCAAGCCGTTGAAAATACTTCCGAAGCTTTTACTTTTATACATCTGACCGATCCCCACATCGGTTCGGGGGCCGGTAATAAATACAGCCCGGCTGTAATCGACGATATCCTGCAAAACTACCCTACTATTGCTTTTATGGTCAACACAGGAGATATCAGCGAACTGGGGAGGCCCGAGGAATATCAGGCCTACCGGCAACTTATCAGTACCTTCACCGCGCCTTGTTATCATACCCCAGGCAACCATGAAAGCCGTTGGATTGATGCCGGCAAGGGATATTTTAAAGAATATTTCGGGGCTTGCTATACCTCCTGGAATTACGGGGGGATCCATTTTGTAACCCTGGACAGTTCTATTGCCAAAGGACAAAACGGTCATCTGGATAAACAAATGTTATCGTGGTTGCAAAAAGACCTCCGTACCGTTTCCAAAACCACACCCGTCATCCTTTTTACCCATCACCCCCTCTTTTTTGATGAGGGAAAAACGGAGGCTAATTTTACCGATAACGACTTTGATCTCTGGTCCATTCTCAAAGGTTACAACGTCCCGGCTATTTTTACCGGTCACGGTCACAGAAATGATATGTGGAAGGTTAACGGTATTACCGTCATTATGACGAAGGCCGCCATGGAAAGCGGTTATGCCGCCGTCGAAGTGGACCCGGACCAACAAGAACTGACTGTCTATAATAAATTAGTGGGGGTCACCGACCCGGCCATCCAGCCCCTTTCTGTTTTAACCAAAATCTCTTTGAATACGGCCGATCCCCGAACGATCAAAATCACGGATCCAACCCCTGATAAAAACGTTAATAGCAGCTTTTTATTACAGGCCAGGCTGGAGAATTGGACTGAACCGCCCCAGCAAGTAGAGTATAAATTAGAAGATAACCGCTGGAAGCCGTTGGATTTAAGCGGGTCTATCTATCAGAAGACCGTGGATCTGAGCAATGTGGATGACGGCCTGCGGGTCATCACAGTTCGGGCTGTAGACAAGGAAGGCCATAACTACATAGATAAGGTCCGTTTCAGACTCCTGCAGAATCCTCAAATCAAGCTAAACTGGGAAGCGTCCACCGATGGCGGAATCCAGGGGACCCCCGCCCTGGGGAGTAAATACGTCTATGTCGGCGATAACAGCGGTAAGGTGTACGCGCTGCAGCAGGCTACAGGACACAAAGTATGGGAGGCGAAAACTCAGGGCGCAATTTTAGGTTCCCCTGTTTTAGTTAATGGCGTTTTATATGTCGGCTCCGCCGACGGTAAGCTCTATGCTTTCAAGCCCGCCAACGGCTCCAAACTTTGGGAGTATCAAACCGGCGGGGCCATTCTCGCCCAGCCTGTGGTTGCCGACGGTAAAGTCTTCTTCGGCTCCAGCGACTATAATTTTTATGCCCTGCAAGCGGAAACAGGCAAGCTGCTTTGGAAATTTGCGACAGGCAGTACGATCATGAGTTCAGCGGCATATGGATCAGATACTGTTTTCTTTGGAAGCTGGGATCAAAAATTTTATGCTGTGGATACCCAAACAGGCCTCGAGAAATGGCGCCAGGAAATAGGCTCGCAGGTCTATTATGCGCCGGCCGCCAGCAATCCTTTATTTTACCAGCAGAAGGTGTTTATCAGCACACCGGGCGGCAAGGTCTATGCCTACGACGCGGCCACCGGAAAGCAGCTCTGGGAGGTTTCGGCTTCCTCCGGGCTGTCCTCGCCCATAATGTACAATGACGCTCTTGTCTACAGCACTTTGAGCGGATCCCTTTACGCGTTAGACCCGGAAACCGGGGAAAATGTCTGGCAAATAGAAACGTCCCTTGCCAATTTCGGGGCTTCCGCCGTTACGCATGGCGGGGCTGTTCTGCTGAATAGCCTGCAAGCTAAAATTGCATCGTTTAACACAGGCAAAACACCGCTCAACTGGAATATAAAACTAGGCGATCAGTATTTGCTGGCAAATAGCGTCACGAAGGATGAGATGGTTTTTGTCGGAACAATGGAAGGCAGGTTATATGCCCTCTCAGCGCCCCCAGGCGAGAGCCCCGAGCCCTTTCCCCTGCTGACAGCCTATCGCGACACCGGAAGCTATTGGGCCAGGAGGGATTTGAACCAGGTCTTCAAGCTTGGGCTTATCACAGGATACGGCGACGGCACTTACCGGCCTGAATTGCCTGTCACACGCGCCGAACTCGCAGGGATCCTCAGCCGATACCTCAAGTACGAAAACCCTTCTCCCTCCTTCCAGAACCCCTTCGTTGACACGCAGGAACACTGGGCGGTCAACGCTATCACTGCCATGGCTGAAAAAAACATCACGGGAGGGTACGGCGATAGTAAAGGAAAGCTTTATTTCAAACCGGATAACCCTGCAAAAAGGGGAGAAACTGCGGTCATGCTCGCTAAAGCCCTGGGGATCGGCAAACCTTCCGCCGGCTTCCAAACAAAATATGCCGATATTGACAATCACTGGGCTAAAGAAACGATCATCGCCCTGGAAGAAAAAGGCCTGCTGGGCGGTTATAACGAAAACGGCAAGGCGCTGTTTAAACCGGAAAGCACCATCAACAGAGGAGAAATCGGCGTTATTATGGTGAGGATGGCTAATATGGTACATAAATAAAAAGTTTTTGTCGTAAAATAATACTTAACAATTGTTTGAAACAAGGCTATAATAACGATGAAGAACCAATATATATCTCCGTTAGGTGAGGTTACTATACGAACACACGCTACTGCCGTGAAACATCGAAAGATGCCAAGTGGTCAGCAGGTAACATCGGATTAAGGTGTTATCTAATGTAGCTGGGCAATATGCCCTGACGTCGTATTGTGCCAAAACTGCTCGAGGGGAGGATTAACCATGTTAGATACCTCACTCGTTGCAGTGGGGTATTTTCTATTATAAGGGGGGTGATTGTATGGAAAGTGTCCCTATACGAACGTTCATAAACGAAATTAGAGGGCGCCGCCATACTATTGCCCGGAGGAGCGGCCTCCTCTGAAAAAGGAGGGATCACGATGCTGAAAATTTTCCAAACTATTCACGACGAAGCGGTTTTAATAGACCACTTTGAAAAAGGCTGCTGGATCAACCTGGTAAAGCCTACTGAAGAAGAAATACAATTACTATCTTCCCAAACGGGAGTTAATCAAGATTTTATCAGGTATCCACTGGATGAAGAAGAAATTCCCCGGATGGATATTGAAGATGACCAAATCCTGATCATCATCAATATTCCCATCATGAAACAGTCGGATGTCATGTACGACACTCTGCCGCTCGGAATCATCATGACCGATGAATACCTTGTAACCGTGGGGCTGGAGGATATAGATACGACTTTGCATTTAACAAGCAGCAAAATCAAAGGGCTGGCAACCTTTAAAAAGACCCGCTATCTCCTGACGATCCTCTACAAGAACACCCTGTTATATCTAAAATACCTGCGGGATATTGATAAGAAAACAACTGAGGTGGAACTGGAACTTCACAAATCCTTGAAGAACAGGGAACTCATTAAGCTCCTCAATCTCTCAAAGAGCTTAGTCTTTTTTACAACCTCTCTGCGGGCGAATGAAAAAGTGTTAGAGAAATTATTAAGAAATAAGACCATCAAAAAATATGAGGAAGACGAAGACCTGCTGGAAGACGTCATCACGGAAAACAGGCAGGCTATTGAAATGGCGGACATTTACACTAACATTTTGACCGGTACTATGGACGCTTTCGCCTCGATCATCTCTAATAATTTGAACATGGTGATGAAATTTCTCGCCGCCATTACAATAGTAGTGTCCCTGCCCACGATGGTATCCAGCTTTTTCGGGATGAACGTCCTTATTCCCTTTCAATACTCGCCCCATGGTTTCGCCTATGTGCTCATCATCGCCCTGACACTCTCCCTGGCTAGTGTCTGGTATCTAAGCAAAAGGAATATGTTTTAATAGAGAGGATACCATGCCACACGTTCTAGCGCTGCGGATGGAACAGAACCACGGCCTGCCGCGGAGAAAATCATACCGGGCGATATGCGCCCTCCTTGGCTTAGGATCGCCCAGGCCCGAACATCGTGTTCGGGCCTGTGATTTTCTTACCCCATACTCTACTTTTATTCTTCCGCTGTTTACGGTATATGGTGGATTTTGCGGTATTTATATGAGAAAATAGAGAAAATTGGCTAAAATATAGTAGCCTTAACAGCACTGATGCCCGTACTCATGTGCAGCATTGCCTTGGCGCAGAAGTCCTAAAATCAGGCTGGATGGCTTGTTGATATCTAAATCAACAAGCGGAAAGGATGAGGATGACTATGAAAAAAATTTGTTCTGTTGTTTTACTGGCGGTTTTACTTGTATTTATAGGGTCAGGTAATGTTGGGGCCGCTGCCGATGAGATTAAGGTTTATGTAGACGGCGGCCAGGTTGCTTTCCCGGACCAGAAACCCATGATAAACGCGGACAGCCGGACTTT
>DHRG01000047.1:0-1315 GCA_002408285.1 Peptococcaceae bacterium UBA5318 | reverse complement strand
GACACGGATACGGTAAGTATCGTCCATAAAGGAAAATCTATCAGTTTAGTCATTGGACAAAAGCAGGCCCGGGTCGATGAGGACAGTATTGCTTTAGATACGGCGGCGGCCTTGGTCAACAGCCGGACAATGGTGCCGCTGCGCTTTGTCAGCGAATGCCTGGGCGCGGAAGTTCAGTGGGATCAGTACGCGAGGGCGATTTATATTACCACGCTGGAGAAGCCGGTTACTGCTTTTGTCGGCACAGCGCTGAAAGAAGGGGTATTGGTTAGGAGAAGTACCGGAACAAGCGTCTTTGAGCCGGGGGCACAGTATATGTATGTTACTTATGAGCAGTTGCCGGCCAGGTTTGGAAACGACATTATTTTCAGTATCGAGCCGGGGCCTCAAACAATTGCTGTTAAACAATCGACCAGCAACATGAGTTCAAGGCAAATGCTGATCATTCAGGACGGTTTGATCATCGGCGCCCGGACGGGAGCGCACGGCAAGGTGGTTAATCCTTTTACCGCCCGATATGATACCCAAAACGCCTGTGATGTGGCGCTGGGTTCCCCAAGGGTGGATCTAAATAAGGTAGAGGCCTTTGCCTTTAGGACTGTTAAAGATGCTAAACAACTTTTTCTTATTGTCAGAAATCCACTGTATAAAGGAAATTGGCGGCCATGAAGAAAGCCCTGCCTTTTTTCCTTCTCGCCCTTCTCGTCGTATTATTCTCTGCCAGCACTTCTGCTGCGGAGCCGCCTTCTTCGGTACACATCACCGGAACTGACTGCAGGGACTGCCTAATTGTCGGCTTTTTTGAGTGCTGGCTGCACGCGGATGGCCTTATCTGGCAAGACACCGACTATGACGGGGATCGGGACAAGCCCGGCGATGGGATTCCCCGTGACTGCCAATTGGTGGTGGCTATCCCATCTGATTTGAAGGAGAAATACGATAATGTGACCTATAAAATCATACCCTTTAGTTCCGGTATGATAGAGGAACAAAAGAAAGACCTTTTTGTCCGCGGGGGCGGATATTATTCCGGCCAGGTTAATCCTAATAAAGAAGCGGTTGAATGTAGGGATTTTGATACTTTTGATATAGAAGTGCTTAAATACCTCCCAGACGAATATCGGCTTAAAGAAGGAACAAACAACACAACCAGTCTTCTATTTCCGGAAGATGAAGACCGGGCTATAGACGTCAAAAAATCCTGGCAAGGCTCCTTGGTCCAAGGTCGCCGGGTCCTGCTTCCCGCCCTGGTAGAATTCTACGGCCAGCCTAAACAGACGCCTCCGCCGGTTCCAAAAGCACCGCAGGACTTGCC
>DHRG01000060.1:3524-8783 GCA_002408285.1 Peptococcaceae bacterium UBA5318 | reverse complement strand
TGGCTAGTCCGGGGAAACATATCGATGGGTTGAACCGCACTAATATTATAGCCATTGGCGGTCAATATCTTAAGATCGCGAGCGAGGGTGGCGGGATTGCAGGAAACGTAGATTATTGAAGGAGGAGCTTTGTGAATGAGGGCATCAAGTACCTGGGGCATGCAGCCGGCACGAGGGGGGGTCGAGCACGACCAGGTCAATTTTGTCAAGTTGAGGAAGGAGCACTTCGCAGCGGGCGGCTTGGGAGCCAACTGGGGGACGTTCTTTTTGTTGGCAAACAATTAGCCTTGAATACAATATATACGCTCAAACCGATACCTCTGGAAATTTGTCAATGATATACCTTTACTTGCTTATAACACGTCAGTTTTTTCTTTAGCAAATAGATAAATAAAATGCTCAAATACTTTTTTAAGTATAGTATGCTAAATAAAAAGCCAACAAAAAGAACGTCCCTCTGTTGGCTCCGAGAGCGCCTTCTTGAATTCCTTTTCGCCCTCCACGCCGATTTTCAGGCCAAAATTATCCGCCATCTGCCGCTCACCTCCTTAAAATGGCATGAAAAAGGAGCAGCCCGAAGGTTGCTCCTGAAAAGATATTTTAATGTACTGATTACTCTTTAGATGTGGCCTGTTCCATAATTTCACTAACCACGGCAGTTTTCGCATCGGCGTAGTTTTGCACGTTATCCCACACCTGCTGAGCCAGTTCACGTTTGACTCGTGCATATTTCTCGCGGTCGGCTTCATGCGTTCGTAGCCAGTCCCGAAAACGAAGCATGCGTTCTGCTTCGGAGGTACCTTCACTGAATACATGAAGATTAATATCCGTATCGGGGCCTTTGAACATGCGGTGTTCAAACCAGTCGGGCTCTCGTATGCGGAGCACATATCCGGCGTTTTCCAGTGCTGGAACATAGGATGTTTCATATGCCGAATCCGTTACCGTCAGAAGAATGTCAATAATCGGCTTGGCGCACAGCCCCGGTACTGCGGTTGACCCGACGTGTTCCAGCCGCCGTACACGGTCACCAAGCAGAGAGCGGATTCTGCCCGATTCCCGCTCAAACAATTTCGGCCAGTGCGGGTTATACTCCATAAGCGTAATGGTGGAATGCAGAGGTTTTAAATCACCGATTGTTACCTTTTTCAGGTATTCCTCGCGTGAAGCACTCTCTGACTGCCTCGTTTTTTCACAGCTTTTCGGCTCATTACTGGATAATTGCGTCATCTTTTCCTCCTGCTAATATTTGATTCTGAAATAATCCAGATACTTCTTAAACTGATCCTGCGCCGCAAGGCAGGTATCGGTCAGGTAGCCCTTTTCCCGATCCCACTCATGTAGCCCGCGATAGTAAAACATCTTCATATCGTCGCCGATGATAAAGGGCACAATGTTGTTTCGCAGGCACTCC
The DNA here is from genome assembly GCA_002408285.1 of Peptococcaceae bacterium UBA5318. Lineage (GTDB taxonomy): Bacteria > Bacillota > Peptococcia > DRI-13 > UBA5318 > UBA5318. The sequence goes on along the minus strand of DHRG01000060.1, from coordinate 7,369 downwards.
TTGAACAGAATCAGCCGGCCCACACGGCCGTTGCCGTCCTGAAACGGATGAATGCTCTCGAAACGCACATGAAAATCCAGCAGTTCCTCGAAGGTTTTTTCCTTTTCCGCGCTGTAGTCGGCTAACAGCTTTTTCATGGCCGGGCCGACCTGTTCGGGCGGCGTGGTCTCCCTGCCGCCGACCTCGTTGGGTACCCGTTTGTAATCGCCCACGGCGAACCAGTCCAGCCGCGAGTCGCTGGTGCCGTTTTTCAGCGTGAGGTGCAGTTCCTTGATAAATTTTTCCGTCAGCGCGTATTTTGCCTGCGTGATGATCAGGTCGATGCACTTGAAATGGTTTGCCGTCTCAACGATATCGTCCACGTTCATCGCCTCGCCGGCCGGGCCGATGGTGTTGGTCTCAAAAATATAGCGTGTCTGGTCATGGGTCAGGCGGCTGCCTTCGATATGGTTGGAATTGTAGGTCAGTTCAATCTGCACCTTGTGATAAATCCCGCCGGAGATTTTCGCCGCCTGTTCCGCCCGCAGAATATCCAGAAGTGTTTTCGGCGCGTCGGAATGTTTACCCCTGCGCTCCGGTTTTTCGGCATTTTCGGGGATGTTCCATGTCTTGCCCGTCAGAAACGCGCCGGGAATTTTGTTCTGGGCGCAGTAATTCCGGACCGTTCGCTCGGACATTTTCCATTTCTTCGCCGTTTGTGCCACAGACAGATAATTCATACCTTGCGCCACGCCCCCTTTGCATTTCTGCCTTTATGATAGCATATTATCGGCAAGAAATCAATATATTATGCGTAAAATATCTTTGATATTTGCCGATATCGGCAATTTTTTTAACAATCAAATCCCCGGCGGAATGATATCGTCAATGGAAAAGGTCTGTTTCGGCTTTTCCATGCCGAGAAACTGCTTGTGACACGCCCATAAGTCCAGAAACAGGCCAATGGGCATCAGCCAGAATTCCTCCCCACCCATGCCCATCTGCACCGTTCCGTAGTAGAACAGGCGCGTGAACACTTCTTCTGTGTTCACGCGCCCTGTGCGTTTTTTGCGCCGTCTTCGCTTTCACTCTCCACATTCCGCGCCGTTCCCTTGAACATTGCCTCGGTGATGGCGTTCTTGTACGCCGCCAGTTCCAGCGGGGAGATCAGCAACTCGATTTCCTCCTCGGTGAGCAGATTCTGCGGCGCGTCCTTGTTTTTGAGGTTGTGGATGAACATCGTCCTTAAGAATCGTAATCCCGCCCTTGTAGCCTGTTTCCTGCAATCTTTCCTGCATCACGACGCAGTTGAAGATTACCTGCCAAAGCATGGCGTCAATCTGAGGCTTGTACGGATCCAGTTTGGAGCCTTTTATACGTCCTTTGAGCCCATGCTGTCTCACTGGCTGATCAATATACCGTTTTGCGGTGTTTTCCGCCACTCCGGTTTCCTTGCTGATTGCATACGCACTTTTGCCTTCCATTGCTTTTTTCCGTGTCATATTTACAAGCCCACTCCTTATCATTTCGACCATCTCACATACAAGTTCTCTTAAACTCTATGGTAGGTCTTTGATTTGGCGTGGGTCAATTATATCCCGGCGGTGACATCTCTGACATCCAACTTACAGCCCCGACCCTTTTTGACATCTAGATCCTAAAGTCCCGGCATTTTATACCTATGATGGGAAATCAACCCCCATATACTGATACAAGGACTTCTGTTTCTTAGTCATTTCACCCGGGTGATACGCTTTCCCTGGCTGCTGATAGCGCTCAATGATATCCAACTCGTCAAGGAGTTCCTGCATCGTGTAGTTTTTGAATAAACCCTGTTCATCCATTACCTTTTTGATATAGGACAGATAAATGAGTGCTACAAACTGAATGAACAGCTTCCCCTCGAAGTTCTCTTCCGATGCCACTGCCATTCGCCTCATATTAAGACGTTCCTTAAGATTGCCAAAGGGTTTTTCTATCGTATCCTTGGAGCGGTATATTTCCAGGGCTTTAACAGGATCCTTGATCCCGTTGGACATCAGGATGAAATATCCGTAATCCTTTTCTACGGCCCGGATCGCATCTTCCTTCGGCTCAAGTTTCATACCTCGGATCTGCGTTTCACTTATGGCATAATACTTCGCATACTGCTTTTCATGTTCGGGGGTGCGGTGTCCCGACAAAAGCTCATTCTCCAGACTATCGAGCAGACGATTGAACCTGTTCTTCTCATCCGTAGCCCGCTGGTCATTGTAATAGAAGTGAACATATATCCTGCGTTTGTCACTAATAGTTTCCTTGCTTCGTGGCTTTTCCTCGGTATAATTCCATTCCATTGTGAAAGTCATGATGTATAAACCAGTCTTGGAATTAAAGTTTGCCCTACTTACGAAATCTCCGCGTATCTCATCCAGTTTCATGCGAATAAACTTGAGGGATTTCTTGACCCCTATGAGAAACTTATGATGGTTCTTAAAAAGCCCGTTTATGTTTGCTTCACTATAGAAGCCCCGGTCCATTACTAGGCTGACCTTGGCCATCTGTAGGAAATCAATATCTTTAAGCAGGTTATGTACGGTCTTTACATCCATGATGTTGCCCGCCAGTTTTCTGTAATATACGGGCAGCCCCGATTCCTCGCCATACAATAGCGCAAGATTTAGTTGGGGAAGGGAATCCCCTTCTTTGTTCTTTCCGTATTTAGCTTGCTTTAGCAACTGCGAATAGGATGAAATTGTAGTGGTGTCAAAGGCTAGATATTCCTTTTCGGAACGCCTAGCCGCCTGTCTCGCAAAGAACTCCATCTTACCCTTTTCGGTAATGCACCCAAGAAGTTCGCTGCTGCGCTGGGAAGGAATATCTCTGCCATAAGGGTGTTCATGGGTAGCGGACCATCTTCGAAAACGATACAGCGGGCAGTTTTCCTCCAGTACCAGAAAGTAGGCCAATGACAGGATTTCATGATAGCTGTCAGGAAAGCAGACTTTTAAATCCTGGGTGACCCCTATCTTTTCGCTAATGGCATTCAAGAGGTAAGTTGCTCCGTAAAAGGTCCTGCGGCATTCCAGCGCTGGTACGGGTCCCGGCTTAACGGCAGCCTTAGCTGCATCAAGCTCCATCTGCAATCGAAATTTCTTATTCGGCACAAATTTGCCGTCAACATTTTTGCCGATGTAGTTGCGTTTGTGGGTACCGCGCTTTTTAGCAGGGTCCCAATAAGCACAGTCCTCATATACGTATTCAACTCCATTAATGATCTGTGTCCCACGTCTCATAGCTAATCCCCCTTCCATAGATATATCTATGGGGCAGATTTATCCATCTCAAAATATTAGTTATATTCGAGGTTCTGCGCTTACCTAGCTATAATTTTTCGGGACTTCAGGATATAATCGCACAACTCAACCCTGTCATAAGCGGGAATTGGACAAGTTCCCGCAGAGCAATTTTACTCTCCGGATGGGCACTTGGAATTTGGAGGCTGAAGCCCTGGAAATCGCATGAATACAGGACTTTTTCACACCTCAGTCCTTCACCCTCGACATCAATACGACCGTCTCGACATGGTGGGTCCGGGGAAACATGTCGATGGGCTGAACCGAACTAATATTATAGCCATTAGCGGTCAATATCTTAAGATCACGGGCGAGGGTGGCGGGATTGCAGGAAACGTAGATTAGTGATGGAGGAGCTTTGTGAATGAGGGCATCGAGTACCTGGGGCATGCAGCCGGCACGGGGAGGATCGATCACCACTAGGTCAAAATTTTGGTCAAGTTGAGGAAGGAGCACTTCGCAGGGGGCGGCTTGGAAGCGGCAGTTATTTATGTTATTTAATCCGGCATTTATGCGGGCATCTTCAACTGC
>DHRG01000060.1:0-3309 GCA_002408285.1 Peptococcaceae bacterium UBA5318 | reverse complement strand
TTAATGGTATGAAGTTTGACCTTTTCGTCCTGCCATAGTAGATTGGCGGCAGATATTGAATTGCTGATCTGAATCTGACTCTCTCTGTTTAAATACCGGGTTTGAATCAGGACTAACAGGTTATTAAGCGCATCCTGCCGTATGATAACCTGGCCCTGTAAGGCTTCTACCTTTTTTAAAACAACCCTCAATTCCTGCAAGACGTTTTCCATGGCCGGACTGATTAAAAGACATCTGTCAATCGCAATGGGCCGGTGGCTTTGGGGGTGATAATAACCCAGGCTATTTTCGCCCCTTATATTCTGCAGGTGCAAAGTTACCTTGTTGCGGTAACGCCAGGGTGAAGGCATTCCTTTAACCGGGTTTACTTCCCCGTTAATGCCGCCAATGTGTTTGAGATTGTCGCTGACCACCTGTCTTTTAAAGTCTAATTCGGCCGCATAAGTTATATGTTGATAGGAGCATCCCCCGCAGGCAAAATAATAGGGGCAGGGCGGTTCCACCCGGTGAGGTGAAGGTTCCAGTACCTCTATTAAGCGGGCACGTTGAAAACGACGGCTCTTTTCTATAATATCAAGCGATACTTTTTCGCCCGGAATGGCGTTGGGAATGAAGGTCACTACCCCATCGGGCCGGGCTACTCCTTCTCCCCGATGGCTGATGCCTTCAATTGTACACTGCAGCAAGCCGTTACCTCCAAAAAAAGGCGAAAAAGCTAAGCTTTCCGCCTTAAGCAATTTTGATTAATATCTTAATGGGAAAAGCCCTGCTGGAAAGCCTTCAAATTTATTTCCAGGGCTTTGGAAGGTACCAAACGCTCAATAGCCTTCTTGACCTCATCGACCGGCAGGCCAATCACCCGGCTCAACACACCTACCAGCACTACATTGGCTGCCCGCTGATTTCCGCATTTTTCCGCTATAGTGCTGGCGTCTATTATCATAGTATCCGGCACCAGAGCGCCTACCTTTTCATGGATGTCGTCGGGGTATTTCATTTTGCCGCTCATTACCGGCAAAGGATTAACCCTCTCATTATTTATTATTACCATCCCATCCGGTTTTAAATAATCGAGCCAACGTGCGGCTTCCAATTTTTCGAAGGCCAGTATTATATCAGCATCTCCTTTTTTTATAATAGGAGAATAAATTTTATCACCGTATCTAACCTGAGATACCACGCTTCCACCGCGCTGGGCCATGCCATGAATCTCAGATACTTTTACATCGTAACCGAGCTGTACGGCTACATCGGCAATTATACGACTGGTAAGCAGGGTGCCCTGTCCTCCTACACCCACTATCAGTATATTGGTCTGGTTGCCCATCGTTATCCCTCCACTCTCTTGATCGCATCGAAGGTACAAACCTGGGGACAGAGCCCGCAGCCTGCACAATTATCATTCATGACTGCTACTTTTTCCTGGTCCATAAAGCTGACACCGGTGCAGCCAACTTTCAGACATAACTTGCAGCCTTTGCAGAGTTCACTGTCAACATAATATTTATCCGTTGTTTTCTGCTTGTTGATTAAAACACAGGGTCGCTTGGCTATGATAACCGACGGTTCCCGCCGTTTTAATTCTTCTTCCAGCGCCTCTTTTAATTGTGGCAAATTCAGTGGATCCACGATTCTTACATTGGGTATTCCGACTGCTTTGACTAGTGCCTCAATATCAAGTTTTTTAGTAGGAGCTTTGGTTATGGTCAAGCCTGTGGCCGGATGATCCTGATGTCCGGTCATCGCGGTAGTATCATTGTCCAGGATAATGACAGTTGATGTACCTTGATTGTAAACCATATCAATCAGAGGTGTTATACCGGAATGCACAAAGGTGGAATCACCTATGACAGCGACCAACCGTTTGGCAAATTTTTCTCCCCGAGCCTTTTCCAGGCCGATCGATGCTCCGATACTTGAGCCCATGCAGATGCAGGTATCCATACCTTCCAGGGGGCTTAATGCTCCGAGAGTATAACATCCTATATCTCCGGTAACAATGAGTTTCATCTTATTAAGGGTATAAAATACTCCCCTATGAGGACAGCCGGGACACAAGAGGGGTGGGCGCGGCGGAATCTGCGATTCCAAGCCATAACTGCCAGGTTTTTTACCTTTGAATACAGTTTCCAGTAATTCAGGGCTATATTCACCCAGCAAGGTGAATAATTCTTTACCTTCACAGGAGATGCCATGAGCTTTTATTTGTTCTTCGATAACCGGTTCCAATTCTTCAATTACTACCAGACGTTTGACTTTGGAAGCAAATTCTTTAATCAGGCCCATGGGCAAAGGATTCGTCATTCCCAGTTTTAGAACGGAGGCTTCGGGCAATGCTTCTTTCACATACTGATAAACGACACCGCTGGTTATTATACCTAAATCGGGATCGTTCCACTCTATCCGGTTTAATTCGGAAGTTTCAGCATATTCTGCCAAAGCCTGCATTCTTTTCTCGACTTCTATGTGTCGGCTCCGAGCAAATGCGGGCAGCATGACATATTTGGGAGCATCTTTTTTATATTCTTTTAAAGGGATGGCAAGGCGTTCCCCTTCTTCCACCAATGTCTGTGAATGGGCCAGACGGGTGGTTATCCTGAGCATGACCGGAGTATCAAACTGTTCGCTAAGATCGAAGGCCAATTTGGTAAAATCCTTGGCTTCCTGGCTGTCGGATGGCTCAATAACCGGTATTTTGGCAAAACGTCCATATCCTCGGTTGTCCTGCTCATTTTGGGAGGAATGCATACCCGGGTCATCAGCTGATACTATGACCAGGCCGCCGGTTACCCCGGTATAGGCAAAGGTATACAGTGGGTCGGCCGCGACATTGACACCTACATGTTTCATGGCCACCAGGGTCCGGGCTCCTCCAATTGAAGCGCCGGCCGCAACTTCCACCGCTACTTTTTCATTGGGAGACCATTCGGCATAAACCCCTTCGTTCCGCGCAAAATTACTTACGATTTCTGTACTGGGGGTTCCGGGATAAGCAGTAGCTACCGTGGCCCCGGCCTCATATGCTCCCCGGGCGATAGCCTCATTCCCTATCATTAATCTTTTCATGATATTCCTCCTTATAAGCCTGTATCGATTATAATCAATTATAAAATATAAACCGTAGGCTGGCCTACAGGGCGTTAGCCCTTCAGGCCAATGAAAAGAAATAACACGTAAATCTTCCGGCCCTGAAGCCCGCTCCTAACGTCGGGGGCTGTAGGGCCTGCTACGGATATGAAATATACTCAATTTTCATAAGTGGTTGTATACTCGGGTCATGGCCTGTTATATGGAAGTTTTATATAGCAG
>DHRG01000019.1 GCA_002408285.1 Peptococcaceae bacterium UBA5318 | reverse complement strand
CCGCCCGCCGTGACAAACTCCTCTTCCCGGAAGGCTGTTCCACTATGGAAAACCAGCACATCGGGGGGGATCCGCTCCAATCCCCGGATAGGGAGCCCTTTTTGATAGGCGCCAGGATATCCGGCGGAAGCCATAACTACGGTAATACAAGACTGGTCTTGCCATTTCACCTGTATTTCAGTAAGTCTTTTATCTAAGGCAGCCATGATAATTTCGACTAAATCGGTTTGCAGTCTGGGCAATATCACCTGGGTTTCGGGATCTCCAAAACGGGCGTTAAACTCTAATACTTTCGGCCCTTCCGCGGTAATCATCAAACCCGGGTATAACACTCCGCAGTAAGGTTTCCCTTCTTGCTCCATAGCCTGGAGGATAGGCCGCAAAATACTCTGTTCAATCTCCTGTAAAAGAGCCGGAGTCGCCAGCGGCACGGGAGAATAAGCCCCCATCCCGCCGGTATTGGGTCCTTGATCCCCGTCAAAAATCTGTTTATGATCCTGAGCCGGGACCATAGGGATCGCTGTTTTACCATCGCAGAAAGCGAGGATGCTAAGCTCTTCCCCTTCAAGAAACTCCTCAATTACAATCTTTTTACCTGCATCACCAAGGCTTTTATCCGTTAAGACCTCTTCAATAGCCTGTTTAGTATCCTCTATCGTCTTACAAATCAAAACACCCTTCCCGGCAGCCAATCCATCAGCTTTCACCACCCACGGCCCTTTCATCCCCCGGGCAAAGGAAAGGGCCGACTCACGGTCGGTAAATACAGCGTATTTTGCGGTAGGGATTCCGTATTTTTGCATCAGATTTTTAGCAAAAGCCTTGGACCCTTCTATTTCCGCCGCTTTTTTACTGGGCCCAAAGGCCCTGATCCCTACGTCGGCTAAGGCATCCACCAAGCCAAGTGTTAGCGGCAGTTCAGGACCCACAATAACTAAATCAATCTTGTTCTGCAAAGCCCAACTGACGATGTTTGAAACATCATCGACTTTCAACTGGATACATTGAGCCACCCGGCTGATCCCGGCATTCCCAGGAGCGCAGTAAAGCCGGCCTGTCCTTTTTTCTTGGGATAATTTCCAGGCGATGGCGTGTTCACGCCCGCCCCCGCCAATAATTAAAATATTAAGCTCCTCCACTTCGATACCCCCTAGTGCTTAAAGTGACGAATGCCTGTAAAGACCATCACAATCCCATATTCATCGGCGGTACGGATGCTGTCTTCATCCCGGATGGAACCGCCCGGCTGGATAATCGCCTTGATTCCTTCGCGGGCCGCCTGCTTTACAGTGTCGAAAAAAGGCAAAAAAGCGTCTGAAGCTAAAACGGCTCCCCGGGCTTTTTCTCCAGCTTGTTTCAAGGCAATTGCGGCAGCGCCGACCCGATTCATCTGTCCGGCCCCTACGCCCAGGGTCTGCCGGTCCCGTGTAATAACAATAGCATTAGATTTAACATGCTTGACCACCTTCCAGGCAAAAAGCAATTCCGCCAGCATCTCAGGATCCGGGGTTTTCCGGGTCACGACCTGAAGGTCTTCCTCCTGGACCTGACACAAATCCCATTCTTGAACAAGAAAACCACCCGATAGCGGCTCAATCCAATAATCTCTTTCCGGCCGGGATTTTTCCCCCATCTCTAAAAGCCGCAGATTTTTCCTCGCTTCCAGTATTTTTAAAGCTTCCCGTGTATAGGACGGAGCTATAACCGCTTCCATAAAAGTTTTGGATATTTCCAAAGCTGTGTTCTCATCCACCGGACCGTTAAGTCCTATGATACCGCCGTAGGCAGAGGTGGAATCTGTAGCGTAAGCCCGTTTGTAAGCGGCGAAGATATCCGCATCCAAGGCGGCGCCGCAGGGATTAGTATGTTTGATGATAGTCGCGGCAGGTTCCTTAAATTCACTGACCACCGACCAGGCAGCCTGCAAATCAACCAGATTGTTATAGGAAAGTTCTTTTCCCTGGAGCTGCTTAGCCCCGCTCAACGTCCCTTCCTGATTCCCAGGGCAGCGGTAAAACGCCGCCTTTTGATGGGGATTCTCTCCATAGCGCAGTTCTTGTACCTTTTGGCCGCCGTAAAAAAACGTATGGGGGAAAATCCCCGGATTTACCTGATCCTCTAAGTACCGGCTGACCGCCATATCATAGAACGCCGTATGCGTAAAGGCTTCCAGCGCCAATTGCATCCTGGTCGCTGGCAGTACCTCCCCTGTTTGTTTTAATTGCTGCAATATGACGGGGTATTGCTCAGGATTCACAACTACCGCAACCCGTTCATAGTTTTTGGCTGCGGCGCGGACCATCGAGGGACCCCCTATATCAATATTTTCAATAGCGTCTTCCAGAGTAACCCCAGGTTTGGCGATCGTTTCCCTAAAGGGGTAAAGATTGACTACGACCAGGTCAAGGGGCTCTATTCCCAATTGCTGCAATTGCTCCAGATGTTTTTCTTCATTTTTAGCCAAAATGCCGGCATGAATCTTGGGATGAAGGGTTTTCACCCTGCCATCGAGGATTTCCGGAAATCCGGTCAGATCGGATACTTTTAGCACTTCCACTCCCGACTCACTCAGGGCCTTCGCAGTACCCCCTGTGGAGATGAGCGTAAAGCCTAATCCCTTCAAGCCTTGGGCAAATTCCAACAAACCCTTTTTATCGGAAACACTTAGTAAGGCCCTTTTATTCATTTCCTTCACCTTCCCCTAATATCATAACTTTCCTCCCCCGGCAAGCGATTCGTCCTGCACACAATAATTGAAGAACCCGGGGATAAAGGCGGTGTTCCTCCACAAGGATCCGTTGGGATAATGTTTCTTCCGTATCTTCAGGGAGGACTGGAACTACCGCCTGTAAAATGATAGGGCCGGAATCAACCCCTTCATCGACAAAATGGACCGTACAGCCACTATAACGGACCCCATACTCCAGAGCCTGCCTTTGTGCATGGAGCCCCGGAAAAGCCGGCAATAAGGCAGGATGAATGTTAATAATCGGAACACGCGCCTGCTGAATAAAAAAAGGCGACAGTACCAGCATAAACCCTGCCAACAGAATAATATCCGCCTGATATGTGCGAATGATTTCCAGCAAAGCCCCTTCAAAGGCTTTTTTATCAGGATAGCCCTGGGGATTGATCCAAAAGTCCGGTATCCCCAGTTTTCTTGCCCTTTCCAAGGCTTGCGCTTTTTCTTTGTTACTCAGCACCGCTACGATAGAGGCGTCAACTTGCTTTTGGCAAATAACATCCAACAGGGATTGGAGATTGCTGCCGCGCCCCGACGCTAAAACAACGCAACGCAGATGGGACATCAGCCTATCCCCCTTATGGTAACCCCGGGCGTTCCTTCCACAACCCGGCCAATGACGTTGGCTATTTCTCCCTGATCCGCCAGCCAGGTCAGTAATTTCGCAGCTTCGGCCGGATCCACAATCAGGGTAAACCCTATACCCATATTGAAAGTACGTAACATTTCCAGGGGTTCTATAGCGCCGCCTTTAGCCAACAAGGTAAAGACGGGAGGGATTTTCCAGGTCCCGTACTCGATCTCCATATGAGTTCCTTGGGGCAGTATACGCGGAGGATTTTCCAACAATCCTCCTCCCGTGATATGCGCCATTCCTTTAACCGTAAAACGCCGCAAAACTTCCTGAATAAGCTTTACATAAATACGGGTTGGCCGTAAGAGTTCCTCCCCTAATGTACAACCGAGCTCAGGAACGAAACGGTCAACCTCCCATTTGTAAACATCAAAAAAGACTTTACGGGCCAGAGAAAAACCATTGGAATGTAATCCGCTGGAGGGCAGTCCCACAATAATATCCCCATTTTGAATAGAACCGCCGTCAATTAACTGATCCCGTTCAACCACTCCCACAGCAAAACCGGCCACATCATATTCCCCCCGGCGATAAAACCCCGGCATTTCCGCTGTTTCCCCGCCAATGAGGGCGCAACCTGCCTGGCAACAGCCTTCGGCAACACCGGTCACTATATCCGCCACCTGCTGTGGTTCCATGCTGCCTACAGCCAGGTAGTCCAAAAAGAAGAGGGGCTCCGCTCCGGAGGCCAGGATATCATTAACGCACATAGCCACACAATCTATCCCGATAGTATCGTGCTTACCGACTTGATGGGCTACAGCAAGCTTCGTTCCAACCCCATCCGTACCGGCAACCAGTACGGGTTGCTGAAACTTTTGCTTATCCAGCGCAAAAAGTCCGCCAAACCCCCCTAAGCCTCCCAAAACCTCGTTGCGCTTTGTTTTCGCCACTAAAGGCTTGTATAATTCAACTGCCTGATTTCCTTTATCAATATTAACACCGGCATCCCGGTAAGTTAATTTTTTATTCGCGCACATGTTTTGCCCTCCTTCTTCAGTCCATGGGGTGAAATTTCAATGGGATAATGACCGTTTAGACAAGCCGCACAGAAGCCGCATTTCTTGTTCAAAGCCCGGTACAAGCCATCTAAACTCAGATAATTTAGCGAATCCACTTCCAAACATTTGCTGATCTCAGCAACAGACAGTTTGGCTGCAATCAACTGCGCCCGTTCAGAAGTATCAATCCCATAATAGCATGGATTTATGACCGGAGGTGAACTAATCAGCATATGGACCTCTTTGGCCCCTTTTTTCCGCATCATCTCGACGATTTTTTTACTGGTGGTGCCCCGCACGATGGAGTCATCCAGGATGGCGACCCGTTTGCCTTCTACTATCCGGCCGATAGGGTTTAATTTAATACGTACCGCTGATTCTCTCTCATTCTGATTCGGTTTAATAAAGGTTCGACCTACATAACGGTTCTTTATTAACCCCATCTCAAAAGCAGCCCCCAGAGCTTCCGCATATCCAAGAGCCCCGGCAATTCCCGAATCGGGCACCGGGATGACCAAATCGGCCTCCACAGGGTGCTCCTTGGCAAGTTCCCGGCCCATGGCCCGCCGGGCCTGCATCACGTTTATCCCATCAATATTCGAATCCGGACGGGCAAAATAGATATACTCGAAAATACAGGAAGCCGGTTCGCACGCGGAAATAAAACGACGGCTGGTCAAGCCATGTTCATCAATCACCACCATCTCCCCAGGCTCCACATCCCGGATGAATTCGGCGCCTAACGCGTCTATGGCGCAAGATTCCGACGCGATCAGATAGCGCTCCCCCAGTTTTCCCAGGCAAAGCGGACGGTTTCCATAGGGGTCGCGGACTCCAATGACTTTATCCTCCGTCATAATCACCAAAGAGTAGGTTCCTTTTAAATCAATCATGCTTTTTAACAAAGCGTCTTCAATACCGCTCTGACCATACCGGGCGATGAGATTCACAATAATCTCCGAATCAGTGCCGGTTTGAAAAACGGACCCGTTAGCAGCCAATTTATCACGCAACTCATGGGCATTGGTGAGATTTCCGTTATGAGCCATGGCGATACTCCCTTGCAGATAACGGCACATCAGCGGTTGCGCGTTAATAAACAGGCTGGAACCGGTGGTAGAATAGCGGACGTGTCCGATCGCGCTGTTTCCTGTGAGCTTAGCGAGAAGCTCCTCTGAAAAAACCTCGGAAACCAAGCCCATAGCTTTTTGCAATCGGATCTCCGCTCCATCTGAAACTGCAATTCCGGCACTTTCCTGACCGCGGTGCTGCAGGGCATACAAACCATAATACGTCAGCTTAGCTACATCCTCGCCGGGAGCATAAATACCAAAGACGCCGCAAGCCTCTTCCATCTTGTCATCTTTGATTATGAATTCATTATCCATTATGCCTTTCCTCCAACAGCCTTTTGAAAATTTCCTGATAAGCCTCTTCCACCTTCCCCAGGTCACGGCGGAAGCGGTCCTTATCTAACTTTTCCCTGGTCCTGGCGTCCCAAAAACGGCAGGTGTCCGGTGAGATCTCGTCGCCCAGAAGGATCTGGCCTTGGTGACGTCCAAACTCCAGTTTAATGTCCACCAATACTATCCCCCGGGGTTTCAGATATGCCGTGAGGATTTCATTAACCTTCAGCGACTGTTTACAGATGATGTCCATTTCTTCCGGGGCAGCCCATCCCATAGCTTGAATGTGGTATTCGTTGACCATGGGATCGCCCAATTCGTCATTCTTATAGGAAAACTCCAGAATCGGGCGGCGCAGGCTTGTCCCTTCAGGTTTCCCGACTCGTTTAGCCAAAGAACCGGCCACAATATTCCGGACAACAACTTCGACAGGAACAATCTCCAGCGTTTTTACCAGCATACCTCTGTCCCCATCCGACTGGACAAAGTGATTAGGAACCCCCTTTTCCGTTAACAGTTTAAAAAAGATCTCCGAGATTTGATTGTTGTAAAACCCCTTATCTTTGATGGAACCTTTTTTTAAACCGTTGAATGCGGTGGCGTCATCTTTATAATACACCAAGTATAGATTAGAATCTGTGGTTTTGTAAACCTTTTTGGCCTTTCCCTCGTAAAGCTGTTCCAGTATTTCCGGCATTGACATTCTCCTTTCCTTGGCGGGGACATCCGGTTTCGCGAATCACATTTACTGTATAATTCCTGCCCTATGTAAAATATAGTCCACATTTGTCAGGTGGCAGCCATAATCAAAGATTGCCTCCACCTCCTGAGGTTTAAGATATTTCATTACTTCAGGATCCCCCAGGATCAAAGCCTTAAATTCTTTTTTTTCGTCCCAGGCCCGCATAGCGCTGCGCTGGGTTGCCGCGTAGGCCGCATCCCTGGTTAAACCTTTCTCCACCAAAGCCAGCATCACACGTTGTGAGAAAATGAGGCCATGGGTTTTTTCGACGTTCTCTTTCATATCCCCGGTATTAACCTTCAGGCCTTGCAAAACCCCGGTTATCGTCACCAGTAAATAATGGAGTAAAATGGTGCTGTCCGGAAGGATCACCCGTTCCGCCGAAGAATGGCTGATATCCCGTTCATGCCAGAGCGCTACGTTTTCTAAAGCTGCCGCGGCGTTGCCACGGATCACCCGGGCCAGTCCGCAAATTCTCTCGCTAAGTATAGGATTACGCTTATGAGGCATGGCGGAAGACCCCTTTTGGCCTTTTCCGAAGGGTTCCTGTATTTCCATTACCTCAGTCCGTTGTAAATGCCGCAGTTCGGTCGCAAATTGATCCAGGGAACTGGCAATCACGGCCAGAGTCGTCATGTAGTAAGCATGACGGTCCCTTTGCACAATTTGCGTGGAAACCAAAGCCGGTTCCAGGTTCAAGCGGCGGCAAACATATTCCTCCACGAACGGAGGAATATTGGCAAATGTCCCCACCGCTCCGGAGATTTTGCCTACTGCTATCCCCTGAATGGCGGCTTTCATTCTTTTGATGTTCCTTTGATTTTCCGTATACCAGAGCGCCATTTTGAGGCCAAAGGTTATAGGTTCCGCATGAATGCCATGGGTACGTCCCATCATGATAGCATCTTTATATTCTAACGATTTTTCCCGCAGGACCCCGCTTAAAGCTGCCAGTCTTTCCAAGATCAGCTTCCCCGCCTGCTTCAACTGAACAGAGAGCGCTGTGTCTAAGACGTCGGAAGAAGTCATTCCCAGATGCATATACTTGGCGTCCTCTCCTACATATTCAGCCACATTCGTCAAGAAAGCGATCACATCATGTTGAGTGGTTTTTTCAATCTCCTTGATTCGTTGGATATTAAAGGAAGCCTTAGCCCGGATATTCCTGGCCGCTTCCTGGGGGATAAGCCCCTTTTCAGCCAAGGCCTCACAGGCCAACTGCTCTATTTCCAGGATAGTCGCCCAGTGGTTTTCTTCCGTCCAAACCCTGCCCATTTCCTCCAGGGTGTAGCGTTCTATCACGATAATTCACCCACTAACCGCTGGATCTTTTCATCCTTCTCGTTAACTTCCAGGGCCATTTGTTTTTTATACTGTACTATTTTTTCGCGTATCTTTTTATCCTTTACTCCTAAAATTTCCACCGCCAAAAGGGCGGCATTTTTCGCCCCGTCAATAGCAACTGTGGCTACAGGAATACCTGATGGCATCTGCACCATAGCATAGAGAGCATCCACACCCGATAAAGCGGTAGCATTGATAGGAACCCCAATAACCGGCAGGGGTGTCGCAGCCGCTAAGACGCCCGGTAAATGGGCCGCGGCTCCCGCCCCGGCGATAATTACCTCGACCCCCGCCTGATCCGCTTCATGCGCCAAACTGAGCGCTTTCTCGGTTGTGCGGTGGGCGGAAGCAACGTGGACTTCAAACCCGATTGCAAATTCCTGTAAGGTCTGGATGCATTTTTTCATAATAGGCCAGTCAGAGTCACTGCCCATAATGATCAAAACTTGTTTCATCGGTTTTACCTCTCTTCCCAATATTTTGTGAGTTGCTGAAAATACCGCCAATTTACGAATTTATATTTTAAGTCTACCCACTATTTAGTATAATGTCAATAAATACGCGAACATTATCCGCAGCTTTGTTTTAATTATTCGTATTATTCGTTCCCTCTATTTAATCTTCCTCATACCCTTTGGTTTTTCCTCTCTTTGTAGTAGAATGAAAAAAGAAAATTACTGTCGGATAAATTATATATCATACAGAAAGGGTCGAAAATGAGAAAAAAACGCAGCGTCTTTTTTGATTCATTGATAGCCCTAGCCTTATGCTGGAGCATCCCCTTTTTATCTAACCGCTCCGACCAGGAAGTTATTCTCCTCATGGGCTCCTTACTTGGCCTTATATGTACATTCATCCTGCTGCCAAGTGCCTTACGTAACCTCAATCCTGAAAAAGCGCTCCGGAGCGGATTAAAGCTGCCGCTGATGTTTCTTCCTTTGCTGATTTTCCTTTCCCATCCGGCCGGTTCACTGACACTCTTTTTTATCTTCCCGCTTATCCCCGATCCAACGGAAAGTTTCTATTGGTTGATAAATTTGTCAGTAAATTATATTATTTTCTTCCTGGCAGGCTTGTTATACTGTAAAATCGCACAAGGCAAAAAGAAATCCGGGCTCATAAGGCTGCTGATAACTTTACTGATAGCGGGATACTTTGGGTTGATACTTTATGGGTCTTGCGTCTTATAAGTCCTAAGGAATATGCGCTTAACGGAACCGGACGTTTCATAAACAGGGAGCACATTGACTTGGCCGTCAACATGCTCCCTGCGTTTTTAACTATATCCCTCAGTTTATTTGCCTTGGTGCAGCGGTCGGCCCAACCCTTGGAGAGCAGCCTCCATAACAGCCTCACCCAGGGTGGGATGAGCGTGAATGGTTTCAGCCAGTTCTTCCAGCGTCGTTTCCAACTTCAGGGCTAAAGCCCCTTCACTAATTAGGTCAGTGGCCCCCGGACCAATAATATGAACACCCAGGATTTCTTTGTATTTTTCCTCGGCCACTATTTTGACAAAGCCCTCCGTTTGGCCTGCGCTCAGCGCCTTACCGCAAGCGCCGAAAGGAAATTTTCCTACGACGACCTGATATCCGGCTTCCCGGGCTTTCTTCTCCGTTAAGCCCACGCTGGCGATTTCCGGCATGGTAAAGATACAACTTGGCACGACCTTGTAATCAATCTTCGAGTCTTGACCCATAGCGTTCTCAGCAGCCAACATACCCTCATGAGTAGCCACATGAGCCAGTTGGATACCACCTACTACATCACCAATAGCATAAATACCCTCCACATTTGTTCTCATTTTATCGTTTACAGCCACAAACTTCCCGTTAAATCCAATCCCGTTTTCCTCCAGGCCTAAGCCGGCGGTATTAGGTATCCGTCCTACCGCCGCCAGCACCTTTTCCACAACTATCTCTTCAGCCCCCTGGCTTTTTTCTACGGTAATTTTGATTTCCTTCCCCGCCGCCTCCATGTTGGCCACCTTACTGGATACGAGGATTTTAATTCCTTTTTTTGTTAACAACCGGGCTAATAATTGGCCTACCTCGGCATCCTCTGTGGGCACAAGCTGATCCAGCATTTCCACTACTGTAACCTCAGACCCCATGCTGTTAAAGATAGTAGCCCATTCTACACCGATGGGGCCGCCTCCGATAATCAAGATGCTTTTAGGCGCGGCGGTTAAAGCAAGGATACCGTCGCTGTTGACCACACCCGGCAGATTTTTAGTTAAAGCAGCCGGTAGATTGGCAGGTTCCGACCCGGTGGCAATAATAACCTTCCGGGTAGCCAGGTTTATTGTTTCACCCTTTTCCAATTCGGCTTTCACCAGGTTGGAGTTGACCAGTTTCCCTGTTCCGTTGTAAACAACTACGCCGGCGCCTTTCAGAAGAAATTTTACTCCTGAAACCAATTGCGAAACAACCTTGTTTTTTCTGTCCAACATTTTCTGATAATCAACGCCCATAACCTGGCTTTCTATACCAAATACGGCGGCCTCTTGTACATAATGCAGAACTTCACAGCTCTTCAGGAGGGCTTTGGTGGGTATACAACCACGGTTCAGACAAGTGCCGCCTACTTCCCTTTTCTCCAGCAGAGCTACTTTTCCACCAAGCTGAGCAGCCCGCAAAGCTGCGGCATATCCGCCCGGACCGCCTCCGATGACGACCACATCATATTTCGAATTATTATCCATTTTAATCTCCATTCTGCC
>DHRG01000020.1 GCA_002408285.1 Peptococcaceae bacterium UBA5318 | reverse complement strand
TCATTCATTACAGGAATGCTTTAGATGGACCCTGACAGTCCTTTTTGATTCGCTCAGGGCTTCTTTTAACCAGTTTAAGGATTCATAATTGGCTAAGGTAACGGTCAATTCATCTTCGAGGATGGTTTTGACATCTTCCGGTAAAAACGGACCAAAAACCAGAATAGGAACGGCGATATGACCCTTGCGGAGCCCGCTTCCCTCCTGAACCGTAGTGACGCCCAGCATCTCAACGCCCAATTTCTCCAGGGTGTGCGCAACTTCCAGCGCCCCGAGGCCATAAGCGTCTGCTTTGACCACCCCCAGCAACCGGACATTTTTATTCAGGCCCAGACGAATCTGTTCATAATTATATTTAATTGCGTCCAGGTTGACCTCTACCCACTTGGGGCCAATGGATAACGGTTCCATAGCTACCCCTTTCTTTTACCTTTCATTTTTTTCTTCAAGTCGATGAATCTCCGGATGTTTTTTTGATAAAACGGCTCGAAAGCATTCCACATCCGGTAATAAAAGGGTTCATAGATCTGGTCGACTTCCCCCACGAATTCGGTATAATCTCCATTAAAACCCTTCTTAAAACGAAACAGTCCATACAAAGGGTTGTCCTCCGACAAATCCCCCGGCACCCCTCTAAAATCATACATGACACAATTATTTTCTTTGGACCAGCGGATCATGTTCCACTGCAGAAGATAATTAGGCATGACATTGCGGGCTGTATTGGAGGAGGCTCCGTAAATATACCAGGACTTGTCCCCAAACCGGAAAACCAACGTTCCGGCAATAGCCCTTCCTTCATAATATGCCATAAATAAATTTAAGTATCCGGCAGGGTATAGATAGTCCCAAAGATCTGAAAAGTAAGCGTAAGAACGTACTAAAAATTTATCCCGCTCCGTAGTTTCTTTAAGGATCTGATAAAAAACAGGAAGTTCTTCTTTGGGACAGCCGTTTTTGACAACAACTCCTTTTTTCTCAGCCAAGCGAATATTATAGCGGGTTTTTTGATGAAACTCGCTATAAATAGTTTCCAAATCCTTTTCCAGCTTCAGGCGAAAGACAAATTTCGGCTGAATACCCTCAAAGCCTCCCCCCTTTTCCGCTGAAACAAAGCCGCGCCTGTGCAAATACTCCCGGAAGCCTTCATCTTCTTTGGGCACGTCCGGATCAATTTTTAAAAAGATAGCCTTTTCTTTTTTAGCAATTTTTTTGGCTTCACTGAACAGATAATCCATCAGTTCCCTGTTATGAATATCTCCTACCGGACCCCGGGGGGCGTAAAAGACCGACCTGCCCAAAACGGGAATGCGCCGTTTTAATATGCTCAAAGCCGCCTGGGGTTTCCCCCGCTCATCCTCCACCAGCAATCTAAAAGGCTTCCACTCGCCGCGGCCCTTGACCTCTCCCCATTCATAAGATTGAAGGACATGAGCCTTGGGCGCTTGGGCCACAAACCGATTATAATAATCCTTTTCTTTCGGTCCGATCAGTCTCGATTGATACATAGTTTGCCTCCTTAAAGATTCGCGCACAGACTAAGGCTTGCTGCGGAGAAAATCATACCGGGTGAAATTCGCCATCCATGGCTCAATTCACCCTGATGCAAACGTCCTGTTTGCGTCTATGATTTTCTTTTCCTTGCTGCGCCGAGTCTATTTAGCCATTCTCCGCAACGGAACGCTCGGCATCCAGCCCCTGTTGCATGTCATAAGATACAACAACACATGAATGTATTCCTTGAATTTCTTGTATCTGTAATGTAGACTGCCCATTTAACTCAATGAACAACTTTCTTCTTCTCTAGTTCTTTTTGATTGTTTCTTTTAGGACCCGAGATAGATTGGGCAAGGGCTGCCAGAGTGGTGACTATCTGAGGCCAGTTAAACATCCTTAGGTGACGTGAGTTTAGGGATACCGAGGCGCCGCTAGGATGGCGGTGCCAGGGCGAACTGAGCAGGACGCGAATTGAGCCCGGTCGGTATGACTCCGAATCGAGCCTTAGGATGTTCTGGCCTCAGATTTGGAACCCGGCGGTAGTCCTTGGCCAATCTACTAGTGAGTTCTAAAAGAACACATCTTAAAGTAAAAAGGCTGACCCAAAAGATTGGGACAGCCATGTTGTCAGTGCCCCTGCCTTGCCCTTACTTTGTCCACAGCAGCACCTAAAAAACTTCTAAATAAGGGATGGGCTCGATTAGGCCTGGATTTGAATTCCGGGTGGAACTGGCAGCCGACAAACCAGGGATGGCCGGCCAGTTCCATGATTTCCACAAGGCGCCCGTCGGGTGAAAGCCCGCTAATTATCATACCATTTTTACTAAGTATTTCACGATAATCATTGTTAAATTCAAAACGATGACGGTGGCGTTCATTGATCTCGTCTTGGCCATAGGCTTTTTGGCTTTTCGTTCCCTGTACCATATGGCAGCGGTAACTGCCCAGCCTCATGGTGCCTCCAATATCTATAACGTTCTTTTGTTCCGGCAGTAAATCAATCACCGGATGAGGAACATTGCTGTTGAATTCAGAACTATTAGCGTCAAGCCCCGCTACATTCCTGGCTAATTCCACCACTGCCAGTTGCATACCCAGACAAATACCTAAAAAAGGCAGCTTATTTTCCCGCGCATATTGGATAGCTTTGATTTTGCCTTCGATCCCCCGGTCCCCAAAACCGCCGGGAACCAGAACGCAATCGGCATCCTTTAAAACGTCCGCCGGTTCTTTGCCGTTTTCAAAATCACCGGAATAAATCAGGTCGATTTTTACAGAAACATTGTGAGCGATCCCGGCATGGCGCAAAGCCTCGGAAACACTCATGTAAGCGTCCGGCAGTTCTACATATTTCCCCACCAGCGCCACGTTCACGGAGCCCTGCGGCTTTTTAATCTTACGGACGATTTCTATCCATTCATCCATCTGGGCTTGTCCGCACCGCAGACCCAGACGTTCGATTACAATATCATCCAAGCCCTGATCCATGAGGGTCAAAGGGACCTCATAGATAGAAGAGGCGTCTACACACTGGATCACAGCCTCTTTGTCGATATCACAAAATAAGGCCAGCTTTTCTTCCAATTCCCTGGACAGCGGCCGTTCAGACCGGCAGACGATCGCATCCGGCTGAATACCGATGCTGCGCAATTCCTTAACGCTATGTTGGGTAGGCTTCGTTTTCGCCTCTCCCGCTGATTGCAGAAAAGGCACCAGGGTTACGTGGATATACATCACATTCTCCCTGCCCACATTACTCCTCAACTGCCTGATCGCTTCCAAAAAAGGCAAGGACTCTATATCCCCCACCGTACCGCCAATTTCAGTAATTACAATATCCGGCTTTAGTTCTCTTGCCACCTGTAGAATAGTATCCTTAATCTCGTTGGTTATGTGAGGTATGACCTGTACCGTCCCCCCTAAATAATCTCCTCTGCGCTCTTTCGCAATCACCGAACTGTAAATCTGTCCTGCAGTCTTACTGCATAAACGGCTCACATTGATATCAATAAAACGCTCGTAATGTCCCAGGTCTAAATCAGTTTCCGCCCCATCCTCAGTGACGAATACCTCTCCATGCTGATAGGGACTCATGGTGCCCGGGTCCACGTTAATATAAGGATCCAATTTTAAAATAGCGATGGACAACCCGCGGCTTTTTAAGAGACGCCCTAATGAGGATGCCGTTATGCCTTTTCCCAGGGAAGATACTACTCCGCCCGTCACGAAAATGTATTTTGTCGTCAATTTCTTCCCCCCTCCCAGAACCTTCCCATGAAGATTCCTTCTCTCTTTTTCGATTACGATATTGACACACGTTTAAATTTTATACTTACCCTTTTCCACAGTCAACATCCTATTTGCGCACAAATCCTGTTTTCCTTGTAATAATAAGAACAAGCAAAACAGCCGGTATAGGCCGGCTGGCTTACTCTTCCCACTCTTCATCCTCTTCTGTTACAACACTTTCATAGTTTCCTTTATACTCGCCGTCTTCATATTCTATCTCATCTGTTAGGGAACGGCGGTAAAACGGAACAGCCCGCCCATTGTGTCCATGAGATATAGCCCGGCGTACGACCTTCCCCTGGGTCCACTCCCTTAAGCCCCAGACACCCTGGCCTAAAAAGTGAAAGCGGTTATCCAGATTTATCTGGGTATGGACCGCAGCCATCAAAAGGTGGTTGTCCAGCGGCGAACCTTTTATAGCTAAAACCTGCTCCATCAATGCCCGGAAATTTTTCCCCTGACCGCCGGATTTCAGTATTTGATAAGCAATCTCAACTTCCGATTGTTTCGGATTAATATCCCTCAGTTCTTCCATTTTACTACACCCCTCTGGTTGGCTTTTGGCATACTAAGGTCAGACCACCAAAAAACTCTGGAAATTCTTCACTACTATTCTCGCTATATAAGTAATCTTCCTGCTTAGGAAAAAAATATTTACATCCGTTCAGGAGCCGTTACACCCAGCATATGCAGAACATTCCGCAGAGTTATGCGGGTTGCGTCGGCTAAAAGGAGCCGGGCTTTGCGAAGCTCATCCTCGTCCGTGAGGACCCGGCAACTGTTATAAAAGGTGTGAAACAGCGAAGCCAGCTCATGGGCATACCTTGTAAGGCGGTGGGGCTCCAAGCTTTCCGCCGCCCCGATGATCTCTTCCGGTAAATCAGCGATCTTACGGATCAGTTGCAGTTCCGCTTCTTCTTTCAATAATGTAAAATTCACTGTTTCCGGCTGAGGCAATGACCCTCTTAAAGTTTTCAAAATACTGTAAATACGGGCATGAGCATACTGAACATAATAAACGGGGTTCTCTGAGGACTCGGCCTTGGCTAGGTCCATGTCGAAATCCAGATGGCTGTCGGGACTCCGCATGACAAAGAAGAAACGTGCCGCGTCTTTTCCGACCTCATCCATCAGCTCTGTCAGGGTGATATATTGTCCGCTTCGCTTGGACATCCTAAGAATTTCACCATTTTGATAGAGGCGCACCAACTGCATCAATATGATCCGTAACCTTTCCGGATCATAGTCCAGCGCTTTTACCGCGCCTTTCATCCTGGCCACATGACCGTGATGGTCGGCCCCCCAGATGTTGATGACCCGTTGAAAACCCCGGGCAAATTTATTCCTGTGGTAAGCAATATCAGCGGCAAAATATGTAGGTATTCCGTTGGACCGAATCATTACCTCGTCCTTTTCATCACCAAAGAGGGTAGTTTTAAACCAAAGCGCCTGTTCTTTTTCATAGATATACCCTTTTTGCTGCAATTCTTCCATAGTTTCTTTGATAGCGCCGCTTTCATGGAGAGAAGATTCTTTAAACCACACATCATAACGTACCCCAAAGCGTTCCAAATCATTCTTGATAGCGACGATTTTTTCCTGGAGAGCCCGTTTGGCCAAGTGTTCGCGCCGTATTGAAGCGTCTTCCCCGAGGTATTTATCCCCTACTTCATTGATAATATTCTTCACAGTGTCAATAATATCCTCACCATGATAACCGTCTTCCGGGAAAACGACATCCTGCCCTAATTGCTGCAAATAGCGGGCTTCCAAGGACTTCCCAAAGTTTTCGATCTGATTTCCCGCATCATTGATATAAAACTCTTTGCTGACCTCAAAACCCGCCGCCTGAAGAACATTACTGAGGGTATCGCCAAGAGCCGCCCCGCGGGCATTCCCCATATGTAAAAGACCGGTAGGATTCGCGCTGACGAATTCTACCTGGACTTTTTCGCCCCGGCCAAAATTTGAGCAGCCGAAAGCGCCGTCTTCCCGAAGGACATTGGGTAATATTTCGTACAACCAATTTGTCCCAAGGTAAAAATTTATAAAACCCGGGCCGGCAATTTCAATTTTGTCCAGCCAAGAAGCGTCAAAATGTTTGACTATTACTTGAGCAACGGCGCGAGGGGCCGTCCTGGCTTCTTTCGCCAGCAGCATTGCGGCATTTGTGGCAAAATCGCCATGGGCTTTTTCCCTGGGCGCCTCCACTATATAATCAGGTAACCTGGTAAAGGTAAGCTCACCCTTTTCTTGGGCCTCCTGTAAGGATTTGTCAATTTCTTTCCTTATTCTATCCCTAATGGATGCTACAACACTCATGAAAACCTATTCCTCCAGTTTCACCCGGATCATTTTCTTGTATTAATTATCCCAATTATATGTTGGGTCCAGAGGAGATGTCAACGCGAAAATTTCAAGAGGTGAAAATTTCAAGAGGAACATAATATCAGGCCGACACATTAAACTGATACTGGGTTGACGGCGTGATGCGGGTTATCTCTTCTTCACTTCCCGTATCGGCATTGTAAAAAATCGCGAATTTTTCTTCGGCAAAGGAGCCCCGTACCTCCCAGGTCATTATTTCCTTTCCCCAGGTATCGGCAATGAGAGCGGGCCGGATCGTTTCAATTTTTAGATAGTCGCTGATCTGCTGCCTCAGTTTGTCCTCATCAAGCTTAGGAGCATTCAGCTCCCTGGTTTTATGATACATATAATAAGGCGTCCCCTCAAACCCGAGGATCTCCCCGCTGTCTAAGGCTACCTGGATTTTGACTTGATCCGGATAAAGAAGTATTTCTCCTTGTTTCGGCACAAAAGTAAAAGTTACTAAGTTATCCGCGCGTTCCACGTTTATCCCCACCATATTGGAATACCCATGCTTCTTTAAAAAAGTCTGGGCATATTCCTCCCCCTGGCTCAAGTCAAGGCTGGCCGGCGATAGCGTCTTTTGTTTCATGGCCCAGATCACAGTCCCGTCAAGCTTGCTGATATCAATAAAAGTCGAATTTTCCTCTTCTGCTAAAGGCAACAGTTCCACTCCGTAAGTTGGAATATCCCCTACCCCTTCATAGTCTATTTGGACCTGATGGGTGTCGTTATCCCCAAACCACCATTTGCGGGCAATTTCTTGGGCTTCTTGCGCAGTGAGTTCCGAAGCGCCCTGCACAACTTTTTTCTCGGGCTGCAATCTGGTAAAGTCTTCTCCCAGATTTATTTCAGGATATTCCTCCATCTTTTTTTCCATCAGCTTAAAACCGTCAATAATGGTATTATCCTGCATCTCAACTCCCGCCTCACGTGCGGCCACTTCAACCTGAGTCCAACTCGATTGTTTATTAAGCACCTGGGACGCCAGGCGTGATAAGTCTTCTTTTAACCCCTGGGACTGTTTATATAATTCCTCGATAAGCCGGCGGTCGCTTTCACTGGGATCGCTGTTACTTTGCGTAGTTCTTCTGAGCAACGCGTAAGACACATCCCCTATGTCGGAAAGAAATTTTTCCGACTTCGATAACGGCACGAAAGCTAACGGTAACCCACCGATATTGGCCTGCGCAGCAAAAGCTTGCCGCCAAACAGTAGCCAAACTTAACGCCGCCTGTTCTTTGGAGGAACTCACCAATAATTGGGCCAACTGTCCCGAAATCATATCCATATGCCAGGTCAGTTCATGAAAGGACCTCTGATACTGGCTTTCCGTCCTGTTTTGCAGGCTTTGTCTAGCCTGATACTCACGGTATCCCCAAACTCCCGTTGTCCACAAACCCAGCAAAAATACAGCCGCTAGCAGCGGAATACCCCATTTTTTCAAATTTCGACCCACCTTTCCTTATCTGGCAAAGACATGCTTGCCGATTCTGGCTATGATTTTTCTGGACCACACCCACCGGGAGGTTGCAGTGGCAGGGTTCCAATAATATATGGCTCCTTCTGTGGGGTCCCAGCCGCTGATGGCCGCCCTGGCCGCCTGAACAGAAGTACTGGCAGGCTCCCGGTAGTACTGGCCGTCGGATATTGCATCAAAGGCTCCCGGTTCAAAAACAACCCCGTAAAGGGAGTTTGGAAAATTGGGGTTTCTGACCCGGTTTACAACAACAGCGCCTACCGCTACCTGGCCTAAATACGTTTCTCCCCGCGCTTCCCCGGCAATCAGCTTGGAAAGCACATAAACATCATTACTGGAAACTGTCCCGGAGCTTCCAGCGGCGTAAAGGGTCTGGGAATCAGCCACGCCCAAAACCACTATGCTTATTACCAAAACCACTATTACAGACGCTCTGACATAAGAATATAAATTACTTTTTTTCATCCCTGATACCTCATAACAATTAGTTTTATGGACTTAGTATTTGTGGTAAAAGGAATTTCTATTAGTAGTTTGCCAATAAAAAAGGGACCTTTTTGGGTCCCTGTAAATAATTGGTATATTGTTTATTTCATTGTAAATCTACCATCCAACTCGCCACCCACGCCTCACTGCCACCGGCCTGTCTTACCTGATACCAAGTATCGCTGACGCCTATTACGGTAGCTGTTTCGCCAACAAGCAGCCGGCCTGTTATGGCATAGTCGGTACTTGGTCCGGTACGCAGATTGACATACGAATTGCCCGCTTTAATCGAAACTTTTGAGCCCACCGGACCTTGAGCGGGAGGTGTTGACACGGAAGGAACGGCGGTCGTCCCATCCCTGTTGATGGTTATCTTTTGGGTCGGCTCGTCCCAAAGGACCTCCGCCCCGAAACTCTCCCCGATAAAACGCACCGGCACCATAACTCTCCCATTTACTATAGTGGCCGGAGCCGACAGGGTCACATAATTCCCGTTTACTCTGGCCGTGGTGGAATTCACCCAGAGAAGTATTTCCTTTTCATTATACTTTACGGTAACTGTATTAGCCGTCGCGTTATGATCCGCTGTAGCCCCCAGGACCGTGGCAATAAAACGCAGCGGCACAAAGGTAGTGTTATTGATCATGGTGGGCGCCGTATCCAGCAGGGAATAAATACCGTCCACGTCTACCACCAGGCTGTCCAGTCGAAAAACTATTGTCTTGCCGGAAGCCGGTTCCGGGGTCGTTGCGGGAGTTGTGGGTGTTGTAGCAGGGTCGGTCGTCGCCGGCGCATTTTGGATCACGTAAAAATCAGACAGTACCGACGCCGTTGCCCGGACGATCCCCAGATCCATTTTATATTGGGCCGGGGGCGGGTTCTTAATCCCAGCCGACTGGTTAATATCAATGACGATTTGATCGGTGGCCGGCAGGTCTTGTCCCAGGATAAATATCACCTCAGATTTGGCGGTATTTACCAGCGTCCCCTTGACGGCGGTTTGATTCACTTTAATAGATTCGGCGGGGACCGTGGCCGGGATCACAGTCCCTCGGGGAAAGGTCAAGACGAAATCCGTAATGGTATTTGTCAGAGGATATAGTTTGCCGGCCTTAACGGTAATAGTATACGCCGCATTCTGCCCCGCTCCGGCAGGGCTGACTAAAACCCTCACTCCTTCTGTTTCTTGAGCCGTTGTAGAAATAGCGCTTCTGGTTTCCAAAGGAAACGAGGTAACTTGGGTGGGTTCCACCGAAGTAGCTACAATCAGCGTATGATAATTAGAGGCCGGGGGGTTTTTGATACCCGCCCCTTCCGTCAGGTCGATCGTCACGCTTTGGGCGGCGGCGATCGTAAGCCCTGTGGGGATCGTCAGAGTAATTTTTCTGCCGTCCACCAAAATGGTCTGTCCTGTCAGCGGATAATTATTAACGGTCACATAACGTCCTTCTATGTAAGTGGGCATAGTCGCACCGGCGGGAAAGGTCAGGTAAATCTTGCTCCCTTCAGGCAGCCGGCCATTGACGGATGTTTTAAACGTCACCCTATAGGCGGGGCTGACTCCTTCCGCCGCAGTACTGACCAGCGCCGTTGGTTTACTCACCCCATTGGCATATTCGTAATCCGTAATGGAAAAAGAAGAGGTCGCCACTTCCGAAGTATCGCCGGATGTTTTCAGGTTAAACTGGTACGAGCCTGCCTCCCGTGGATTTTGGAATACGGCGCTGGCGATACCAAGTTCTACTATATCCCCAGTCAAAACGTTCAACGAATCAGGTATGAGCACCGACAGGAGATGACCGGAATAATCCAGGCCGGAAACATCACGGTTATTCACAGACACATTGACTGGACGTATGGTGTCTATTTGAAAGGCTTCGGGAAATCTGACAGTTATCGTATCGCGTCCTCCAAGTAATGTTCGCCCTGCCTTGAAGCGAATATAGCAGCTCGCATGCCGGTCGATCACATTATCGCTTAAAAGCACTGCCGGATCAACAACCGAATAATCGCTGGCCGCCGCCGGTGCAGATCCGTAAGGGGTAAGGGTTAATAACAAACATAGCGCCATCAACAGGCACAGCTTTTTAGCCATTGCTATCTCCTCCTTTTGGGTAAGAATACCGGCTATTTGCCGATCTTTTGAGCAAATGTTTCACCAAATTCCCGGCATTGACGGAGTTCTTCCTCTGTGGGATTATACTGAAAACGGAGGCCCTCGTGGACCACTTGTATCCCCGCTTCTTCCAGGAGCCGGGTCAGTATTTTGACGGATTCACCGCTCCAGCCGTAAGTACCGAAAGCGGCGCCCGTTTTATTTTTAAACTTCAGCCCTTTGACTCTGTCCATCGCAGCCGCTACAGAAGCCAGGATACCGTTATTGACAGTAGGACTCCCGAGCAATAAGGCTTTCGCTTTAAAAATCTCGGCCATTATCAGGGTATGGTCCGTTTTAGCTGAATTAAGCAGCTTGTAATCGGTTCCTTGCTTTCTAAGGCCACTGGCAATGGCGTCAGCCATTTTTTTCGTACCTTTCCACATGGTATCATAGACAATAGCGACAAAATCCTCCTGATAATCATCCGCCCATTCATAATACTTGTCCACAATTTGCAGGGGGTTTTCCCGCCAGATCACGCCATGGCTGGGCGCGATCATCTCCAAAGGCAGGTTGAGGCTTCTGAACTGGTCGATCTTTTGGCGGGCCATTCTGCTGAAAGGCGTTAAAATATTGGCATAGTAGATGAGCGCTTGTTCATAAAGTTCACAGGGCTCCACTTCATCGTTGAACATAGCCGAGGTCGCATAATGCTGGCCAAAGCCATCGTTGGAAAGGAGTGTCGCCGCGCCTTTGACATAAGTGAACATGGAATCAGGCCAGTGCAGCATAGGGGCTTCAATAAAGAGCAGTTCGTACTCTCCTGTAGCCAGGGTATCGCCCGTTTTGACCACCTGGAAGTTCCAATCCTGATGGTAGTGCTTCTTCAACATCTTGGCCCCGTTTTGCGTACAATAAATGGGCGTCGTTGCCGGGATCTTGGACATCAAAAGGGGCAAGCTGCCGGAATGGTCCACCTCCGAGTGGTTGATTACGATATAGTCAATATTTTGGAGTCCTACGGTCTTTTCCAGATGCGCCACATATTCTTCCTTGAAAGGGTCCCAGGCCGTATCCACTAAAACGGTCTTTTGATCCTTGATGAGATAGGAATTATAGGTAGACCCCAGCTCAGTAGTAAACTCATCCCCATGAAATTTCCGAAGCTCCCAGTCTTTAATTCCCACCCAATAGATGTTCTTTTTTATTTCAATCATATAATAACCTCCTCCTTTAGGTTTTAGAGCCGCAAACCAAAGCTTTACAGATATCATACCCCCTGCCGATATGCTCCACAGCATGGGCGTCGGAACCATAGACCAGGGGGATCTTCATTTCTCCGGCGGTTTTAATGATCCAAGGGGAAGGATATATCTCGCGGCAGAATTCTTTAAAAAGGCCCGCCGCGTTGACATCCAGCTCATATCCCTTCTCCTTGATCTGTCCCAGGACATTTAAGATGGCTTCCTTCACCGGTTCGCCAATGATCCCGGCCTGATTGAAATAGTGCTGAAATTTGTTGCACAGGGTCAAATGACCGATCCTTTTAGGCTTACAGGGGCCCATATCAGCCGCCAGGGCTTCTTGTACCATGCGGTAATATTCCAACTGCACGTTTTCATAAGTGGAGTAGTAATCTAATAACCCCTCGGTAAAATCAGCAGGATTATGGTCAATACAGCGCGGCCCTCCGGTTCCATAAATCATATGAACCGAAAGCAGAGCATCCTCGAGATAGGGGCCGTACTCCTTCAGGTAATCCCGTGAAAAGTCCAGATGAGCGGGCAAAAAATCAATTTCGGCCCCAATTAGTATATGTACCTTATCCCGGTATTTTTTTTTCAACCGCTCAATTTCCCTAATATAAGCGTCAAAGTCGTTATCCTTTATTTTCAGCGAATCAATGAATTCCCGTTCGAGGGGAAGAGCTTCCAAATAATTCTCCGGGAAAGGCAAATGCTCGGTCACTGAATAGACCTCAAAGCCCTGTTCAATAGCCCTTAGTATAAATTCTTCGGTTTCTTCTCCTGAAGCGTGCTGACAAAAATGGGAATGGGTATGACCGTCTCTTTTCATATTTCTAACTCCTGCTTCTAATTCCTTTTTCTAATTCCTGAACAAGATTAGGAATCAATTTACCACAAAAGTATCCTTTATTTTTTATGTTAAACTACTTTGCCAAGCAAGTCCAGTGAAAATCACGACCACCCGTAAAACGGGTGGTTTGCTCAGGGCTATAAGCCCTTGATACCGACCGGCGTCTAATGGGCAGTGTCCATAAGGAAGCAAGTACCCAACACCGAAACAATGAGATAGACAGCCAACAGATAGTAAATGTATACGGTTACACCCGGAAAAACACAGCAGAAAATATCATGAAACTAAAGTGTTTTTGATTTAGCATTAAGTTTCGTTCTTTACTAGAAAATTGTGCAAATGTTTCCGATGCTCTAAAATTGTTAATGGACATGCCGATAGCGTACAATATCAATCTAATGCTTGCGGATAAATCAGGTGCGGCGATACTGTTTGAAACTTATGACGGGAATAAAGCATGGGAGGAAATTAACGTGCAATTATCTATATAGAAAATCATCTTAACGAGAATATTCGGGTAATGGATGTTGCAAAAGAGGCTGGATATTCCTACTATCATTTTACCCGCATGTTCCAGGCTCTGCTTGGAGAAAGCATTGGAAATTACGTTCAAAAACGCCGTTTATTTAATGGGGCAAGTCAACTACTGTATAGCAACAGAAAAATTATTGATATCGCTCTTGATTGTGGATTTGATTCACCCGAAGCGTTCAGCAGGGCATTTAAATCTGTATATCGAGTCAGTCCAAAAGAGTACCGTAAGAATAGATTAGAGGTTTTTATCGGCCACAAAAAAGAAATGGGGATGGATTTGATTAAGCATATTACCGAAATTTATAGCCAAACAGCGGTTTTGAAATCACAAGTCAAAGCCGCTGTACTCCTAAAAGTGAGGTATTTATGTATCCCAAGTCGCTGTTTTTTGTTCGTGAGGTGCCGCCACCTTACTGTGACGGCTTGGCATAGCTGATGTTCTAGGCTACATAATTCCAAAAAATTACATCAAAAAATGGGCGGCTACTGCGCCCATTTTTCATATGAACGGCGTAAGTTTTAGTTACCGCCGATCATGGCGGCAAGATCCCGTTCTGCTGTCGAAATCCCCGCTAAGCCAAAGGTATCAATGATGACCTTAGCCACATTGGGAGAGAGAAAGCCGGGCAGCGTGGGCCCTAAACGAATATTTTTTACTCCCAGGTACAAAAGCGCCAGCAGCACAGTCACGGCCTTTTGTTCATACCAGGCGATGTTGTAAACAATAGGCAGCTCATTGATGTCTTGCAGGTTAAAGGCGTCTTTGAGAGCCAGGGCCGTTACGGCCAACGAATAGGAATCATTGCATTGCCCCGCATCCAGCACTCTGGGGATGCCCCCGATATCTCCAAGGTCCAGCTTGTTATATTGATATTTTGCACAGCCCGCTGTCAGAATGACGGTGTCCTTGGGCAGCCCTTGGGCAAATTCCCGGTAGTATTCCCTCGACTTCATCCTTCCGTCACAACCGGCCATAACCACAAACTTCTTGATAGCGCCGGATTTGACGGCCTCAATAACCTTATCGGCCAGGGCGCTTATGGTATTGTGGGCAAAGCCTCCTACGATCCGGCCTTTTTCCAGTTCTACCGGGGGCGGGCATTTTTGGGCTTGTTGAATAATAGGAGAGAAATCTTTAGCCTTTCCTTTTTCCGCATCCATGATGTGCCGGAGCCCCTCATAAGCTACAACGCCGGTCGTGTAAACCCGGTCTTTGTAGCTTTCTTTGGGAGGAATCAGGCAGTTGGTGGTCATGAGAATAGGTCCGTTAAAGGCTTCAAATTCTTTGTCCTGCTTGTACCAAGCGTTGCCATAATTACCCGCAAAGTTTGGATATTTTTTAAAGGCCGGATAGTAATGGGCCGGCAGCATTTCACCGTGGGTATAGACATCTACTCCGGTATTTTGCGTCTGGATCAATAATTCTTCCAGGTCCTTTAAATCATGGCCGCTAATCAAAATACCGGGATTGTTCCGAACCCCTAATTCTACAGTGGTGATTTCGGGATTACCGTAGGCGTTTGTATTCGCCTTATCTAAGAGGGCCATGACATCCACGCCATATTTGCCGCATTCCATGACCAGGGCGACGAGATCATCCACTGTCAGGGCGTCATCTGTCGTAGCCGCCAGGGCTTTTTGCATGAACCAAAAGATTTTCTCATCCTGATGATCCAGGACATAGGCATGTTTGGCATACGCGGCCATCCCTTTCACGCCAAGAATAATCAACTGCCGTAATGACCGGATATCCTCATTGGCGATAGAGAGCAGACCGACGGCGGCAGCTTTTTTCTCAAAATCCTCCGCGGTTTCAGCAAACCAGTTTACAGAATCATGGGGATTTTCAAAAACGACTCCAGCCGACTCGGCCGCTTTTTTCAGGCCGTTGCGTAAAGCCAGCGCTTTTTTGATCTGCGCCGTAAAGAAATTTTTATCAAAATTAACATTGGTGATGGTGGCAAACAGGCTATCCATAACAAAACAGTCGGTTTCCGTCAGGGCGATCCCTTTTTCTCTGGCCTTCAATGCAATAACCGATATCCCTTTGAGGGTATAGATCAGAAGATCCTGTAAATTAGACGTTATATCATCCTTACCACAAACGCCTTTGACGGTACAGCTTACACCTTTGGCGGTTTCCTGACACTGGTTACAGAACATGCTCATCTTTTCTTTCCTCCTTTTCTTTACTAAGTTGCTTTATTTTTCACGATAATTGTATCTAAAAAAGAGTATTGAAAGACGTAACATATGTTACCTATATATAAAATATTTTATTGTGCTATATTTCGTTATATTGCACTATATTTTATAACGTTCTTCCATATAATTTTTATTTATATCCCATTAATAAGCAGGCGGATGAATTACATGCAGGAATTTCTGTATTATTGTCGAAATATAGAAAATATTGACCAGGCAAACTAGCGAAGGTTATGATTGCCAGGCTGCCGCTATGAATATTGTCGTTGAAGGAAAGAGCAGCCAATATCTTTAATATACCGGCTGCTCTTTTAGTACTTATCAACCTTCGGAACGGTTGGGGGTCTATCAATGAAAAAGAACAGCTTTTATATTTTTTCAGTAGTCAGTATTATAACCATCTTCCTGGTCATTGTCAGTATCAGCCATAGTTATCAACTGTTCGGGGAGAATAGCGAACAGTTTATTGTTCTTTCCGATTATACATTAAACGGTGAAAAAGACGACTTCCATATCCGGTATCTAACGAAAGATATTTTAGATGTCTATAGTTTTACAACTACTGTGTCCCGTGAGGAATTTAACAGATTACAGAGCGATTATTATAAAATTATTCTTTACCAAATCTGCGGAAGCAGCTATGAGGTTTTTTTCAACGGCCAGATCATCGGTTCCGTTGGCGATTCCGACCGTATGAGGAGTTACGTCTGGAATTCCCTCCATACCTTTACTATCAGCAAAGATTTGCTCCAGGATGCAAACGTTCTGGAATTTAAAATTTATCCGTCCTATAAGATCGGGAAATCCAGATTTCCTATCCTTATCGCCTCTCCTGCGGCAGGGTATAAAATATTTGATTGGATAAACCTGGCGTTTATCAGCAGCTTTTCCCTGATTTTAAATCTGTTTATTTTCTCGTCACTGTCTTTTTTAATCCTCTTATTCATCTCCAGGCGCTTTAATCAGGACTCTATTTATTATCTATTGGCTACTTTTCTGGTCATAATATACATGTTAAACTATACGACCATCTACAATCTGCCCTTTTCGATCGCCGTATTCAAAAAACTGCAATATGTTTCTTTATTCTTCGCCATTTTTGTAACTTCTACCGCCCTTTATAAGAAATATCATCTGAAGATCAATCTTTATGCCGGGCTTTTGCTGCTGCCGGTGATTGTTATTACGATCCTGGCCAAGGATACCCATAATGTAACGAACAAGGTCAATATCATCGCCTTGCTGAATTTATTAGGCTGGCTGTATACTAGTTTGGTCAATGTACGAAAAAATTATGAAGCAAAGACATTTTTGGTGGCAAGCACACTGCTGTTTTTGGGTATTTGTTATGATCTGATGACGCTTATCACAGCAAGGCTGGATATTGTCCGCCTGAGCAACTACGGAATTTTTGATTTTTGTCTGGGGTTTATACTAATAGCTTTTGATAATTATGTAGAGTTTCAGGATTCATTTTTACGACGAACCGTTGAAGCCGAGAAGGAAAAAGAAATGCTGCATAAACTGGCTTATGTGGATGGACTCACTTCCTTATATAACCATAGATATTTTTATGAGTATTTTAATCGGCAAAGCGACCACGTTAAAACTTTTACGGTACTATTTTGCGACATTGATAAATTCAAGTCCATTAACGATACGTATGGTCATATCACCGGCGATATCATCTTAAAAGAAATCGGTCAAATTATCAAAAGGCAAGCGCCTAACAATAACATGGTTTTTCGCTATGGGGGCGAGGAATTTGTTGTTTTACTGGAGAACTACAGTCCTCAGGATTGTTATCAAATAGCGGAGAATATTCGATTGGCTGTAGAAACCTCATCCGAACTTTACAAAAATACTAATCAAATCCCCGTTACTATTACCATTGGATTAGCAACTTACCCTACCGATGCGCCAGACGTCAGGAACTTAATTGATAAAGCCGACAAAGCCATGTATTATGGAAAAAAGCATGGCCGAAACCAGTGTAACGTTTTTTCCAGCGATATGGATTTCGGCTTTTGAACTTTCCGCCCTTAGCCGCTCTAACCTCATCTTAATTGTAAAAGTCATCTGTAATTTTTAGCTTTTTCCCGTAGGAGCTCCAGTTGCCGCAAGGCCTTCTGCAAGGTTTCGGTTTTTTTGGCAAAATGCAACCGGACCAGGTAATTGATATCTTCCCTGAAAAAGCTTGATCCGGGAACGGCCGCTACCCCGACCTCCTGAGCCATCCATTCACAAAAGTCAAGGTCATTTGTACTGCTGAACTCCGATATGTCAACAAGAACATAATAGGCTCCCTGGGGGACAGTATATTTCAGGTTGAGTTTTTGAAGTCCCTTTAGGAAAAAATCCCTTTTTTCGGTGTATAAATCCCTCAAATTGCCATAATATCCGTCCGGCAGATGTAAGGCGGTAACCGCCGCCTCCTGTAAAGGCGCGGCGGCTCCCACGGTAAGAAAATCATGGACCTTGCGCAAACCCTCGGTGATGGCAGGGGGCGCAATCGAGTATCCCAGCCTCCACCCGGTAATGGAGTACGTCTTGGAAAGAGAACTGCAGGAAATGGTCCTGGCCGCCATGCCCGGTAAAGACGCAAAATAAATATGCTTATAAGGCTCATACACAATGTGTTCATAAACCTCGTCGGTAATCACAAAGGTATCATATTTTTCGGCCAGTTCAGCAATTACCGTAAGCTCCCCGAGGGTAAACACTTTGCCTGTGGGGTTGGAAGGATTACAGATAATGAGCGCTTTGGGGTTCTTCTTAAAAGCGGCTTCCAGTTCATCTCTCTCAAATTCAAATTTAGGCGGACGCAGGGCTACATAGATGGGTTCAGCCCCCGAAAGGATCGCATCCGCCGCATAATTCTCATAAAACGGGGAAAAAACGATCACCTTATCTCCGGGATTACAAACGGTCAGCATGGCCGCCATCATGGCCTCGGTGCTCCCGCAGGTCACGACAATCTGTGTTTCCGGGTCAATGGTCAGTCCCATGAACCTGGATTGTTTTTGCGCCAAGGCTTCCCGAAAGTTTGCGGCTCCCCAGGTAACCGCATACTGGTGCGGTCCCTTCAGGGCTGCCTCGGCTAAAGCCTCCCGTAATTCCACAGGAGGTGCAAAGTCAGGAAAACCCTGAGAAAGGTTTACCGCCCCATAGGCATTGGCGATCCTGGTCATTCGTCTGATTACAGAATCCGTAAAATTCTTGAGTTTCTCGCTTACATTTGGCATGGCTTCCGCATATCCCCCTAATTCTTATTGGTATTATGGGCCTGCTCTTTTATCTAATAATTCAATATATTTAATTCAATATATTTTTGCGGATTCCTTTATCTTCTACGAGCTGGGATGCTTATATTTTACCGTACAGAGCGCTTCCGTTCCGAGGCTTAAAATTTTCACTGTAAAAAGTGTTATGCCGATCCAAAATATTGTCGTATTTTCTGTTAAGGAGGGGTATGCTTACTGTGTGAGGTGATATCCCCTGGTTAACCGATTGCGGCCGGGTCCACAAGGTGCAGCGGGTGTGCCTGAACCAGGGCGCGCTCACGCACAAGCCGGAATATGCGATCAAGCTGTCCACTAAGAATTTTGGCTTTGCGGACGGCAAAAAAACAGTTCCGCTGTATGCCGCGTTTTGCGTTTGAGAAAGATATATAAAATAACAGAAAGGATAAATGGTTTCCACTATTTCCAAGTGAACCGGCTGAACAGGAGGTGTATTAATGGAAGATATAAATTTTGCCGTGGCCAACGATACTGAAAAAATTATTAAGGATTTCTACAACTCAAACTGTGAAAATTATAACTTGTTGATTGAACAACTCCGTAAAACGTCGCAACTCTGTAATATTTATGACAAAATCCTTGATCATTCTGCTGATGGCTTATATATAACGGACGCAAAGGCTAATACCTTAAAAGTGAATAAAAGCTACGAAAACATCACCGGTTTTTCCAGGGAGATGCTTAAAAATATGAACGTCGCGGATCTTATAAAAAAGGGTTATGTTAACAAATCCGGGGCGTTACTAGTTATTGAAAATAATAACCAGCCAATTACATTTGAACAGAGAATTAATAATGGCAAATTGGTGCTTGTTACATGCAACCCTATGTTAGGGGATGACGGTAAACTATTAATGATTATCACCAATACCCGCGACGTTACAGAATTAGAAGAGCTTAAGAATTTATCAATTAAAAATAAGGAGTTTATTGAAAAAGATCAAATTGAAATTGAAAACCTAAAAAAGCATCTTCTTGAATATCCAGAAATAATCGCCTGCGATAAGAAATTGTTGGATTTATTGTTAGCCATAGATCGCTTAAGCGAAACCAATACAACAGTCTTACTATTAGGAGAAACCGGAGTTGGTAAGGATGAATTTGCCAAATACATATATCGCAATTCCAATAGAAAACACGAACGTTTTATTGCCATCAATTGTGGCGCCATTCCAGATAATTTAGTCGAGTCCGAATTGTTCGGCTATGAAAAAGGTTCTTTTACCAGCGCTGATAGCAGGGGGAAAATCGGACTGTTTGAAGCTGCTAATCATGGAACTGTTTTCTTAGATGAAATAGCCGACGTTCCGCTAAATATACAAGTTAAACTTTTAAGAGCCCTTCAGGAAAAGCAAATAGTTCGTATAGGAAGCGTAAACCCAATTAAAATTGATGTTCGCATTATTGCCGCGACAAATAAGAACCTGTGGGAGATGGTAAAAAAAGGGGCATTCCGCGAAGACTTGTATTACAGACTTAATGTTTTGCCAATCAATATACCCCCTTTAAGAAACCGTATCGATGACATCATTCCTTTGACGGAACATTTTCTGACAGAATTAAATACTAAGTATTCCTATAATAAAAAGCTTTCCGTAGATGCTAAGAATGTCCTTTTGTCATATTCTTGGCCCGGTAATATCAGAGAACTGAAAAATGTTATTGAACGCGCGGTCTTATTAAACAAGAACAATTTGATTACGGCAAGTGAATTATCAATTTTGCCTGCGAACGATATAAGTCCTTTGTATTATAATGATCAGATTGATATAACTGAAGTTCTGTGCAGGATTGAATATGATTTATTGAACAAAGCCTACGAAAAGCACAATAATGTCCGTGATGCTGCAAAATCACTAGGAATGGCCTTGTCAACATATGTACGGAAGCGAAAGCAATACCGAAAAAAATACGGCGCCTAGTAATCGGGTAGGAGGCTGAC
>DHRG01000066.1:671-19386 GCA_002408285.1 Peptococcaceae bacterium UBA5318 | reverse complement strand
TTGACTTCATACCATTAGACTTTTTACCTATCAGCTTTGTCCGGTAATATTTTTTCTTTATGCCAGTTACCAGTATATAGGTTACCATATAAATACAATGCAGCCAACCATACAGCGATTGGCTTGCTCCTGAAAGTAACCGTTTTTATCCCGTCTGCCAGTAAATCCAGCTCATAAAACAGAGGTGCGTTAAAACTCATCGGACGATAAACTCGCCGTCACTTCTAAAATTTCGATTGAAAAACGTGCCTGAATATGCTATGCTCTTTTGAGGGAATGAAGTTCTCCCCTGGCTATTGCCTAAAACGCCGACAAGCTGATGACTTCTGCATTCGCGGAGGTAGTATCAGCTTTTTTATTTCTGGAGGTACTGTTATGCAAGCTATTCTTCTCGTAGGAATTGGCGGGTTTATAGGTTCTGTTGGTCGATACGGACTTGGGAAACTGCCTATAACCACTGAATACCCATTGATGACTATGCTCATCAACTTACTTGGCGCATTAGTCATCGGGTTTGTATCCGAATTAACGAAAAACAAAACCAGCCCAAATGTGTCGTTGTTTATCACCACAGGATTATGCGGCGGTTTTACAACCTTCTCCACATTTTCGTTAGAAACTTTTACTCTGCTTAAAAACGGCAAACACCTTATCGGAATTTCATATGCCACATCAAGCGTTATCGTTTGCTTCATAGGTGTCTGGCTCGGTTTTCTGCTCGCCGGTTTGGCGCGGACAAAGCTGACAGGATAACGCAATTGATAAGAAAAACCGATAAGAAGATAGAAAAGGGGCGTATCATGAACGCAAAATCCAAAAAGAGATTTTCGCCGGCCATAACTGTCATTCTTCTGTTCGGAATCATCAGTCTGCTCGGGGATGTGGTCTACGAATCCGCCCGCAGCGTGAACAGCCAATACCTCAATCTTCTGGGAGTCAGCGCAGCCAAGGTCGGGCTGGTCTTTGGGATCGGAGAATTCCTCGGATATTTTCTCCGGTTGATTGCCGGTGTGCTGTCAGACAAGAGCGGCAAATATTGGGCGTTCATGTTTGCCGGGTACGGAATGCTGCTGGTTGTGCCGCTCATGGGATTCACGATGAACTGGAACATCCTCGTTTGCCTGATCCTCATGGAACGCATCGGAAAAGCGCTGCGCAATCCGGCCAAAGACACGGTTTTGTCCAGGGTTTCGGAAAATCAGGTCGGCGTTGGGTTTGCATTCGGCCTTCAGGAAGCGCTGGATCAGATCGGCGCTTTTGCCGGCCCGCTGATTTTCACCGCAATATTTTATTTTACCGGGAAAAATGGGATTGTCCAGTACCAGACAGGTTATCAGGGGCTGTTTGTTGCGGTTATTATCCTTATGCTCTTTTTGACCTACGCCTACCGCCGGGTAAAAAGGGATGAACTAATCCCCGCCGTGAGCAAAAAGGAATTCCAAACGGAGCGGCTGAAACCGATCTTCTGGCTCTATACGGGGTTTACGTTCTTTTGCGCATTGGGATTCGTCAACTTCAGCACGGCAGGCTATCACCTGAAGGACAAGGGCCTTATGTCCGACGGAAACATCACGCTGCTGTACTCCGTCGCCATGATCATGGACGCCGTGACGGCCCTGCTGGTCGGGAAAGCGTACGACCGTCTCAAAGCAAAAACCGGCATGAAAACCGGAGGGCTGCTCGTGCTGGTGGCGATCCCATTCATCACGATGCCGCTGCCGTTTTTGACCCTGAGCAACTCAATCCCCTTAATTGCTGCGGGAATGGCCGTATTCGGCATCATAATGGGGACGCACGAAACCATCATGCGTTCGGCCATCGCCGATATTACGCCGTTCAATAAACGGGGGACCAGCTACGGCGTTTTCAATACGGCTTACGGACTGGCTCTGTTCGGCGGGTCGGCGCTCATGGGCTGGTTATACGGTCGGAATCAAATCGGGATGATCATGGCTTTTGCCGTCGTTGCGGAACTTGCCGCCCTCCTGCTCTATTTCAGGATGAACCGCATGGTCAAAACGAGTCGGCCATGACTAGTTTGATAAAATTAAAAATCATTGGTCCTGCCAAATCTTGTTAGCATTTAACAACCGCTAATGGGTTGGCTTTTCCATTTTTAAAATGTAAAATGAAAATGATCCATTAATTAAAATAATACGAAAGGCAACAGGCAAAACAGGATGATACTGAAAAGAAAAGTACGGAAGATTCTTATCATATGGGGGAGTATTTTTTCACTGATACTATGTCCGGGAGTAAGCGCATCCCAGCCCTTGGAGTCATCAGACAGCGGCCCGTTCGTACCAGGTAATGATATCTATGAAGTTATCGACGACGGCGTTATTGTCAGCAGCTTGAATAACTCAAAATTACAGCTTGTAAACAACGTGGACGGTTACTCTCTCGTTCTCCCGGCGGAAATGAAAATAGTGGACGCCGGTTCTACAAATATCCGAATTGCGCTTGAAGACAAGCATCGGAGAATGGAAATCTACAAGCAGCCGTTATCAGGGCTTAATGCTAATACGTATATTTCTTATTCAAATAGATTTTTGGAAAATACAAACGACCATAAGAATCATTTCCATAAAAGCGTGGAGATCAACGGTTGCCCAGCCGAGATAAATGAGTGGTCGCGAAAAAAACTATCTCAAGTGGCAAACGACAAAAATTACTATGCTTCTATCGATATTATAGAAAAGGACTGTGTCTATACGTTTTTTATCAAATCCGACCTGCCCTTTGATCTATACGGCGGATATATGGACCTAATCGAAGGTTTCTCTACCTTTACGCCTTCAGTAAGCCCCGCCTCTCCAAAATTTAAGCAAACAGTCAATAAATTATGGAACGCCGAAACCAAAGAGTTTTATGAAAAACACTTCTCAGCTGACAGCAGTCTTTCCTGGGGTATATTTGAATATTCCGCACCGCAGGCTTTTGACGGGCTGAAAGAATTAGAGGCGAAATTAAATTACGATTTCAAATTTATGCTGGTTTATAAACATGTCCATAAAATATTCCCCCGCGATTATGTAAAGAAAACACTGCAAAGCGCCTATGATAACGGGAAAACTGTAGAATTAACGCTGCAAACTACTGCTCAGGATACGGGAGAAGGAAATATGGTCTATGACATACTTGATGGAAAATACGACGCGTTTCTGGAATCGTTTGCAGCAGAAACCGCAGATTTCGGTCATCCGGTCCTCTTTAGGCTTTGTAACGAAATGAACGGGGACTGGTGTGAGTATTCCGGGTATCATACGGCAAAAGACGCCGAATTATACAAAGAACTATATAAATATGTTTATAAGATATTTGAAGACGCTAGAGCCGATAATGTGATCTGGGTCTGGAACCCGAATGAAAAATCTTTTCCGGATTTCAAATGGAACAACGAAATAGTGTATTATCCGGGTGACGAATATGTTGATATAGTCGGTCTAACCGGCTATAATACAGGCACTTACTATCAGGGTGAGGTTTGGAGAAGCTTTACGGAGATCTATGACCCGTTATATCAAAGAATGGAACGTATATCCGAAAAACCGCTGATGATTACCGAATTCTCCTCCAGCAGTGTAGGCGGAAACAAAGGAGAATGGGTCAACGAAATGTTTTCTAATATGTATAAATATCCACGGATAAAAGCGGCGATCTGGTGGGATGGCTGTGATTGGGATACAGATGGCAATATTGCAAGGCCATATTTTATTGATGAATCAGAGGAACTGATAAAAACGTTCAGAGAACATCTGCAATATTACAAATAAGCGGGTCCGCTCACAGTATTTCAAAAGTATTTCAAAAGTTAGGCATCAGGCGTCGGTCAGGCTAGAAACTGTCCTGCTGCCCTGTGAGATGCTTTTTTAACGGCCAGTAGAGCAGCGAGAAAAGGACCAGGGATATGAGCAGCTCCGGCAATAAATAAGCCCCATTGTAGAGGAGTGAATACAACCATGCATTCATTCCTTCCGGGGCGAAGGAACCCCAAATCACAACCCCGGAAACATAATGTGAAGCCAGTCTTCCCAAGACTCCTAAAAAAATACCGGTAAAAATGGCTTTCATACTTTTTCTGAATAAACCCGCCACTCCCAAAAAACCAAAGGCTACAACATAATCTAAGAAAAGGGAAAGAATAACGGACCCAAAAGTTAAACCCCCAAAGGGAACAGGCCCTAACAATAATTGAAGCACGCCAAAAATACTTCCGACAAGTATTCCCGGTCCCATGCCCCACCGGATAGCAAAAAGCAGGATCGGAACCATGCTTCCGGCGGTGATTGAACCGCCATAAGGGGCCTGATAAATTTTGATCGCATGCAAAATGAGTGCTAAGGCCAATAACACTCCCGCTTCTGTAATCATTTTTGTAGACATTTTTTTCATTTTTGTTCTCCTTCCAAAATTAAAAATGCTGCATCGGGATGATGCAGCGGAGCAATCAATGAAAAACAATTCGTCTTCCTACGCTGGCATTATCCAGATCAGGTAAAAGGGTTTAGAGTGTCTTTGCTAACTCCTTCTCAGCCGGACTGATCCAGCTCCCCTGAATATTAAATTATAATTCATAATAAAGGTAATTTAGCAAATTGTCAATAATTTATTCCACAGGAATGACTTTAGCCCCTTCTTTAAGACCTGCCAACTGCGGGTTGAGAATAACCCTATCCCCGCTTTGCAACCCTTCCGTAATAGCGGCTTCTTTGTCATTCTCAAAACCTCTTTTTACGGCTCTGACTTTGGCTTTGCTACCGTCTATGACCCAAACCCCTTCCCCGTCCTGATAGGGAAATAAAACAGTCTTAGGCACAACCAGTTGGTCTTCCTGCCGGTCGACCGTAAAGTTAATATCGAGGGCAAAGCCCGGTTTAAGCTGCAGTTTTTCAGGTATTAGCGGCTTAATCAATATTTTGACCCGCTGCTCCTTAAGGCCCAAGGCGGATACCTTTTCTACCGCTGAGGGGGCAATACTCTCGATCATGCCCGTAAATGATAGATCCTCCGCCTTATTGTCCTGGATCAATTCAACTTCCTGCCCCACACTCATTCTAGCCACATCTTCAGTCAAAACATACGCTTCCACCTGAAAGGAATCCTCGCTGAAAAGATTCATCAAAAACGTTCCGGGGGTTATAACCATCCCCTCCTTGACGTCCAACTGAGAAATGACCCCGGCGTGGGCGGCTTTGACGCTGCTCTGGTCGATTTGATACTGCACCGCTTTTATTTGCGCGTTGAGGGCGGCGATTTGCCCCGGATAATAGTCGGATTCAATTTTACGTTTCGCGTCCTCATATTCCTTGCGGCTGATAGCGCCCGCTTCATAAAGCTGCTGGAGCTTATCCGGCGCTATAACAGCCGCTTCTAATTCCTGCTGGGCTTGCAAGCTGCGAAGCTGCCCCGTTAATTCTTCCAGTTGATAGTCAAGGGGCTGCGTGTCCAAAGCCACCAACAGCTCACCCTGCCGGACCGATTGACCTTCCCGCACCGGTATATCAATTATTTTGCCTGCCACCGCAGCATAGACAAGAGTATCCTGGGTTGTGACCACGACTCCCTCTTCCTTGAAGGTCTTGGCAATAACCTGGGGCTCCACCCGCAGCGTTTTTACTTCCAAGGCTTGAAGACCCTGAAAAACAAAAACCGCAATTACGATCAGCGCGGCTGCCCCGCCCAAAATTACTCTATATTTCTTTTTCATCTCTATCCCCCCCTTTTTCCAAGTTTCATTCGATATCTTTCAGAACAGCAGCAAGGTCTAGCTCCCTGATTTTTTTAGCGGCAATACGCTGGGCCACCCAGATGGATACAACGGTAAAAATAAAAGCAATTATAAAAGAAATGCTGCTGACTTGGGTCGGTATACTATAAATATCCGTATTGAAGGACTGGGACATACCCATTAAGAGAAGCTTGGTCAGGGGGATCCCTGTCAGCATCGCAAAAACGCTGAGAAACCATTGCTCGAAGGTTACTACTGTAAGAACCTCTCCCGCCGTCATTCCCAGGACCAGCATAGTGGCCAGATCCCGGCTTCTCTCCGAAAGACTGACCAAAGAAGCATTGTAAATAATGGCGAAACCCGTTATCATCCCAAAAATTATCATCACGACCATAGACGCATTCAAAGCGCCCATCATGCTTGCATATTGGCTTAACATTTGGGCTGTATCATCAATTCCATTAATTACGGTTGAATTCCTGTATTGCTCCTGTAATAAAGGTACTTTTTCCGGATCCATATCTAAAATAGCGGAGGTTATCATACTTCCTTGCCCCAGTAGTTCCTGTAATTCTCCTATCTCCATAAAGCCATTCATGCCCAGGTATTGGGGAACAACCCCGGCGACAATGACCTCTTTATCACGATCAGTATCCTTCAGCAAAGGGCTGGTTAATTTCAGCTTGCTTCCTACGTCCACATTCAATACCCGGGCCAGTCTTTCGGAAAGGAGAAGCCCCTCACGGGGAGGGTAAACCTCGCGGCCATTCTGGTCTATAATATGATACAATTGGCTGTTTTGAGCAAGCCCCATAACAGCCGCCTCTTTCTTCAGCCAATTATTCTTCAACGTAACCGGGATTTCAGCCAGCGGTTCGACTGCCTTCACTCCGGGATAACCGGACAGTTCCCTTATTACCCCTTCCTGACTTGCCGGAAGAGCCAAAGAGATCTTAATATTATACGTCTGCACCTTTTCAAACTGATCGAATAGCATCTGATCCGTCATATCCTTAAAGGTCCAGGGCAAGCTCAGCAAGGTAAAGGTAAACAGGATCCCCAGGAACATAAAAGCCGTCCGCCCCGGATGACGGGAAAGATTTCTCACGGCAATCTTCCCTTGGACAGTAAGCATAT
The DNA here is from genome assembly GCA_002408285.1 of Peptococcaceae bacterium UBA5318. Taxonomy (GTDB): domain Bacteria; phylum Bacillota; class Peptococcia; order DRI-13; family UBA5318; genus UBA5318. Next base: position 12,518 of record DHRG01000066.1, on the reverse strand, counting down.
TCCAGAAGAACGTAAATCTTTCCAGCACCGCCTCTTGGCCCACTATTGGCGCCAGCGGCCGCATAGCTTCGGCTGGTTCCAGCGCCAAGGCCCCTTTTGCACCACGATACCCGGCAAAAAGGGAAAAGGCCAGGGATAAAGCGATCCCGACAACAAAATACGAAACCGAAATACTACCGGTCAAACCGGGCATATTGAAAAACAGCGTATACATATTAAGAAAAGGGTAAGAGAGCATCGTCCCGGCTACACAACCCAGCAGCCCGCCCAAGCCTCCGATCAGGACCGCATAGGACAGGTAGTGGAACAATATTTCACGCTGATGATAGCCAAAGGCTTTGAGAATTCCAATCTGGCCTCTCTGTCTTTCAATCATCCGCTTAAGAGTAATATAGAGGATCATGGCTGCAACACCCAAAAACAACCCGGGCAGCATCGTTGCAAAAGATTGAATACCCTCGATTTCCTGACTTAGAAGCAGATGGCTGATCTGGTCTTTCCGCGGAAAAATGCTTTTCAGCCCATAGCCGATCAATTCAGGCTTCAGCTTATCTTCCACATCCTCATAGCTGGCTCCCGGAACTAATGTAAAAACGAGATTATTGACATTTTCCCCTGCCGCAAAAAGATTTTTCATTGCCGTAACAGGCATAAAAGCGATACCGAACAACTCGGGATTCGGATAAAGGTCGCTGCTTGTTCTTAAGGCATAGATGAACTCAGGACTGCGTCCCATGCCAACCACCCGCAGATTTTTTTTGGCGCCGGAAACAATTATCTCTAACTGCTGGTTAAGCTCCAGTTGGTTAGCTTCAAAAAATTTGTTATCGACCCAAACATTTAGTTCTTCGGCAATAAGAGGGCTGCCTTGCATGAGCTCTACATCATTGAGAATTTTATCGCTGTCGGTATCTAACGAAACGATGCGCAAATAAACATTCTCTTCCTGCCCCGGCAGAAGGACTCTGACGTCTTTAACCAGCCGGCCTTGGAGGACCCCGATCCCGGAGAGGTTTTGCAGCTTTTCCACCTGTTTTGTAGGTATAGCCTGAACTTCAATGAAACCGTCGGCAAAATTCCGGGCCCGGTAAAAGTTTTCCTGGGATACGAAAAGATTATCGACTACCATAGAAAACGCAGTAAAGAGCGTTAAGGCAATGACAATAATGACCATACAAGCAAAATAGGCCCCTTTATTTTCCCAAAGATCTCTGAACATTTTCCGCCACAGCATCACCAGCTCACCTTCTCTGGGGAAATCGGCTCGTTATTTACCTTGATATCGACTAAGGACCCGTCGCGCAAATAAAAAACGCGATTGGCTATTTCGGCGATAGCTGTGTTATGAGTAATAATAATTACTGTTTTACCATAATGTTCGCAAAATAATTTCAGTAACCAAAGAACCTGAATACTCGTCTGACTGTCCAAAGCCCCGGTAGGTTCATCGCAAAGCAGGATTTCCGGGTTTTTCACAACAGCCCTGGCGATAGCTACCCGCTGCTGCTCACCACCGGAAAGCTGCGCCGGAAAATGACCGGCCCGCTCGGCCAAGCCTACCTTAGCCAGGATCTCCTCAGTCGAAAGGGGGTTACGGGAGATTTCCGCAGCCAGATTGACATTCTCAGCGGCTTTCAGATTCGGAATAAGATTATAGAACTGAAAGACAAAGCCCACCGCATTGCGGCGGTATTCGGTAAGCTTTGCCGCATCGGCATCGTGAAAAGGCGTATCCTTGTAATATATTTCCCCGCCGCTTACTTTATCCATCCCGCCTACAATATTGAGCAGAGTACTTTTCCCTGAGCCGCTCGGTCCTAAAATACAGACGATTTCCTTCTCATACATCTCAAAGCTTACTTCCCGCAAGGCCCGCACTGTAACCTCACCCATTTTATAATTCTTACTGATGCTTTTAGCTACTATGATCGGCTTCAGGGTCCCCACCTCCCTTATATTCGTTGATAAAACCATGCTTAAAAAACTCCAGGAGATCTGCCGCCGCTGTTTCAAAGGTCAGTCCATTTTTCATAAGAAACTCCGGATTCAACACGGCCTGGATGCCTGCCAGCACCGCAGCCGTTAGGATATGGGGATCGATATGCTTTGTATAATCCCGGCTCCCGACAGCAAGAAACGTCTTGATAACATTTTGAGCCTTACCCATGCGGAACCGGTCGATCTTCTTCCAGTATTGCGGATAATGAACCCTTAGGTCTTCCAGGACAAAAGGGTTTATTATTATTCTCCCTATCTCATAAAAGTTTTTCAAGACATGGGCAAAAATTTCGTCAGGATTTCGCAGCGCCGCGGCGGCATCGGCCTCCCGGCCCATTTTACCCAAAAAATCATCAATTACCGCCTCGATTATTTCGTTTTTGCTCCTGAAATAGCGGTAAATCGTCCTCTTGCTGACCCCGGCCTCCACCGCCAATTCATCTACCGTAACTTTGTAAAACCCCTTCGTCCGGGATAATCCGGCAAAGGCGGCAATAATGCGCTCTTTCATCCGAACTTCCCTCCTAAGCAATCTTCTTTTTGAATTTTAACGTACTAAACGTTAAAAGAACTAGGGAAAAAACGATAAGCGAGATAACCTGCCCCCACAGATAGGCAATTCCCACGCCTTTTAGCACGATCCCCCGGATAATATCAAGGTAATAAGTCAACGGGATGATATTTCCAATGTAATAAATAACCTTTGGCATAGCTTCCCGCGGGAATAAAAAACCGGACAACATAATACTGGGCAGGAAAACAAAGAAAGCCATCTGCATCGCCTGCATCTGGGTTTTTGCCACGTTGGAAATCAAGATGCCTAAGCCCAGGGAGGCTGTAATGAAAAACAAGGTCAAAACATACAATTCCAAGACGCTCCCTTTGATTGGCACACCAAAGACGAATTTGCCCACCAGAAGGGCTACTGTAATTTGCAGATAACCTAAAACGATATAGGGCAGAATTTTACCCAGCATCAACTCTAAGGGTTTGACCGGCGTCACCATCAACTGTTCCAGCGTACCGCGCTCTCTTTCCCTGACAATGCCCATGGAGGTTATCAGCACCATGGTCATGGTAACTAGGATTCCCAGGATGGCCGGGACCATAAAATACGCCGTTATTCCGTCGGGGTTATACCAGGGACGTACCCGGATATCGTACAACGGTCCTTTTAACGAATACTTCTGCGCTAACGCCTCCTGCGATTTAAGAAGTCCAATGGAATTTGCCACTGCAATGGCCTGGTTGGCTACCATATTATCACTGGCGTCCACAAGCACCTGGACCTGGGCTGGCGCTCCGCGCCGCACATCTTCGGCAAAATCAGGCGGGAAAACGATGCCCGCTTTAGCTCTGCCGCTATCAATCATTTGGGTCACTTCCGCATAACTTCCTGCGGAAGCAATCACATCAAAATATCCTGAGGCGCTGAAAGAATCTAGCAAATCCCGGCTGTCGCCGGTTAAGGATTGATCAAAAACAACTGTGGAAATATGTTTGACCTCGGTTTGAATGGCGTACCCAAACAGCAGCAATTGGACCAAAGGCAGCATCAACACGAGTGCCAAAGTCATACGGTCCCGGCGCATTTGCAAAAATTCCTTATACAATACTGCGATGATCCTACCCATTCAGTTCGCCTGCCTTTCGGATTTTAGCGATAGCCAAAAAAACATCTTCCAAGGAAGGGGTGATTTTTCTGGGTTCTACACCGGTGAAGGTTTGCAAATCTTCCAAAAAGCTCTCGTCTTCCAGTAATACATGAAGTAAAACTCCATGCAGCGTACATTCCTTCACATAGGACAATTTCTCGATATCCGTCATCTTTTCCATGGCTTCCGGCAATTCCAGCTCCGCCAGGCAACCCTTGATGATCTCCCTTTTCAGATTCCCCGGCGTATCCATCGCCATAAGGCGTCCGGCTGAAATAAAAGCGACCCTATTACACCTTTCCGCCTCATCCATAAAGTGGGTGGTAACCATCACCGTAGTACCCTGCCGGGCCAACTCCTGAATAATATTAAAAAACCTGCGCCGGCTGGTGGGACTTACCCCGCTGGTCGGTTCATCCAAAAAGACAATCGCCGGACGGGAGATAATGGCGCAACCCAGAGCCAGACGCTGTTTCCAACCGCTGCTTAAGGGAGCCGCCAGCTCATTTTCCCTCCCGGTAAGACCAGCCATCCTGATCATTTCCCGGACGCGCTCTTTCCTCTCCTTTTTCGGCACATTATAGATCCCGGCATAAAAGTTCAAGTTCTCTTGTACTGTCAGATCTTCATATAAGCTGAATTTTTGTGACATATAACCGATCCTTTGTTTGATCTTTTCCGTTTCGCGAACGAGATCATACCCCAAGACCTTCCCCGAACCGGAAGAGGGTTCGAGAATCCCGCACAGCATCCGGATAGCCGTGGATTTCCCCGCCCCGTTGGGTCCCAGAAAACCATAAATCTCTCCCCGGTTAATCTGGATATTCAAGCGGTCTACAGCGGTAAAATTGCCAAACGCCTTTGTTAAATCATGGGTGGAAACAACTTCCTCCATTAGCCCGCCTCCTTCCCGGCCAGGGACACAAAGACATCCTCCATCGACGGGGGGATTTCCTGCAGAACTTGGAACTCCACCTTTCTTTCCCCAAGGCGGTGTTCAATCATTTGTTTGATCTCAAGACTTTTTTCCGCCACCAAACGATACCTGTTGCCATAAAAATAATAATCCACTATTTCCGGTATCTCCTGAAAAATCCGGGCCTCGATCTCTGCTTCCAGTTCCAAAATCTGATAGGGGAACTTGGTTTTGAGCGCAGCCGGAGAATCCACCGCCGATACCCTGCCCTGATCCATAAAGGCCACCTTGGTGCAAAGCTCCGCTTCATCCATATAGGGAGTTGACACTAAGATGGTCCTGCCTTCCTTATTCAAACGGTAAAGGATTTTCCAAAACTCTTTCCGTGATTCCGGGTCCACTCCGTAAGTCGGTTCGTCCAACACGAGGATGCTGGGCCTGGTCACCAGCGCACAGGTCAGGGCCAGCTTTTGTTTCATTCCCCCGGAAAGCTGGTCGGCAAACCTGTCTTTAAAACCGATCAGATTCGTAATTTCCAAGATCTCATCTGCCCGTTCCCTGATCAGCTTACGGTTCAAACTATACAGCGAACCAAAGAAATTGATATTTTCCATAATGGTCAGATCGCCATACAGGCTGAAACGCTGCGGCATATAGCCCAGGTTTTCCCGCTGCGCGTCCAGCTTATCCGGAGGCGATCCCATCAACAAAACTTCTCCCCGGTCCGGCGCGATAAGTCCGCATATCATTCTCATCAAAGTCGTCTTGCCTGCCCCATCCGGGCCTACCAGACCAAAAATGCTGCCTTTTGCCACATCCAGGGCAACATTCCTGACCGCCTGCACTTTTTTGAAAGACTTGCTTAAGTTTGTCGCCTGAATCATCTTATTTACCCCCGTAAGAATTTACCCCCGTAAGAAGCTGACGTCCGCCGGCATTCCCGGTTTCAAAACTCCTTCACTATAGGGTACGCGTATCTTAACCCCAAAGACCACATTGGTCCGTTCTTTTTTGGTCTGGATGGTTTTGGGCGTAAATTCACCTTTCGCCGCAATCTCCTCAACTACCCCTGTAAAAACGTCGGCACTACCGCTCACGGTAAATTCCACCTTCTGTCCCAGCTTCACCCGCGGCAGATCGTCTGTGGGAACATAAACTTTGATCCAAAGATCATTCAGATTGGCTACCGTAACCAAAGAGGCTCCCGCCTGGACATACTCGCCGTCTTCATAATTTTTACTGATTACCGTGCCGTCTAAAGGCGACGCCACCTTCAAGTCCTCCAGCAAAGCTTCCGAGGCTTTGAGGACGGCCCTGCACCTTTCTACTTCCGTACGGGCAGCCTCGATTACTTCCGTCCGGCTCCCCTCCTGCAGCAAGCTCTCCTTGGCTTGAACCGCCTCTAACTGGCTCCGGGCAATCTCCATAGCGGCTTGGGCTTTCTCATAATCTACCTGTGAAGTTGCTCCCGAGGCCAGCAACGCTTCCGCCCTGTGGAAATCATCAGCGGTTCTGGTCAGATTAGTTGCCGCAATCTTCACATTCGCAGCAGCTTCCCTCTTCTCCTGCTCGCGGGCCCCTGAAAGCAGGTCGGCTAAATTATTTTCCGCCTTGACAAGTCCCAATTCATCCCTTTCCCGTTGAGCAGCCAAGTCGTTACGTGACAATTCCGCGATCAGCCGGCCCTTTTTAACCGTATCCCCCGCTTTTACGGTAAGCGCTTTGACCGTACCCGCCGCTTTGGCATTCAGCTCCACCGTAGTCGCTTCAATTGTTCCCGTAGCCTGGATAAGACCATGATCCGCCTGGAAATACTCTTTCCAAATCCAACAGGAGCCCCCTATTACACAAATCAGGATCAAAAGAGCCGCGATCTTTTTATGCACAAGCCTCTCTCCCTTCGTTGCATCTATAATGTGTATACTATTGTCATAATTTTAGTTTACTTAGTATCATCTTAGCACCCTTCTCTAAATTTAACAAGAAAACTAAAAGAAAAAGCCCTCTGTCCCATCTATAACAGGGGATCAGAGGACCTTTATTATTTTTGTGTTTTAATATCCTTGAGAAGCATCTGCCGGATGTCTTGCGCGACAGTATCGGGCAAAAGCTTTTCCCCCGTTACACTCTGACCGTTCACACCCGTATTTGTGCCTTCGGGCAAAACATTCCCCGCAAACAGCTTTCTTAGTAAGAGAACATCGACGGCGGCTATAATCAGAAACAACCCCAGGCTGGAAGACCCTGAAAGGCCGTCAAATAACTTCAGCCAGGAAAGGGCAACCAGGATCAGTAAAAGGACGAGTTGCAGCAAAAGAAAAATAGGTATTTTCCTTTTCATCTCCGGTGTTAAAAACCTGCTTTCATCCTGCGGCTTCTGTCCAACTGCCTCCGGTTCCTTGACCGGTTCTAATTGGAACGGTTTTTCAGGAAAAACCGTTCTTTCCTTTTTCCAGGAGCCGGCAGCGTACTTAATTTCTTTAATCCATTGGACTAATCCGGTCAAACAAAATCCGTCGTTTTCCAGATATTCTTTGATCTGTTTTTGGATCATAAAATGTTTATCCTGCTCATGAACTTGCACTACATCCAGCAAATTCATGAGCATATTCCGGAATCCCCCGTTTACATCCCCTTCCAGGGCAAGGGGTAGATAGACGAGCATTATGTCCAGCGTGTCCGGATTTATATAGATAAAGGAGAGATCCAACAAAAAGCACTGTTCATACAAAAAGTAATTTGTACTTTCCAGCAGCGCTTTCAGCAGGTTTTCAAAAATCTCTAACAATTCATTTCTCCGTAACGTTGTCTTTTGCAAATACGACAATAATGTCGTCGGGCAAGAAGGCCGGTAAGTAAGCTCCCAGACATTGTCTTTCAGTTTCTTTTCCGGACAAAGATAACGGGGATTGGGGTTGCGCCGCAGCATTTCCACCTGGTAATCCAGGATTTTTTCAGCTGAACTCATGCGAATCAGCAAAGAAGGACCTGCCGCATCCTTTTCCTGAAACATCTTAAAACGCTCACCAGATAAACTTGCTAAATATTCCATGGGACCCTCCTCTTTTCAAGGATTCTTTTGGGGGTTCTTAAAGCATACGCCGCAAGGAGTGTACGATTTCTTGGCTTCGGATAGGCTCAACGGTGTTAAACGGCTCCTGTATAACGTAAAGCAGGATTTGTGATGGTATCTCTCACCCGTCGGAGTCACATAAACAGTTTCTTCTTTATCTTCAAATAGGCTTTTTTCCTTAGTGTTCGTATAAACCCCATTTCCCCCGTGCAACCATGCTTTCTCAATAGCCGTAGGTTTCAGGGTGAAGGGCCGGTCGTTAAAAATAGGCAAAGGAAGCGTAAAGCGGCACTCCAACTGAATTACGACGTCGTCCCGGCTGAAGTCACGCACGGGGAACAGCCCTATTGGTTCATATGAAGACATATCTTTAATTTTTTTTTCAAACTCCACCTGGCTTTGGGGAAATTCCACCAGCTTAATCACCCAGTTTTCCTTCTTGACATTGATTCCAGCCAGATGCTTCTCCAAAAGCTCAGCCGTAAACTCATACTTTTCTTTATTCCTCAGGATAAAATAGGCCGGGTTTTCATATGTGACGAGATAGTTACGCAGACCCTTTCTTCCGCAGTCGGCAAAGGATTTGAGGAGGTTTTGAAAAAGCTTATCGAGGTCTTCTTCACTCACATTTTCCACGAGAACATTTCCAAAAATTTTTCCTTCCGGCGTTTCCGCCCCGCCTGTTTCCGCTTCACCGGCAACGTTTTTCTCATCTTCCAGTTCATTCAGGAAAGAAAGCGGATAGGCATGAGCCGCTATTTCTTTGGCTGTTTCGGATACGGCATGATCCAAAGTCATCTGTAAACAGGCGGCTTGAGCCATAAACAGCAAAAGAAAAAAGAAACACAAAAATACCGGGAAGATGATACAAGCCTCCACCGTCAAAGAACCGCTGTTGTTTTTTTTATTAATACCCCACATATAGCTCCTTTTCTATGCGGTATTTGCCACCGGAAAACTGGTCGAAACCGAGTTTATCCAATGACAATAAAGGGATGAAGAGAAGGTTGACGTCTACTGCAGCTTTAGCCTGCAAAGACGTATAGCAATCTCTCAGTAAAAAATCCTTTTTTTCTTCCCCTTTCATATTCCGCAAATTTATTTGCACCAACTGCTGCATCCGCTCAAAACGCGTATTCTTGTTTTCCAGCAGTAATAATAACCGCAAATGGTCCGCATAAGAAGATTCTATAATACTTCCCGGAATCAACGGCACTTTTTTCGCGCTGTAGAGCTGAACTATCTCCACCCCGGCCTTCACAAAACCTTCCCCCAACGCCCAGGCTAAACGTGCCAAGGGTTGAATAATAGTGCTGCGGATAAAAAAATCCAGCGTATTTAAGGCAAACCGCAAAAGGAATATATCCCCGCAGACAAGCGCTAAATTGACCGCTTCCTCGGAACAGCCATGCAAAATATACTCTATTTCTCCCTTATTCAGATAATGATCCCGCAAAGTGCCGGAGGTTACAAAGGTATGTTTATCTAAAATGTACTCCACCACATAGGCGTCATTCCTGACGCTGACAGCAAGGGCTTCCAGCATTCCAGTGAATTCCTGAAGGTACTTGATAAGTTTGCCGCCTTCCTTTTCGGTTTTAAGCTCTCCCCCTTTTTCATAGTCGGCATACGACGGTTCAGTCTTGCCGGGCACAACCTCGTTGCCCTGCCGGATGTCTTTGGGGGAAATGAGATCTTTTTCATGAATCTTTTCCCCCAAAAGACCGCTCTTTAGTCTTGTTTGCAATTCTGTAAATCTTTGCGCAAAATTGAGCAAAACAGTTTTTTTGCTGTCTTTCATACTGGCTAGATCAAGCGTTTCCAGGTTCTGCAATTGGGACCGCAGCCTGGAAATCTCTTGGTACAAACGGCTGGATTCCTTACTGAATTCCGTATCGTGTATATCCAACTGCTTCAGTTGCTCTTGCAGTTCCTTGACCTTAATCAGGATGATTATATTTTTATCAATTTTTTCACACTGGTCCCTAATATATTGCCTTATTTCATTAATATCGCCCTGATCACTGAACGTACCGCCCTCTCCAAGCTCTTCCGCGATTTGGTTTGTTTTGGCAAGGGCTTCCAAGTATTCACCGACTCCCTGTTCCAGTTCGACCTGCAGGGTGTTCTTCAATTGCCGCAAGTCCTCAATACTGTCTTTTGCAAATACCTGCAGCGATCCTATAGCAGTAGACAATACTTTTTTATTTATTTGTTCGATGACACCCTCCACCCGGACTCTTTTTTCGGCTGCCTCTCCGCCTTCTTTAAGAAGCTCGGTCTTTTTTCCCAGTTTACTGCCGATTACACTACCGGCTAACTTTTCTGCGATCGCTTCCGGAGCCTTATACTTCATATACTGGATAATTTGATTTTCGTAAGTTTCTTTTTGTAAGACACTGACTTTTCCGTCGATCTGGAAATCAACGACCGTATAATTGACCAGTTGATAATTCTGATGCCGTTCCTGCAAATTTGCCTCGAAATACCGCCTGGCGTCGGTTTGTTTGCCTGTTTGGAACGCGTAGATGCCAAATTCCCCCGCCAGATCAGCGTCATAACCTGCCAAAACAGATCTGGCCGCTGTTGACAAAGCATGGGAAACCTTGTTTTCCGCCACCATAATCCTCACCGTATCAATAATAACCCCCGTTAAAAGTAATAACGCGAAAAAAACAATTATTAAAAATACGGTGACAACACCCGCGCAATTTCGCTTCTTATACATGGGTTACAACCTCTCCTGATGTTTGATGCTTTCAGGGATTACCAGTATCGCCGCTTGCTTTTTCCGCATAACTCTTGATAAATTCTGAAAACGACTGTGATAATTTTTTTGATGATTTTTTCAATATTTCTTGCTCAATCGGGTCAGTGATACGCCAGGCATATTCCTGCACCAAATCAATGTTACGAATATATTCCGCCGGATCGACCACAACCCCCCTGCTCCTGCCCGTTAAAACAACGTTATCGGAGCCGCTGAAAAGAGCTTTGATCCCCCCGAAGGGTATTTTCATTTTCTGTTGCAGGTCAATGGCGACGGTCGTTTGCAGAAGTCTATTCGTATAGGCGACCTCAATTTTAGTTTCCTCCGGCTCCTTGATCCTGCGGCTCAATTCTTCATAAATCGCCGCCCCGGTTATCTGCAGTTTTTTCTGCTGAGGACTTGCCGTTTTCCCCTGGGAAGACTGCCGGCTCAAAAAGTCAGGAAATTCCCCGTCTTCTTTGGAGGAATAAGAAAATGTCTGCATACCCTTGTTTATATCAATAATATTTTGATAAAGTCCTTCCTGAGTCTGCAGCGAAACAGCCTGTTCAGCCATAGAACAGGCTGTGCTTGTTAACAGCGCCTGATGGTACACAAACACAAAGGCCAAGATCAAAGCCGACAAAGCTAAAATTACCGCCGACATGACCAGTGCCGCTTCCAATGTATAGCTCCCCCGGTTGCCCATCTTCGTTCGCTCCATCATTTATTATTTGGTTATCTCCTGTACCTTTTGATTACTAAATACACCGCCCATGACGTCGTTTACAAAATCCGTGATCTGTCCGCGGAAAAGCAGGGCGATACCTACTAGGATCGCAACTAGGATCACCAGTTCTACCGTGCCGAAACCGGCATTTTTCTTCCATACTCTTTTGAATTTTTCAATCATTTATTTCACTCCTTTATCTTTTGAGGCAGCCGTAACGGGCATTGATATACCCTTTTACTTGAGTAATGTGATGCCTCCGATAATAGGCAGCGGCTTTACTTGCCCTTGGGCAGCCCTGACGATCCCCATAATTGCCAGTATCAGCAGAGCCAGATTTCCTAAAGGCAGTACAATCAGCCAACCGAGGAACGGGACAACCCCTCCCACTACGTTAATGATAAGTGCGCCGATAAACAGCAGTAATCCCTGATTGGCGTGATATCTGGCATAAGGTGATTCCCCGGCAGCCAGCAGCGGAATCAGGAACAGGATGTAGGCCAATATCGCCATGACCTTGTTTTTCTCGATATCCTCCTGAGTAAATTGGACGTCACTAATTGGTTGTTCCATAGTTTTTCTCTCCTTTGTTTTTTATTTATTATTTGTCAAGGGCTGTCTTACAGTATCGGCCGTGATAGGCCATCCCTGCGCCAGCTCCTTGTCCAATATAGAGGCTTACTCATCCTTCGTTGATACCCTCGTATAAATATCATCATACAGATC
>DHRG01000066.1:0-343 GCA_002408285.1 Peptococcaceae bacterium UBA5318 | reverse complement strand
CCCTTATATGTGCCGCCATGGGCGGCGGCGCCCGCCGGCACATGATCCTCCCAGTCGTTGTTGTAGGTGGTCTGCAGTTTTATTTCGAAGCCATAGCCGGAACGGGTTATTTCGTTGGGGTTAAGGCCGTTCTTTTTGGCATAGGGGATGATTTCCCAGGAGGCCCGGCTTTCACGGTCTGTTTCTTTGGGGTTGTCCCAATCGGTAGGTATCCCCTGTTTGGTGTTGACGGTAAGGGTGGCTTTTAAGGTTTCGGTGTAGGTAGGGGTGGCGTAAAGGGTTTCCCACCAGCTATCATCGACTGTATTGCCGTTTTCATTTGTATAGGAGCTGGGATGATATA
>DHRG01000018.1 GCA_002408285.1 Peptococcaceae bacterium UBA5318 | reverse complement strand
TTTTTTGCATGGTGTTCACAAAGATACCTAGTATAAGGCCACTTATTAAGATGAAAGCATAACCTTTTTGTGTGTGAAGGTTATGCTTTTTATTTTAATAAATAGATGGAGGGAGAAGGTAAAGACAATGAGTGCGGATTTGGAAGAACGGAAAGAGATGGTCAATGATTTCGTAACGGAAAGCAAAGAAATGCTGGATGAAATTGAACCTCTGATTATTGAACTGGAAAAAAACTCACTAGAGCAAGGGCTCATTAATGAAGAAGTGATAAACAGGGTATTCCGTATATTCCATTCTATCAAAGGAATGTCTTCCTTCCTTGATTTGCAGACGGTGATGAAAGTTACCCATGAAGTAGAAACTCTGTTAGACATTTTCCGTAAGGAAAAAGGCGTTCTGGAAAGCAGTTATATCAATCTGCTTTACCGCAGCAGTGATTTTATCCGGGTCCTGCTGGAGGCTATTACGGAGCGGTTGTATGATGATGGCTTCGAGAAAGAGGCGGAAAATATCATTGAAGAAATCCAAGAGAAAATTGTGGCGCTTAAAGAAGGAAGCAAATCGCGGCAGGCGGACCCTCCCGGGTTTCAATTAGAAATTTCCGCTGATTTGCTAAAACAATTTGCGGATGAATCTATGGATGCCTTTGATGAAGCGGAGAGTGCCTTGTTGGCAATGGAAGCGTCAGAAAATAAATGTGAGAAAATTGAACGGATCTTTCGAGCCTTTCACAGTTTTAAAGGGAACGCCGGATTTTTTGGGTATGCCGGATTTGAAGAAGTCAGCCATAAAGCTGAGAGCGTTTTGGACGACGTGCGGGATGAGCGTACTCCGATCCATGAAAAACTGATCTCCACGCTTTTAATTGTCATCGACTTTCTGCGGGACGGGGTAAAAAAAATGGAAATCGGGCAACATGATGAGTTGCCTAATAAAGAAGAGATGCTTAAACTCCTGGATACCCTGTCCCCCATAAAAACCCTGGGTGAAGAAAGTGCGGCGGCAGAGCAGTTTGATATGAAAACAGAAACAGCGCCCGCGATAAAAGAAAAGATTCTCCAACAAAGTTCTGCAAAAACAGGAACAAACGGTAGCGAAGGGGCTAAACAAGCCATCCGGGTGGATTTAGAAAAGCTTGATTCTATGATGGATTTAGTGGGGGAGTTGGTTATTGCGGAGGCTATGGTTTCCCACAGTCCGGATTTGAAAGGACTGGAGTTACCGCGTTTTGAAAAATCAATTATTCAATTAGGAAAAATTGTCCGGGATATTCAGGACTTATCAATGTCCTTGCGCATGATCCCTTTAGCCGGGACTTTTAAAAAGATGGTCCGTTTGGTGAGGGATCTGGCTTATAAAGAGGGCAAAAAAGTTGAACTCGAAATTCTTGGGGAGGAAACGGAAGTCGATAAAACAATTATTGAACAAATTTCCGATCCCCTGGTTCATTTAATCCGTAATGCGGTGGATCATGGGATTGAAATGCCGGAGCAAAGGATTGCGGTTGGCAAACGGGAGATCGGGCAGATCACGATCGAAGCCAAACACTCGGCTGGCGAGGTTTGGATCATCGTCAAAGATGACGGAAAGGGGTTGAATCGTGAAAAAATATTGGCTAAAGCGTTTGAAAATGGTTTAGTGCCGGAAAACAAGGAATTAAAAGATGAGGATGTTTGGAAATTTGTTTTCGAACCCGGGTTGAGCACCGCTGAAAAGGTATCCTCCGTTTCAGGACGGGGAGTAGGAATGGATGTTGTTAAGCAAAATATTGAGAAGATTCATGGGAAAATAGAAATTCGTACAACACCTGGTGAGGGTTCCGTCTTTATTGTAAGGATCCCTTTGACCCTGGCGATTATTGAGGGCATGGTTGCCCAAGTTGGCAATGCCTGTTATACCATTCCTATCAATACCGTTAATGAATCGATCAGACCGCAAGACAGCCAGATCACGTATACCCCGGATGGGTTGGAGGTTGTTAAGATCCGCAATGAATTGATCCCTGTAATTCGCCTGCATGAAGTGTTTCGAATCAGACCGCTTCATGCAGTGTTGACGGAAGGGATCCTTATTGTGGTAGAAACCGACGGGCATAAGACCTGTATATTCGTTGATGAAATCCTGGGGCAACAGCAAATCGTTATTAAAGGGCTGCCGGAATATCTTCGGCATATTCGGGGAGTACTGGGAATGGCAATTTTAGGGGATGGGGAGGTAAGCATGATCCTTGATATTTCCAATTTAATCAATACTGCTGAAGCTCTGATGCTTTCGGAAGAAAAATCCGTTAGCGCCTAGCATAAAAAGGAGGTGAAGCAATGAATCCGCAAGACAAATTAAATGTCAATCTTCTCGAAGAAGATGATGACGAAGAGATGGAGGATACCCAGGAAGGGAAATTTCTTACCTTTATTCTGCTTGAAGAGGAGTATGGAATTGAAATCAGGTATGTCACGGAAATTATCGGGATTCAAAGTATTACGGAAGTACCGGATATGCCGGCTTTTGTAAAGGGTGTTATCAATTTGCGCGGGAAAATAATCCCGGTAATGGATGTCCGGAAACGTTTTGGCTCTGACGAAAGGGCTTACGACAATCGGACCTGTATCATCGTAATAAATATCGGATCCCAAGCCATGGGGCTGATCGTCGACCGTGTTTCAGAGGTTCTGGACATCCCGGAAAACCATATCGAACCCACCCCCGATTTAAAAAGGAAAAAAGGAAACCGGTTTATCAAAGGCATGGGGAAAGTAGGGGATAAAGTGAAACTTCTCCTGGATTCTGAAAGGCTCATCTATGATGACAATGATGAGAATTTTTTACAAGATTAAGTATGGAGTTGAAGTATTAAATGGAGGAGTGTTTATCCAATGGCATTCACCTATTTTTTTAGGGACTGGCACACACTGGATCTGGCGGCCAAATACGTAGTGCCTTACGCTGCAGGGAGAAGCAATATAAGAGTATGGGATGCTGGGTGCGCAGCAGGGCAGGAGCCATATACATTAGCCATCGCCTTTGCGGAAATCATGGGGCAATATTCCTTTCGCAACCTGCATATTGAGGCTACAGATATCGATGGAAGCAACCTGTTTGGCGAAATCATTGAAAAGGGTGAATATCCGGAAGTAGAGTTGCAAAGGATTCCGGAACAATTATTCAAAAAGTATTTTCATCCCGGTTCAACTCCCGGCGTTTGCCGGATTGATAAAGCTATTCAGAAAAGGCTTCATTTCCAGAAACATGATCTGTTATCCATGGCGCCGGTGGGGGAGGAATTTAGTTTAATCGTCTGTAAAAATGTTCTGTTACATTTTCAAATGGAAGAAAGAATCGCCGTTATTAAAATGTTCCACAAAACATTAGCTCCGGGCGGTTTTTTTGCGACGGAACAGACACAAAAAATGCCGGATGAGTTACTCCTCTTGTTTGAACAGATAACAGCCGACGCCCAGCTCTTTAAAAAAATCGGGTGATAAAAATGAAAGTGATCCCCCTGCAAAAAAGCGCTTCACTATATTCCTGTAATGCGTACCTTATTCTTGGCGATTGGAACCATCTGAGTGATGTGAATACTCTGATTGACATAGGAACAGATGGTTTTATTCTGGCGGAAATTGCAAAATTATCAACGGGTGTAGGGAAAAAAGCTGTTGAGCAGGTCATTTTAACCCACAGTCATTTTGACCATGCCGGCGGGCTTACCGAGGTTAAAAAAAAATATGACCCGTTGGTGTATGCGATGAGTCCCATCCCACACGTAAACAGGAACCTTAAAGATGGACAGCTTCTTCGGTGCGGGGATCGGGAATTCGAAGTGATTCATACGCCGGGGCATTCCCATGATTCCGTCTGTCTTTACAATTCCCGGGAATGCGTACTGTTTTCCGGTGATACCCCGCTCAATGTCAGGTCCCGTGGAGGCTCATATTCGATAAGGTTTCTCAGGTGCCTGGAGAGGCTTTGTAATAAAGAGATCAAGGCCATCTACCCTGGACATGGGGATCCGGTAACTGAAAAAGCCCAGGAATTGATGCTTTTTACGTTAATCAATGTAAAAAATAGTCAGATTGATTTTATTTAATGATCAATGATAAGGAGGAAGAGAGTCTATGTTCAGTAAAATGCGAATTGACACAAAGATTATAACAGGGTTTTGTTTTGCTATCCTAGCCGTTTTGATCATTGGCGTATCGGTTTATTTTTCCCTGAATAGTATTAAAAATGGGCTCCTGGATCTTGCCGAAAACAGATTGCCGGTCACAAACGCGTTAACCGCCATCAATAGTGGGGTTAAGGATGTGACTATCGGGGAACGGGGCTTGATCAACCGGCAGGTGATGGGAACTCAAGTTCGCAATGATCAGTACGCGGTCATTGAGAATGGATTTAAGGAAATCGAAGAAAACTGGAAGGCATACGAGGTTTTGCCTAAAACCAAAGAAGAAGCCGGCGACTGGAATAAGTTCACCGATAACTATGACATCTGGCAGAAAGAAGTTCAAAACATTATCAACCTTTCTAAACAAAAAGACAGTTTGATCGCGGCAGGAGCAGGGCTACAAGACTCGAGGATTACCGCTTTGGATAATGAAGTCGACGAGTTGTTTATTAACAACAGGGGAGCATACCTAGAGCTTGATAAAGAACTAAAGGACTTTATCAGCCGGAATAACCAAAATAGCATCGATGTTAAAAACAAGGCTGAGAAAGCTGTTACCTTAGCTTTGCTCATTTTACTAATTTGCATTGTTGTGAGTGCAGGCGCATTGCTGACCATAGCCTTGGCGATGTCGAAAAGCATTAAAAAGACTTTTAATGCTCTCATATCGGAGGCCGGAAAGCTCAGTACCGCAGCAGTGGGAGGGAAACTGGATACCCGGGGCGATCCCCAGGTGGTAGATGAAGAATTCCGCCCCATTATTGTGGGTGTGAATGAAACCCTGGATGCTGTAATTAAACCCCTGAACGTGGCGGCGGAATATGTGGACCGTATCAGCAAAGGAGATATCCCGCCCAAAATTACCGATACTTATAAAGGTGATTTTAACGAGATCAAGAACAACCTGAATACTTGTATTGATGCGGTCAATGCTCTTACCGCTGATGCTGATATGCTGGCCCAGGCGGCGGTAGCGGGAAAATTTGAAACCAGAGCCGACGTAAGCATACATAATGGGGACTTTCAAAAGATTGTAGAGGGTGTTAACCGGACCCTTGATGTCGTTGTAGATAAGATTTTCTGGTTTGAAGCTCTCCTGGATTCAGTACCTTTCCCGGTTTCTGTTACGGATACTGATATGAATTGGACCTTTATCAACAAGTCTGTAGAAGATATGCTGAACATTAAACGCAGGGACGTTCTCGGAAAGAACTGCAGCAATTGGAATTCTCCGATTTGCAGAACGGAAGAGTGCGGGATTGCCGGGTTAAGAAGAAACCGGTTGCAGACTTACTTTGAACAGATGGGGTTGAACTTCCAGGTAGATACCTCTTACATTTATAACGCCAAGGGCGAAAAAGTCGGTCACATTGAAATAATTCAGGATATCACAGCCAGAATTAAGAGCGCCAATTATCAAAAGGTAGAAATAGACCGCCTGGGCCATAACTTAAACCTTTTAAGCACCGGCGACCTTAATCTGGACTTAAATGTTGCCGAAGGCGATCAATATACCAAGAATGAACATGAAAACTTTACCAAGATTAATGAAAACTTGGCTCAGGTCAAAACGGCTATTGCAACCCTCGTAGCCGACGCCAACAT
>DHRG01000042.1:20606-31083 GCA_002408285.1 Peptococcaceae bacterium UBA5318 | reverse complement strand
ACCGTATCCGGTGCAGGCAAGACCGACCTTTGCCTGATCCAAAAGAAATATGTGACTATATATGGTGATATGTATGATGATATCTATACGAGGGTATCAAGTAAGGATGAATAATCTTGGTCAAGGGCAACCGCCGGGTTCCGGTCGGAGATCCGAAACCCGGCGGTTGCCCCTGACCTTAGGCTAAGTTATCAAGCTCAATTCCCGCCATTCTCATCAGATAGGCGGCGTTGCGGGTGGTAGATATCCCTTCGCGAAGCTTATAGTCAAAATGTATCTCATTATCTTGATAATACTCCTGGAAATGATAATTTTTGATCTTCTTATTTTCTGTTTCCAAACCGCCAAGCTCCAGGTCATGTGTAGATACCAGCCCCCATACCCTTTCCTGGCTCAATTTATTAATCAGCACCCTCGCTCCGGTATGCCTGTCTATGGAATTTGTGCCCTTGAAAATCTCATCCAGCAGGAAGAAAACCATGTGTCCTTCTTCAACAGCCTGCACGATCATTTTGATTCTTAATAATTCTGCGTAGAAGGAAGAAATATTTTTTTCCAGGTTATCCTTGACCCGCATACACGTATAAATATCCAGCACCGGGCATTGGAACGTTTTTGCGCAAACAACTGACCCGGCATAGGCCAGTACAAGGTTTATCCCCACTGTCCTCAATAAGGTGCTTTTACCGGACATATTCGAGCCCGTTATCACTAATACATTTTCAGGTGATCCAAACTTTAAATCATTACAGACACGGGAGGTTGTCAATAGGGGATGACCCATTCCTTCAACGGCAATATCCGGCGCATCTTCTGATAATTCCGGCATCGCCCAGTCCGGATGGTCATAGCGGACAACGGCAAGACTGGATAAGGCCTCCGCTTCACCGATTGTTTCAAGCCACTCCTGTAAAGAACGGCCTGATTGAGCTTTCCACTGCTCCAACGCGATCATTAATTGGTAATCCAGCAGGAACGCAATGTTCAAAACCCCGTAAAGCATGTTATGGCGATTGGAGATGTAATCAACTATTTTTGCCAGTTTTTTGATCTGCTCACAGGCAGGATGGCCATTACCGTTTTTTAGTCTGTCTTGCAAGGCTTTCAGATACCGGGAACTGAATTTCCCGTCTTCGAATATCCGCAACATCTGATGGTACACTTTTATATCCCGCATATATTCATGAGCTAATTCCAGGGTCTTCGCTCTTGGCTTAAAGCCTATCCCCAGTATGATAAATTGTATGCCCAACGCAGCTATAAGGCAGTAATACTTAGGCTCAGGATTTAGATAAGTCCATATGCCAACCGTTGCCGTGACGATAGGCAGAAGACGGAACATAAAAATGAGCCACGGGTTCCGGTAAAGTTTCCCGCGACTGTTCGCCCATAATATCAAATTTTGGGGGTCATGCATCTTAGCCGATTCAACCATAGCTTCAGCCAGAAAACTTTGCCGCCAGGATAGCTTTGGCGCAAGCTCGCTGACGATTTCCTGCCGCTTCGATATATCGTTAACGCTCTTGCCGGGAAAAGCAAGCAGCTCCCGCAATTTATGCCTGCCCTGATATGTGACGGCGGTATTCATAAACTGGAAAAGCGATCCTTTTCCGAAGATGTCCAAATCCTGTGAGTAAGGATGGTTTTCGTCGCTAAAGTCCTCTCCCTTGTCGCTGAAGGTACTCCACTCGCCGTGCAGGCGCTTTAAGGAGTTTTCATTGATTTGGAGAAAAGCCATGGCATACTTTCTCTGGTTGAGAAAATATTGGTGACGCAGCACCAGGGGAATAAACAGTATCAGGAACAGCGCAAGATCGTAAGCCAGTAAACTATATTTTCCCTTGGCAATAAAATAAATCCCCCAGCCCGCGCCAAGAAGAAAAACAAGAAGTCTGACGTTGCCGATCAGATTTGTGATTTGTGTTTGCTTTTTTATTATGGATCGGTATTTTTCAGCAAGTTCCTGGTAGACGCCCCCGGCATTTTTCAAATAGTGTCACTTCTCCTTTACTGCTCTTTTTCATAATTAATCAACGGCGCGTCCCCCCACAATCTTTCCAAATTATAAAAACCGCGCTCTTCTTCCTGGAATATATGCACAATGATCTCTCCGAAATCCAACAGGATCCATCTTCCTTCAGCGAAGCCTTCCCGTCTTCTCAAAGCGATTCCGGCCTTTCCCAGTTCCTCATCCAGGTAATCCGCGATAGCCTGGGTCTGTACCCTGGAGTTTCCTTGGCATATCACGAAATAATCGCAAAGGATGGAGATATTCCCAAGTTCCAGGATCGTAACATTCCTTCCTTTTTTATCTGTAATGAGCTTGGCTGCTAAAACAGCTATTTCTTTGG
Source organism: Peptococcaceae bacterium UBA5318 (assembly GCA_002408285.1). Taxonomy (GTDB): domain Bacteria; phylum Bacillota; class Peptococcia; order DRI-13; family UBA5318; genus UBA5318. Next base: position 28,732 of record DHRG01000042.1, on the reverse strand, counting down.
CTTCCATATAGTTCCTCCATTCATTAAAATCCACCAGTTTCTGGCTTCTATCGTTAAAGGATGTATCAAAAATTTTCGTCTTAAAACATATTGCAAGGTATAATCAAATGCGTACAAGAGCCCCCAGGTCAAATCGCGCTCGCAAATCTTACGCAATTCTTGCACCCCCTGATAGGTTCGGCCCGGTTCAATTAAATCAGCCAGATAAACGATGATATCCAGAGAGGACATAGAAACATGCCCGGTAGTATGATACCGGATCGCATCCAGTACCTCCGCGTCGGTAATCCCCAGTTCTTCCTGACACAAATAAGCGCCCACGGGCCCATGTAACAAATCGGGCTGCACCTCTTCCGCCTTGCAAGTTATCAACCCTTGCCGCCCGGCTAAAGTAAGCAGTTCCTGATGAGTCATGTCCTTGGCAAAATCATGTAAGAGCGCTGCCAGACGGACCTTGTCCGGTTCCGTCTTAAAATTCGGCATTATCCCTAAAGCGGTATCCACAACCCGCAAAGAATGCTCAAAGCGTTTCTTACATAACCTTCCCTTCATAAGGTTGACATAATTGTCAAAATTCATGTTATAACCCACCCCACAAAGAATACCACTTGCGCCGGAATATGTACAAAAGCCCCCTTATCCGACAGGGGGCGTCAAGGCTTTGCCTATCTTTCATTATTCCCGGATTTTAGCCTCATTCACAGTGAGTACTCGTCCATTATACTCCTTACCTTCCATAGCCGCAATCATCTTATCACTATCTTCATCTGCAACCTCAACAAAACCAAACCCTCGCGAACGATTCGTTTCCTTATCCCTAATAATTCTGCTGCTTACCACCTGACCATGTTCGCTAAAAATATCCGCCAAGTCTTGCGGAGTTGTGGCCCAAGGAAGATTACCAACATACAGGGTCTTTGTCAACACATTCACCTCGCTTACCATCAACGTAAAAATCTGTTTTTATTATGCGTTAAACCTAATTTATTATACGTAATTTAAAATTGGTAGAGTTCGTTTTTCTCAATAAAATTTTCTACCGCTTCCGGCAAAAGATATTTAATAGGATACCCCTTCTTTACTCTATCACGAATATCGGTGGAAGATATAGCCATCGCCGGTACATTGATATCGACGATTTTACGTAAGTGTACTTCTGATAATTTTGAGGACAACCTTTCCCGCAGCTTGTCCAAATCAAAACCGGGACGGGTAGCGGCAATAAATTTGCAGCTCTCCAGCAGCTCCTCCACATCTTTCCAGGTCACAATCTCTAAAATCGCATCCGCTCCAGTGATAAAGAACAGCTCGCTGTCATAATTCATAATTGATTTAAAATAACGTACAGTATCAATGGCATATGACTCGCCCTGCCGGTCAATTTCTGTACGGGATACTTCAAAATAGGGATTGGTTGAGGTAGCAATGACCGTCATTAAATAACGATTCTCTCCCCCTACGATAGTTTGTCCTCTTTTATGGGGTGGCCGGCCAGAGGGTACAAAAACAACCTTATCTAATTTAAACTTTGACCGGGCAGCTTCAGCCGTTACTAAGTGTCCTTGATGAATAGGATCAAATGTTCCCCCCATGATTCCAACGCGGGACGCTTTTTGCAAATGCAATGTTTCTTTAGGTTTCATGCGATTCTCCCGTTAATTTGTTTATACCAGTATAACATTTTTGATTAGAAGAACAAATGGTTTTGCCCCCACATAAACTATGTGTAAAAGAGGGTGGTTTCATGCTGAAATATTATCTTCGCCGAATGCTCCGCCCATTTTGGATCAGACTGGTGTGGGCCAAATCCCATAAAAGGCTTTTTTACACGCTTAAATATCGCTGGCGGCGGTAGCGCAAGCCGTGTTTTTTTATTTCCTTATTTGTCCGTCACCGTAAATAATATATTTAATGGTTGTCAACTCTTTTAAACCCATGGGGCCGCGGGTATGAAGCTTTTGGGTGCTAATACCGATTTCCGCGCCAAAACCAAATTGGAAGCCATCGGTAAAACGGGTAGAAGCGTTGGCATAGACGGCGGCGGCATCAACGCCCTGCAGGAAGGTACGCGCATGGCCGTAATGCTCGGTAACAATAGCTTCCGAGTGCCCGGTTCCGTATTTTTGAATATGAGCCATGGCCTGCTCCAGGTTGTCAACGACCTTTACGGCCAGGATAAGATCCAGGAATTCTTTACCGTAATCCTCTTCCGAGGCCTCGTTGATATCCGGCACCAAATCCCTCGTTCTTTGATCCCCCCGTATTTCTACGCCGGCTTGCCGCAACCGTTTACAAACTTTGGGCAAAAACTCAGCCGCTACCTTTTCGTGAACCAGCAGGTTTTCAGCCGCATTACATACGCCGGGCCTTTGACATTTCGCGTTGACGATAATCTCTTCCGCCTTTTTCAGGTCGGCATAGCTATCTACATAAATATGGCAATTGCCGATCCCTGTTTCTATTACAGGCACCGTGGCATTCAGCACCACTGACTGAATCAGTCCGGCTCCTCCTCTGGGAATCAACACATCCAGGTATTGATTGAGCTTCATGAGCTGGGCGACGATATCCCTGTCCGGATTTTCAATAGATTGGATGCTTCCCGCCGGAGCTCCTGCGGCTTCTGCGGCCTGGGCCAAAACCTCCGTGATGATACGGTTGGAGTTTAGCGCGTCAGAACCCCCTCTCAGGATTACGGCGTTCCCCGTTTTCAGGCATAACCCCGCGGCATCAGCCGTAACATTAGGCCGGGCTTCATAAATGATGCCGATCACTCCCAGAGGGACCCTCATCCTGCCTATTTCGATATCCTGGGCTCCCTTCCACATGCTTTCAACCCCGCCGATCGGGTCCGGCAGGGATACGAGGGCCCGTAATCCATCCGCCATATCTTTGATCCTGGCAGGGGTAAGATGCAAGCGGTCCAGCAGGGCTTTGCTCATCCCGTTTTCTTTAGCCTGGGTCATATCCAGAGCGTTTTCGATCAGGATCTGCAGTTCCGCTTCCTCCAGCGCAGCCGCCATAGCGGCCAGAATATTATTTTTTTTGTCGGTAGACAGCGACGCGAGTATGCGGCTCGCCTCTTTAGCACGACTTCCTTTATCCCGTAATTCCTGATTGATCATTTCTAATTCCTCCTAAAACCGCAACGTTAAATTATCACGATGGATGATCTCATCATCCTCTTTATATCCCAGGACTTCGGAGATTTGCTTGGACTGACAGCCTTTGATTTTCTCCAAATCCTCGGAACCATAATTGATTATTCCCCGGGCAATCTCCCCGCTGCCGCCCATAATACTGACAACAGCGCCCCGCTCAAAATTTCCTTTAACTTTGATTATCCCACTGGGCAGCAAACTCTTGCCTTTTTCGATGATGGCCTTTTCAGCCCCGCTATCAAGCCAAAGCGTACCCTGCGGCTTGGAAGCAAAGGCGATCCAACCTTTTTTTGAGCCAATGCGATGATCGCGGGATAGAAAAAGCGTTCCCGGGTTATGTCCGGCAATGATATCGCGGATGACGCCATGTGTGGCGCCATTAGCCAAGACCATCGGCACTCCGTAACGATAGGCGATTTTAGCCGCTTGGATTTTTGTAATCATTCCCCCGCAGGCCATTATCGAAGTTGATGCCCCGGCCAACCGTTCAACTTCCGGCGTGATTTCTTCAACCAGATCAATCTTCACAGCTTGCGGGTCTTTCCGGGGGTCTGCCGTATAAAGCCCGTCAATATCAGATAAAAGAATCAGTAAATCAGCATCCACCAGCCCTGCCACCAATGCGGCCAGGGTATCGTTTTCCCCAAACCTTATTTCTTCTATCCCCACAGTATCGTTTTCATTGATGATGGGGACGACCCCCAGTCCTAACAAAGTTAGCAAGGTATTACGGGCATTCAAGTATCTTTCCCTGTTCTGGATGTCCTCTTTAGTCAATAAAACCTGGGCTACTGTTTCACCATACTCACCAAACAGCTTCTCGTACATATGCATCAGGATTCCCTGCCCAATAGCGGCCATCGCCTGTTTTTCCGCCATCCGTTTTGGTTTTTCCGTCCAACCCATTTTACTGACGCCGGCCCCAACCGCACCTGAGGTTACCAGAATAACTTCGAGGCCTTTATGTTTTAAATCCGTCAACTCGCGGGTCAGATGCTCCATCTTTAATAAACTTAGGTTCCCGCTTGTATGAGTCAACGTACTTGTGCCAACCTTAACTACAACCCGGCGAACTCCTGTATAAATTGCGCTTACCTTATCTTCCATACCTATCACCTTTTCAATCATTTGCTTTTATCATAAAGCTTTACCTTTGTCTGGTCCTGAAGGACATCCAGGGGGGCGGTAATAACCAATTCACCGGAAGAAACGCCCGCCGTTATTTCCTGATAGGTATCATTCCTATAACCTATTTGTACTTCACGTATTTGGGCTACCCCATCCTGATAGACAAAAACCACATTTTTACCGTTTCGCTCCACAATCGCTTCTTTAGGTACAACTAATGCGTCTATCCTTTTTTCCAGCGGGATTTTGACATTGACGTCAAGTCCCGGTTTTAGCGCCTCTTTCTTTTCATCAATTCCAATCTTTAATATCACCTTAGCCTCCGCTTCCGGATCGTCCGGATCCAATTCCTTTAACGGCGCCCGTCCCGCAACATGTCCCACAATAATTCCCTCGCCCGCCTGACCGCCGTCAATCTCTACTGTCTGCCCGTCTTTTATATTCAGGGCAGCCATAGCGCCGATGGAACATTCCACTTCCATAGAGCTTAATTTGCCAACGCTGACTAACAACATACCGGCGGTAACCGTCTGTCCGGCTTTTACCCCCACCTGTAGAACCGATCCCTCAAAAGGACTGGTGATGACAGTTTCAGTCAAGGCGCCCCGCGCCGACTTGATAGCTTGGCGCTGTTTGTTCATATGCGTTTCTAATGCTTTCAGGTCAATGGCTACCGCTTGGGCTTCCGCGTCTGTTACCTCTTTTTCAGCTAAATCAAACTCCTCCTGAGAAACAGAGCCCATCTCATAAAGTTTGCGCAGACGTTCTAAGTTCTTGCGGGCCTCCGTTAATTTCTTTACCAGTTGTGACTTATTCGTGATAGCTTGACGGTATTCAAGCTCCTGAATAGCTAAAAGACTTTCGGCTTTACCCAAATTCATTAAAGCCTGACTGTTATCTAACAGTAATAAGAGATCCCCTGTCGCAACATGGGCGCCCGCCTCTTTTTTTACTTCCTTTACCTTAGTAGTCTGTTTTGCAATATAATCATGCTGTTTTTCAACCCGAATAGAACCTGTCGCCAAAATACTTGCTTCCAGATCCTGCTTTTCAACTACTACAGTTTCGACCGCCAATAACTCCTTATTCACTTTTTTTATCCAAACCTGATTTAAAACAAGTACAAGCATTATCAGAATAACTGCCACCATTTGCAACCATCTTAAAGGCGGCCTATTCCCTCGTGCTTCTGACATTTTTTTCCTCCGTGAAATACCAATGCTTTATTTTTAATTATATAATTAATACTGCAAAATGAAAATACGAAGTTGCGTGTTAAAAGCTTTCCCCTTCATGTTATTAATTTCATCTAATATTTTAGTACTTATTATCCCGTTAATTAGTATTTTTGGGCATTTTATTTTTCTGAATTATCCTATAAAATTAGATTGGTAATAATATCGACAGAATAGGTGTTCATTATGTCTATCCAACCCTTTGACCGCAGTCTATATACAAAAAAAGTTAATATCAAAGATCTTCGCGTCGAAGATACCTTAGCCCATGATATTTATCTTCTTAAAGGTCCGTTGGTTATGAAAGCGGGAACAATCATCACCGAAGATAAACTCCAAAAGCTGAAACAGCTCTGTAATTCCATCGTCACCCTGGATTTGACGAAGGTATATATCAATGCTCTCGACGCCAGCAAAGCTATTATGTATAAGGCGGCGAAAGACACGCCTATTGGTATGGAAGATGTTAAAATGATGCTGGATCCTCTCATCCAGTCGTCATATCGCGAAAAAAACGCGGCTAAATTATTGCTTAACCTACAGGTAAAAGATGAATATACCTTTCAACACACCATTAATATTGGGATCTTATCCTTGATTATCGGCAAATGGGTAGGACTCTCCGGGGATAAGCTTACCGAACTCGCTATTGCCGGCAGCCTTCATGATATTGGTAAAAGCAAGATCCCCCTGGGCATCCTGAATAAACCGGGGCCGCTGACTAAAATAGAATACGAAGCCATAAAAAAACACGCCCCCATAGGCTATGATTTGCTAAAGAAATGCGGCAGCTATTCCGAAGCCATCATGCAAACTGTATTACAACATCACGAGAGGGAGGATGGGAAAGGCTATCCGTATGGTCTAAAAAGCGCTGATATTCATTATTACGCTAAGATCGTGGCGGTAGCAGACACTTACCACGCCATGACCTCTAACCGGGTTTACAAAGCGAAAAATAATCCCTACCTGGTGTTGGATCATCTTCTAAAAAATCTGGGCAGCCTCGACCCTGAAATTGTCTTGATCTTCACCGATCACATGGTTCAATACCTGCAAGCCTGTCAAGTCCGGCTAAGCAATGGTTCCATTGGCGATGTAGTCTTTATCGACAAAAAACATATTAAGTATCCCATCATAAAAATGCGGGAAAATCAGGAAATCATAAATTTGGCGGAAACTTCAAATTTAAGAATTGTGGATATATTAGATAGTCCGGAATAAGTCAAGCCTCCAACATAAAGAAAACTTGGCTTACGCCAAGCCTCTGGCGGCGGCGTAAGCCTTAGTTACACTTATACTATCATCCTATTAAGACTTATACTTTCCGATAGTACAAAAAAAGCACCTGAAAAGGCGCCTTTCGTTTTGGGCTTCAACCCTTGTGTTTCTAGTGGTGCCCGAGGCCAGACTTGAACTGGCACGAGGGGTAAGCCTCGACGGATTTTAAGTCCGTTGCGTCTGCCGATTCCGCCACTCGGGCTTATTTTGATGTTCGAGATGCGATGTTCGAATCTCGAATTTTGAACTTCAAAGAATGGAGGTGCGGGTCGGATTTGAACCGACGAATGGCGGATTTGCAGTCCGCAGCGTTACCGCTTCGCCACCGCACCACACACATCTCAACTAACGCGCACCTGTTATTCTACCAAATCGGCAAGATCAAGTCAAGATAATCAAGTCAAGATGCAACATTTACCTTGGAATGCATAATTGATCTTGATAGCATCTTAAATATGGCTAAATATCGCAATTCATTAAGTATATTTCACTCTTATGGTTAAATTTTGCGGCTTTTTTAAGTTTGATTTCTTTTGCTATCTTAAACCCATTAGAATAATATACTTTTTGAGCATTTAAATTATCTGCCAAAACAAATAGGCTTAGTTTATCAAAGCCAAGAGATTTCGCCTTTGTCTTGGTAAGAGATATGAACTTTGTACCAATACCTTTACATCGAAAATCTTTATTAACAAACATTGCATTTATTAGAAGGCTGTTATCTATCCCTGATTCATAAAACTCTTTAAATTGTTCCAATTTTTCTTTAGAAAAAAATGACCTCATTTCATCATCTATTCGATGATATATAGAAGAGTAGGATTGAACAGTACCAATAATATCCAGCCCGTATTCGGCAACTATAACACTTTTATAAGAATCATGACTATTTTCATCCTCAAGGCCATAGGTTAATATCTGTGTCACTGTCATACCAGCATTAATATCTTCAAAAAGAAAATCAAGTATTCCATCTGAAGCGTAATTGATATACTCAGCAATTTTCGAACAGTCCTCTTTTTGGGCATTGCGATATTTAATATCCATAAAACCCTCCCTTTAAAATATAATTAGATCACTTGACAAGATACTATCATTTATAAAAATTCCATTTTCTATCATAATCTATTTTACCACATAATTCTAAACTTTCATTTCCGTTTTTTTCTTACCCCTCCGCTTGATCCCTCCAAATATGCGGTTTAGCAGTCAAAAAGAGAACCCGGCTTCTTCGCCGGGTTTAGTTTACTTCTGGAGCGGAAAACGAGATTCGAACTCGCGACCCTCGCCTTGGCAAGGCGATGCTCTACCACTGAGCTAC
>DHRG01000042.1:0-20475 GCA_002408285.1 Peptococcaceae bacterium UBA5318 | reverse complement strand
TGCTCTACCAACTGAGCTACCGAGGCAAGTATGCCATCAAGTTGACAAGGGATATTGTATCATGGGTCAAAGGCTGGTGTCAACCCAAGTTATTTAATAAAAGCCAGCAAGGCTTCCCTGATGATCTTAGCTCCCAAAATGGCGGTCCGCTCCGATTTATCGTTAACCGGGGATACCTCGACCAGGTCCATACCAACCACCCGCAACTGTTTCATGGCCTGCACCGCCGCAATAATCTCCCGGGCAGTACATCCCCCCGGTTCCGGCGTGCCTGTGCCGGGCGCAAAGGCCGGATCGACCACATCAATATCCAGGCTTATGTAAACCGGGGATGCGCCAATTTCCGCAACCGCTTTTGAAAGAGCGGGGAAAAGCTCATCCACAAACAGATGGGTATTTTCCCTGGCATATTCAAATTCTTCTTTTATTCCGGAACGGATCCCGAACTGATAGAGCCGTTTGGGCCCGAGAAGCTCAGCCACTTTGTACATAACAGTGGCATGGGATTCTTCTTCGCCCTCAAATTCACGGCGCAGATCGGCATGGGCGTCAAAGTGCAGGACTACCAGGTCCGGATACTGATGGTAACAGGCTTTTACCACGGGATAGGAAACCAGATGTTCCCCCCCGATAAACAGCGGGAATTTTCGTTGGGCGAAAATCTCGGCGGCCACATTCTCGATCCGTTTGAGGCTTTCAAAGACATTACCAAAAGGCAGCGCTACATCCCCCGCATCATAAAAGGCCAACTCATGGAGGCTTTTATCCTGATAAACGCTGTACTCTTCCAGCCCGTAAGACAGATTCCTGATTTGCTGGGGGCCTGTCCGTGCCCCCGGCCGCAAGCTCACCGTAAAATCCATCGGAAGCCCGATAATCACCGCCTGTGCATCCTCGTACTGTTCCGTGGCGCCCAAGAATCCAGTCATGCGTGACAAATACTGGTTCATTTCTTAATAATATCCGCGACAAAGTTGGGCAGCACAAACGCGGCAAAATGGATCCCTTTATTGTAGTAGCGCGTACCCTCGGCAAAAATATCCTCCTGCTTCGCCTGCAGAGGATCATACTTCTTGGAAGCCAGCGTAAAGCTCCAAAATCCCGACGGATAGGTCGGTACGACAGCCAGATAAAGCTTCACCAGGGGATAAAGCTGCCCAAGATCATGATGAATACTCTTGATAACGTCTTTATACAAAACAGGGGATTCGCTTTGCGCTACCATGATCCCGTCTTCCTTCAGGGCATTATAAACATCCTTATAAAAGGCGGCCTCAAACAACCCCTCTGCAGGACCGATGGGGTCCGTGGAATCTACAATAATGACGTCATACTCGTCCTTATGCTCACGCATATGCTTGATCCCATCGTCAACGATCACCTTCAGTTTGGGGCTGGTAAAGGCAGCCGCGATTTCCGGCAGGTATCTTTTGGCGTTTTCAATCACCCTGCCGTCAATTTCTACCTGGGTTACCTTTTGAACCTTGGGGTGCCGGACGATTTCTCTGACCGCTCCTCCATCCCCGCCGCCGATCACCAGCACATTCTTCGGATCAGGATGGGTGTTTAAGGCTACCAAGGTGATCATTTCATGGTAGATGTACTCATCCTTGACGCTGGTCATCACAATATTGTCCAAAAAAAGCATACGTCCGTAAGCGTAAGTATCAACCATAGCTAAATGCTGAAAGTCGGTGTCTTCTTCATGCAACGCTTCTTTAACACGGAAAGATATTTTTATATCCTCGGTTTGTTGTTCTGTGATCCATAAGTCGCTCTTCATTAGAACCCTCCTCCAGATAATTTAAAATGACAGTGTTATTATATCAAATAAAACTGATTTTGCCATATTAGGGCCAGAGAGGGTTTTCATTTCCCTATTGCTTGGCTGATTTTTAAGCGCAGAAACGCAGCAAACAAACTATACAGTTTGTTTGACGCGCTTTTGTTTGCTGCTCTTAATATCTGATTTTCAGTTCAAAGGTCGTATCCTTTTCGGCTCCCTAGCCTACCGTCGCTGACAGGTCACCCTTCCGGTAATGGTTATATTTCTTGTATGCAAGGCGGATCAAGGATTTGTCCTGACTATAAGTAACCTTCGTCAGAGCCTCATCAATAGAGAAGAAGCCTCCATCAGCAAATCCTTCCTCTTTATTGACGAAGACTTCCCGATTTTTGGCTTCCATGATAAACCAGTCAATTTTATTACATACAGGCATTTTGCGGGAATATGAGTAAAACTCGTAGCTTGTTTCTCCGGCAGGTGAAATGATATGAGCCTCTACCCCGCCTTCGTATTTAACACGGTGTAAAGCCACGTCCAACGCGATCTCGTTGGACCGGACGACACCTTTTGGCAATACCCACTCTCCCTTATCACTTCTTAAAAGCATCACCTGGTCATCCAAAAAAACAACGCCGCCTGCACAAATTCTTGTCAACATAGTGTATCACTCCCATTATCCAATTTGGGGAATTCGTATAGACTAAGTTCGACAGAATTACGCCGTTCTCCTGCTGATTTATTCCCTTGCCAGGAATAAATCACAGGAACCCCCTAACCAGTTGGCGCAATGGTCGCAGCGCGGCGTTACGCTCCGGGTATCTAACAGTCCGGACTCCAAACCTCTTGCGGAGCGGACAGACTCAAAGCGGGGACATTTACTGGCCATACGAAAAACTTCATCCGCCAAATAAAACACCTCCTGTTTTTTATCCAATAGCTAAGCGGCGCTAAGCTCCTGGATAAGGGCTTCTAAGTTTCAGCCGGAGTTAAAACTCCGCCTGAAATCAAGAATCCCTTTATAGTCTACCCGTACAGAAGGTGTTTTAACAATTTGCCTTAGACATTAAAACGGAAATGAACGATATCCCCGTCCACAATAATATATTCTTTTCCTTCCAGTTTAAAAAGGCCCTTTTCCTTCACCTTGGTCATGGAGCCGTATGCGGCAATATCTTCGTACTTTACAACCTCCGCGCGGATAAAGCCCCGCTCGATATCCGAGTGGATTTTCCCGGCGGCTTCCCTGGCGTTCAACCCGGCTTTGATCGTCCAGGCTTTCACCTCGTCTTCCCCGACAGTAAAAAAAGAAATCAACCCCAAATGGCTGTAGACATTCCGGGCTAAGAGCTCGATCCCTGTTTCCTCAAGGCCCAAATCCGCCATAAAAATCCGTTTATCCTCTTCGTCCAGTTCACTGATTTCCAGTTCCATCTGAGCAGAAATTTCCAATAAAGGGATATTTTTCTCCCGGCAGGACTGTGACAGTTCCTCACTGTGCGGATATGTCTTGTTCCTCAACTGCCCATCATCAAGATTTACTACAGCCAGCCGTGGTTTGTCCGTCAGGAAGGAATAATTCCGAAGCGAGATCCGTTCCTCATCCGACAGCTCGACATCACTTATAAAAGAACCGGCTTCTAAAGCCTGGTAGCATTTTTCCAACAAGACCAGTTCTTCCTGGTTTTCCTTCGTAATCTTCTTGCCTGTTTTGATCCGTTCAATCCGTTTATCCACCAGCTCAAAATCAGCAAAAAGGAGCTCCATCTCCACCGCTTCCAGATCTTTAGCCGGATTTAGCGCACCGGTAACATGCACTACCTCAGGATTTCCAAAAGCCCGCAATACATGGACCAGAGCGTCGCAATTCCGCACATCGTTGAGGAATTTGCCGGCGCCCGATTTTTGTCCTTCCCGGCTGGCCGTTAACCCGGCAATGTCTACAAATTCTATCTGGGCATAAGAGGTCTTTTTAGGTTGAAACAGCCCGCTCAAGAAATCTATACGTTTATCAGGCACCTGGGATACCCCAAGATTGGTTTCCGTTTTACCGGAATAGTTTCCCGTTAAAGCCTTGGCGCTGGTCAACAAATTAAAGCAGGTGGTTTTGCCGGTTAAAGGCAATCCAATCAATCCGATCTTCAAATAACTCTCCCCCTTCATTCCTTACTAAATAGTAACACAAAAGCGGTAAAATCTCATCTGGAGCCATTATCAGCAGATTATTCAACAACAACAGCCTGCCCCAGCGCAAAGGAGTACAGAACCCTTTCCTTAACATGCTGCCGCATAATACTTTCCACCGCCCGGCTGTACAACTTCATTTGGATCTTGTAGCGTTCCTTAAAAAGCCCTATGGTATCAATAGCGACCCGGTCCGTCTTGTAATCAACCAGGACCCACTCGTTTCCTTCGGCAAAGAGGCAATCGATAGTCCCCTGTAAGATGATCCTCTCCGTTTCGGCAACGGACAATTCAGGATAGATTTCGCAAGCCGGCAGCGCCAGGGTAAAAGAAACTTCCCGGCGGACATTGGTACTTCTTATCATTCGCGCTCCTAAAGGCGAGCGGAAAAACCCCGCGATCTCCAGGGGAATAATAGCCTCTTTTTGCAAGGGCGACAGAATCTCCCGGTCTACAAGGCCAGCAATTTGTTTTTCGATATTTTCTTCGTCCAAGGGTCCTTGCAGGTTGAGATGCTGCATAACCAGATGCAAGGCCAAGCCTTTTTCACTGGATGACAGTCCCGCGTCCTCCTGCAGAAAACGGGGACGCCGGCCAAATTGACGGGCTGGAATGTACACTTGCTCACTGAGCGGGTCCTGGGTAAAAGAGAGGAACCTGTTCTTTAATTCGGTCACAGAAAGCTTGGCCGGAATATTTGACAACTGCCGGCGGGGATATTTCCAATCCAACTGCTTCTCGATATCTTTGAACTGCTCCAAGTCCCCGTCAACGGGTAAGAATTTCAGGACCTGTTCCACCTGTTTTTGCTCCCCGCCCAGGCGTGGCAAGGCAGTTTTAGAAAAGTCCTCTTTTTCCCAGATCTGAATTTGCCAACGGGAAGGGTCCTCCGTAAAAAGGAACGGCTTTGCCAAGCGGCATCTCATCAGGGACCGCAAAGCTTGTCCTCCGGGATGCCGTAAAAGGCTTATGCCGATCCAGTCCCAAAAACAAGCAGCCTGATGTATCATACTCACGGGCAGCTCCCATGTTTCATGATCCAGAACTTTCGTCCATTTTTTTAGCTTTTTTTCGATATTCTTCAGGGAGCCCACCAGGATCAGGGAGTTTTTCGCTCTGGTCAACGCCACATAAAGAATACGGATCTCTTCAGCCAGCATTTCCCGTTTACGTTTGTTGCGCACCGCCATTTTAGCCAGGGTAGGATATTTTAAACGCTGCTCGACATCCACCCAAACCGGCCCCAACCCAAGATCCTTATCAATCAAAATGTCCGCGTAAAGATCCCGCAGATTAAACTGTTTGCCCAACGCGGCCAGAAAAACCACCGGAAACTCCAGCCCCTTACTCTTATGGATGCTCATGATCCGTACCACGTCTTCTTTTTCTCCCAGAGCCCGGGCTGTGCCTAAATCAACGCCGGTATCCTCAAGTTTTTCCAAAAACCGCAGGAATTTAAACAAACCTTTCAGGGTGGTGTTTTCATACTGTTTTGCCCGGTCATACAAAGCTTGCAGATTAGCCTGCCTTTGTTTTCCGCCAGGCATAGCTCCCACAAAATCATAATAACCCGTTTCCCTGTAAAGAAGCCAGATCAGATCAACCAGGGAATTGCGGCGGGCAAAGGTGCGCCAGCGCTGCAATTGCTTCAGGAATTTACGCGTCTGCGCCCTCGTGCCGCCCTCCGCTTTTCTGGAGGCCAGCCGCAGCGCATCGAAATAATCGCCCCGGGTACGCAGGAGGCGTATCTGGGTAAGTTCGTCCGCCGAAAGTCCCACAACCGGGGAATGCAGGACTGCCGCCAACGGAATATCCTGACGGGGATTATCAATTATTTTCAATAAGGAGAGCATGATCTGCACCTCCTGAGCTTCAAAATAACCGGTTCCCGTTTCCGCATAAGCCGGAATCCCCAGATCGCGAAATTCTTCTAAGAAAATGGCCGCCGCCTCCCGGGTCGACCGTAATAGAACCACCATATCCCTGTAATGCAGCGCTTTTCTCCCTGGCACATTATCCACTGGCACATTATCCACTGGCCCATTATCCGCCGGCGCATTATCCCGTATCAGCTCCTGGATCCTCCTGCCAATGAGCCGCGCCTCTAATTGCAAGGCTGCCGGGTCCTCCTGATCCTCTCCGGGGTCGGCCTCTTCAAAAGCGCCGGATCCTTCTGCCGAAGATTCAAGACTTTCCCCATCCTCCTCGGTAGATTGACACTCGATCAGGTGTACCTCTATCCCGCAGTCCGTTATTTCCTCACCTGGCACGTTAGCTCCAAATACCAATTCAGCATCCCGGTCATAGGAGATCCCGCCCAGTCCTGCGCTCATGATCTGACGGAAAAGATAATTTACCCCGTCAATAATCGTTTTTTGACTCCGGAAGTTTTTGGTGAGGATTATTTTTTCCTCCCGCTTACCGGGTGATCTTCCGTAATGAAGATATTTTCTCAGGAATAAGCCGGGATCAGCCAGCCGAAAACCGTAGATGCTTTGCTTAACATCTCCCACCATGAATAAATTGGGGGACACACTATCCTGGCGGGAAACCCGGCTAAGGATATTTTCCTGCACCCCGTTGATATCCTGGTATTCGTCAATCAACACCTCTGCAAAACGGCCCTGCAATTCTTTAGCCAAAGCGGAAGGTTTCCAGCCTCCTTCTTCTTCATTTTGCAGCAGGCTGAGAGCCAGATGTTCAATATCGGTAAAATCAATCAGCGCCCGTTTCAGTTTCAACTTCTGATAACATCCGGCAAATTCCATAGTCAATTGACATAATGCCTCCATGCAGGGAGCTATTTTCTTCATTTCAGCCGCTAATTCCTGGGGAGAACGGGAAATAAACTCTTTCTGGAGGCGCTGGATGATTTTCTTGGCATCATTTCGCAAGCTTTGAACCTGGAGTTTCAGTTCTTCATCCAACTGATCCTTGCAGGGTTTTAGAGATCGGAAATGAAAATCCCCCAATGCCTGGAGTTGGACCTGCCAGGACAGTTTCCGCGCCTGCAGGATTTCCTCCAGTCCGCTGATTTCTCCCTCCAGATTGTGGCAATATATAACAGGGCCAGCCGGAGATAAGGCCAGCTTATAAGCCTCTTTTAATTGATCCAGAGCTTCTTCCAACGGCAGATGCAGACTATCCTGCAAATCAGTAAAAAGTCTTTGTACCGCCTGATCTTCCAAATTCGCGTAAAAAGTTTGGGCAATCTCCGCCAGCCACCGGTCAGGCTGGGGTTGACTGCGCGAATAATCATACAGCTTCAGAACCAGATCCTGCAAAACTTTATCATCCCGTTCTCCCCCGAATCCTTCCGCCAAAGTCAAAAAAGCCGGTTCTTCAGCCAAGTACCGGTCTTCCAGTAAATCCTCCAGAGCCTCCAATTTTAACAACGCGGACTCGATATCGTCAGCAATGCGAAAACTGGGATCCAGGGAAAACCCTTCCGGCAGCTGAAGTAAATAATAGTTGCGCCGGATCAGCTCCAGACAAAAGGAATGAAGAGTCGAGATATGCGCCTTGCCCAACAAGAGAAGCTGTTTTTGCAGGCGCTTGTCGGCTGGATTCTCCTTATAGCGCCGGGTCAGAGCCGCATCGATCCGCTCCTTCATCTCCCGGGCGGCCGCGTTGGTAAAAGTGACCACCAGGAGTTGATCCACATCTACGGGATGTTCTGCGTCCAAAAGGCGGCGAATAATCCGCTCGACTAAGACAGCCGTCTTTCCGGCGCCCGCCGCGGCTGATACCAAAAGATTACAATCCTTGCGCGTAATGGCCGCCTCCTGTTCGTCGGTCCAAACAGGCTTACTCAAACTTATCGCCTCCTGTTACGCCAATTTCCGCCCAGATCTCGCTGTTTTTCCTGACAGAGAGGTTTCGATAGGTATGCCCCGGGATCCCTGGGTCAAAGCGGCACACTGCCCGGTAGAGGCAGATAGTGCAAGGACTTTTTCTTTTGTACCGGTAAGGTTGGATAGAAACATTCCCCCGCATAATCTCTTCTCCAATTTCCAGCAAAATCTTTTCCACATGCTGCCGCAAACGCTTAAATTCCTCCAGGGATAAGAGATTTTCCTGGTTTTTATAAAGTTGGTCATCACCTGTTATGGCGGCGGGAATCAAATCAGAATAGCCGTTGATCCCTTGATCCATAAGCCGGATAAGCTGGGCGTCCTTTAGCAGATAACCCTTCATTTTTAATTCCCGGATAAGCTTTCTTTCCACGTCCCCGGGCGCCAGGGGGCCTTTTGCGGAAACAAAAGGATCATGTATTTTAAAATACAACACCCCGCCCGGAATAGCTTTTCCCTGAATCAAGAAAGGCGCCTGGGTCATAATCACATCCAGATAAGCCAAAAGCTGCAGCTTCAATCCATAAAAGACCTCCAGCAGGCTGATAGAAGGAGCGCCTGATTTATAGTCGATGACCCGCAGATACGTTCCGTCTGCTCCCCGGGCTCCATCCACCCGGTCGATCCTTCCTTCCAGCACGATCTCCGTTTTATCTGCCAGCGTAAAGCGCAAACCCGGCATTTTCCCCTGGGAACCAAAAGAAAATTCTACTCCCAGGGGCCGGAACGTACCTCGCCGTTCATGTTCCTGCAAGACTTTGACAGCGCGTAAGACAATTTGTTTCAGTTTGCGGTTCAAAAAGCGGTAGCGGGCATTACTGAGCAAAAGCTCATTTTGCAGTTGGGGAATAAGCCGATCTGTGATTTCCCCCACTAATTCCATCGTTTGCCGGGGATCTAACGAGGCGGAGTCAATTCCCCGCTCCGTTACATAATGATAAAACTTTTCCAGAGCGGCATGGAAGAATTGGCCTAAATCAGGAGCCTTGATAACATTTTCCGGCCTTTCCTTAAGCTTCAGGCCATACGACAAAAAATGCGAAAAGGGACAAGCCTTATACCTTTCCAATCTGGAAATGCTGGCTCGCAGCGTTTTACCATATAAGTTTCTGCTCTGAGGAACAATCAGCTTATCTCCGGCCTTCTGGGGTAAAAGACCCTTGACAACCTTTTGCAAAGGCTCTCTCCATTCCCCTTGCCGGTAATACCAGTTGTAAACGCTCCACCAGAGAGGGTGTATTTTCTTTCCTTCCGCGGCCTGACGTAAGCTTGCCGCCAGGTAACCCAAAGCCGGCCGGGGATGCACAATCCGTTCCAGTTCCTGACCGGCTTGGGGTTCCCCGGTGAGAAACTCCAGACGGCTCTCCGGCTCCGCCACCGTGCCATCTTGCTCCCCTGCCGCACCATCTTGCTCCCCTGTCGTAAAAAGCTTCTCCAGCTTGCCGATCAAAACAGAGCGGCTTAAAGCTTTCCCTTCCTGATCCGCCATCGGGTAACTGACCCACAGGTTATGGCTGGCTCCTGTCAGAGCAGTATAGACCAAAAACTGCTCGGCCAGCAGACGTTTTTCGCCACCGGGAGCTAATTCAAGCTGCAGTTCGGACAAAAGATCCCTGTCTTCGCCGGATAACAACCCGCTTTCATTATCAGCAAGCGGCAGAACTCCTTCGTTCGCCCCCAGGATAAAAACCGCTTTCATATCGTGATTGCGGGAGCGGTCCAAAGACCCCACCAGAACCTGATCCAAGCCCGGAGGGATCAAGGCTAATTCGATGCTATCCAAGCCGCTGTTAAAGAGAATACTGAATTCTTTCAGTGTCATCTCCTGCTCGCCCAAGACTTCCGCCATTTGTTCCAGCAGCTCCATCACTTTTTGCCAGACCTGATTGTGGAGCAGAACCTCTTCGACCTTCCCGTTCCTCTCCGCTTTGGCACACCAGGTTTCCATTTTTCGGGCTGCCGAAAGATCATCCAGCAGTTGGTAGAGCGCTAAAACCATCTGCCGGGCCTTGACAGCTTCTCTAAGGCTCTGTTCCAACGGAACAAGCGCTTTTATGACCTTCCCGCGGGCCGCATTGATGCGGTGTAATACAACCTCTTCTTCTCCGGTCAGCACTTCCTCCGCACCCAAGGTAAGCTTGCGCTTATAGGCCCAGGGCCGGGCGTCCGTCCAGCGGCTGCCCCGGATCCCATGGGCCAGACAATAATTTTCCAATAAATCGATCTCCTGCCGTGAAAGCGGAACCAGGTCGGTTTTCAAATAGCGGAAAACCGGATCGTATGTCCAGCCGTATTCCACAACTTCCAGGGCGCCGCTTAGCAGATCCAGCAGAGGATGATAATGGAGCTTCCTTTTCCTGTCTATAAAATAAGGGATCTGGTGATCCTGAAAGACTGTCGGCAAAAGATTTTCATAAGGAGCATCATCCCGGATCAGTATGGCAATATCGCGATAAGCAAAACCATCTTCCCGGCAAAGCCTGATAATTTCCCGGGCAGTCCCTTCCAATTCCTGCCGCCTGTTGGCCGCCGCCACCAGACGAAAGGCCGTGGACTCCCCCTGTAAAACTGCCTTGTGACCTGCGAGGCTTTGCTCCAAAAAAGCCAGCCCCGGCCTGTGGGAAAAGCGGTGTTCCCACTCATACGTAAGCGTGGTCGTTTCTTCCACAGGACAGCAGATTTGTTGGGCCAACAACAGCGTTCTTTGATAAGTATCCCAGGTGGGATGGAAGAGATCGGTTTCGGTAAGCGGTTTTACGCAGGCAGCCGGATCCAGGCAAAGGCTTACATGAACCCGGGGAACTTTTAACAATAATTCCCGGAGCACCGTATACTCTTGGGGCGTAAAGCCATGAAAACCATCCAGCCAAACTTCAGAATTATTGAGAAAACTTGCTTTGTGCAGATTTTCCGCCAATAGGTCCAAATGATCCTGGGTATCAAGATATCGCCTCTGAATGGTATTTTCAAACTCCCGGTAGATCACATACAAATCCAGGAGTTTGGATGATAAGTCTTTTCTTTCGTCGGCTGCTATCCGTTTTATGGTATCAGCCAGCAATTCCGGAGTAATATGGTATGTTTTAAATTCCGCCAAAAGTTCGATCAGGCTCTCCAAAAAGCCGGGCTTGTCCGCAACCCGGGCAAATATTTTTAATTCTGTTTTATGTTTTTCCAGGACCCTCCTGAAGATCAGGGCTTTCCCCACTTTATCCAAGGGTGGATAAAGTCCGCCTCCTGTTTCCTGTAAAACCCGCCAGGCCAGCCGCTGAAAACTCAAAACCTGGGCGCGCATGGTTCCTCCCAGGCCGGAGTATTCTAACAAGCCTTTTTCCATCATAAAAGTGGCCTGCTCCGGCACTAAAAGGATCAAGGGATCATTCCCTTGATTTATTAATCGTTCCGCAATATTTTCCAGACAGTAGCGGGTTTTTCCTGTGCCGGCCCGGCCAATGACAAAATGAAGCGACATCCAAGGCACCCCCGGGTAAAAGCTTTCTCATACCCTTACAATTAGCTATCGAAAGCCTTTTTCCCTGCCTCCTGCTTCGCTATTTTCCCGCATATATTTTTTATTTATTTCTTCTAAAGCAGCCGTCTTATGCACAACGACCGGGCTGTCGAGCTTTAAGGTTTGGAATTCATACCCCGCCTCCAGATAATAATCGATCACCTTAGGCAGCGCTTCAATATCGGCCTTTTTCCCAATGTCATGCATCAGCACTACCGCTGTACTCCTGTTATGGTTTTGCCGGACAACATTCTCGAGGATACGGTTGGCTGTAATATTTTTGATTACGGCATCCTGCGTATCAATATTCCAGTCATAGGTTGTAAAGCCATGGGTTTCCAGTATACGGTAGAACTCCAGGGTAAAATGCCCATACGTTCCGCCCGGGGCTCTGGTCAGTGTCGTTTCTTCTCCCAGCAGTTGCCTAAGAAGCTCTTGGGTTTTCTGAAGCTCGCCCAGATAACACAGCGGATTGCTGTAAATATACCGGTAATCATGGGAGTAAGTATGGTTTCCCAACGTATGCCCCTGTGCCTTAATGGCCCAGGCGAGCTCCGGATAACTTTCAACCTGGCGTCCCAGCATAAAAAAAGTAGCTTTCACACCTTTTTCCGCCAGAATCTGCAGATAGAACGGGGTCGTGCGGGGATCGGGACCATCGTCAATGGTTAGATAGACGGTCTTGGCGCTTGCGGTTGTTTTCATACAATAACGCCGATACAACCGAAAGTCCAGTTCCTCTTCGGATAGAGGCGTAACATCTTCCATAGAAGTATTCTCGTCTAAGGGAGCATCCGGGGCCAATACATCCGGCTCCGGATGCTCCCTGGTTTCCGCCGTAACAAGGAGAGGGCAAATCAGAAGCAGCAGGGCGTATATTATTACCGCCATAAGCTTTTTGGGATGGTCCATTTAGGTCTGTTCCTTCCTGCAGTCAGCTTCATTTTATCCGATAGCTAACCGCCGCAAACTCCCTTTACCTGACATCAATGTATGCGGGGAAAGACAAAAATGAACCATGTTTTTTTGTTGGTATTATCCTGTTTTTTTATAACCTATTTGTTATAACTTAGAATACCTTTTATATTCTTCTTCATTTTTTAATATGCGTAACGCCCCGGCCGCCAAGGCGTCCATTTCCCCCTCGCCGGGAAACACCAAAACTTGCGCAATAAATTTCACTCTCCGAATAATCCAATCCACCAACATTTTTGAATGAGCCAAGCCGCCGGTCAAAAGGATGGCGTCCACCTTTCCCTCCAGCACGACAGCGCAGCTCCCAATCTCCTTAGCCACCTGATAAGCCATGGCTTCGTAAATCAGGGCCGCATTACTATCCCCTGCTTGGATCATTTTCTCCACAGCCCGGGCATCATTGGTCCCCAAATAGCTTACCAAACCGCCCTGCCCTATCAACGCTTTGTACACTTGCTTTTCAGACAATCCGCTATGGAAACAGATATTAATAAGACTGCCTGTCGGAATCCCTCCGGAGCGTTCCGGCGAAAAAGGGCCTTCTCCGTCGAGGCAGTTGTTGACGTCAATTATTTCGCCCTGCCAATGAGCCCCCACAGAAATACCCCCGCCCAAATGGGCAACGATAAAGCGGCATTCTTCATACGGCTTTCCAAGTTTTTGGGCCGCTTTACGGGCGGTGGCCTTCTGATTCAGAGCGTGAAAAATACAGATCCTTTCGACCCCCGCCAGGCCGCTTATTCTGGCTAGAGGCTGCATCTCGTCTACAACAACAGGGTCCACGATAAAAGCTTTGATTCCTAATTCATCTGCGATCTCTTTAGCGAGCAAAGCCCCCAGATTGGAGGCATGCTCCTTTTTAGGCTTCCTTAACTCCTCGCACATCCCTTCGTCAATCAAATATGTACCGCCGGGCAGGGGCTTCAACAACCCGCCCCGTCCCACAATACAATGGAGATCGCCGGATGAAACAGGAGTTTCCCGCAGAAATTGGCGAATAGCCTCCTTACGAAAAGATAACTGATCATTCACGTGAGTATATTGATGCAGTTCCTCCGCACAATGCATCAGGTTTTTTTCAGCTACTACTTCCTCATTGGCATATACGGATACCTTCGTGGAAGTGGATCCCGGGTTGATCACTAAAATATTGAATTTTTTATCTCTTTCTATCACAGTGTTCCTCAAATCCTTTCTCTTGCCCGTACTTTTATTTTTCTTAACTTTCAATAATAATTATTTTATCTGAATACGGACAAGATTGCCATTGTCAATCCGCTAAAATTTTTCTGGACGGCTTCACTGATTTTTTACAGAGCACGTGCTGTTTTGCTTACTATATAATAAAAACAGGTGTCACCACACCTGCTAGATTATTGTTAGAGTTATCTTACCAGTTTCCTTTAACTTGAAATAGCGACTACATGTCTTTGGCGGGAATGGGGCCGCGAGAGATAATGATTTTCCCGGTACGGACAATTTCTATGATCCCATGATCTTTTAATACCTCGCACAAGGCGTCATTTTTATTCTGAGCGCCGCTCAGTTCAATTACCATGGTTTCCCGGTTCACATCAACGATCCTCGCCCGGAAAATGTCAACAATATCCACAATGTCAGACCGTTTTTCCGGCGTAGCTTTCACTTTAATCAATACTAATTCGCGGTCAAGGGAGTCCACATGGGTCAAATCAATGATCTTGATTACATCCACCAGCTTCGAGAGTTGGTTAACCACCTGGTCGATCTCACGATTATCCCCATTGACCGCAATGGTAATCCTGGTCATATCTGCTTCTTCAGTATAGCCGGCAGTAATGCTCTCAATGTTAAAGGCTCTACGGCTAATCAATCCGGATATTCTCGTCAGGACGCCCGGCCGGTTTTCCACTAATACGGACAATGTATGAACCATTTTTTTACCCCCTTACATGATGTCTTTTGCAGAGTATTATAGGCAGCCAGGGGATCTTTTGTCAACACATTTTCAGGACGCCCAAAACGAATGTCCAAAAGCGGAGGCGCTCCGCTTTTGGACATTCAAAATACACAGTCGCATTTTTCGGGGATACGCAGCTTACAAAAATATTCATTTTCTTTGGGTATCCACAACGTAACGAATTTTTCAAGCAGTTCGGCTCCGCTTCGATTAAGAATGCGCACTTTTTGCGTTTCAAAGTCAGCGGTCAAAAAAACTTTTAGATCATACACGTCAACAAAACGCGGATGCAGGCTGTATGCCCCTTCAATTACCGTCATTTTTTGCGGATTCACCCGTCTGCTGCCGCAAAAGTCCATTTTGCCGCAGTCAAACAGGCGATAAACAAATTCCCGCCCCTGAAGGGTCCGGCTGATAACCTCATCATAAAACCGTTCGTAATCAATGTTGCCGCCCACCTCGTAAAGGCGTTGCATACTGCGCTTGTTTGGAGGAAGAAAAAAGTGATCCATATGGACGATATTGCAATCGTAAACCTTGGAAATCAAATCAGCAAGCGTACTTTTGCCCGCACCGGCATTTCCGTCTATCGCAATAACCGGATTTTGTTTCGCTCTCAGCAAGATATCTATTTTACAAAACAGCGGCAAAAAATCACAATAAAGTTTTTTTACCACCCGATAAGCGGGCGCATAGCATTGGCGGTAGATACGGCTGTGACTGACAGCGGGATAACCATTTTCCCTGTATAGCGCAAGCGCCTGTTCAATTTCATCATTATCAAAGGGCAAAACATTGTCCGCACAGAGCCTTAAAAGCAGATTCAGCTTGTTTTCAAAGCTAAAAACCGAGCCGGTATGCGTATTAGCAGTGTCTACAAAAAATCGGTTTAGCGTCGCTACGTTTAGATTGTACGCCTTGGCCGCTGCAAGATTCAGACGGCACAAGCCGTTCCCGATATCAACATAGGCGTCCTCAAAGGGAAAACCGGCGCTCTTCCATTCATCCATAAGCAGGGCAAGGCTGTCAGATTCATCTTCCAGTAAATGTCCACAGCCAAATTCGTTTTGATAGACGAGCTTTATGATATCGGTAACTTGAAGATCCGGGTACTTTTGGCAATGGTGTATTAATAACTCTTTAAATTCCATTTGTTTAATCCGTACTGATAGGATTGACACGTTGCAGGGCCAGGACTATGACCGGGATCAGGATTATCTGGACGATAATGCCCGGAATGGCATTGATAAAAGCGCCGTTGAGGAAAACGGCCAGGGTAAAAGCATTTCCTTTCATTCCATATAGGATTGAGGACACGATTCCCCAAACGATCCTGCCTCCGACCATCGCGAGAATAAGGTCGATATAGACAAATAACGATTTTTTGGGAAGCATTTTATATAAAACACCTGCCAAAAATCCGTATGTCGCAAGCTCCAAGGACATTGCCAACGCCGTTGGGTACAGGGGCGGCATACCCGCAATAACAGAGCGCAAAAGCGGTGTGACAAAACCAACGATGGCGCCATAAGGAGCGCCGCATAAAAAGCCGCAGAGCAGAACGGGAATATGCATGGGACAGAGCATACTGCCAAACGTAGGTACTTGCATTGTGAAAAAAGGCATGATATAACCAAGGGCAATGAAAAGACCGGATAATACCAGATTTCTAGTTTTTAAGCGCGTTTTCATCTTTTACCTCCTAAAATAAAATGCCACAAAGGCATTCATTGTGAAATGAGTAGCCTTCGTGGCACATTTTTCATAACCCTGATATTTAATCAGAACCTTAACAAGAATCCAGCTTCATGCTGCATCTATTTAATGTTTATTTTAATTTAAAACCCCTTTCTTGTCAATCTTCTCTATTTTTTTATGTGTTCTTTATTTTTTTATGTGTTTGCTATTTTTTTTATGCCGGCCGGATTGCAAGTTCCCCCCTTCGTGTTATTATTAGGTTGACTTGACCAATTCATTTTATATTTACCTGTGATTTTATACTTATCTGTAAATAATATGATTGGAAGTAACCATGATGAAAATCATTGACTTGACCCATGATATCTCACCAAATATGCCCGTGTATCCGGGAACCCGAAAACCGCAGATAGATAGTCTTTATGCCATACGGGAAGTTGGTTTTAACGAGGGGTTTCTGCACATCTCTACTCATACCGGAACCCATTTGGATAGTCCCGCCCACATCCTGGAAAAAGGTGAAACCATTGACATGATTGGTTTGGAGCGGTTCATGGGCCGGGGCAGGGTCGTTGATTGCACCAAGGTCCAGGGGGTAATAGAAAAAAAATACCTGGAAAAAGAACTGCGCGGGGCGACCCGGCCTGATTTTTTGCTGCTCTATACCGGCTGGGACAGTTTATGGAATACAAAAGAGTATTTCAGCGGCTATCCGGTTCTGACGACCGGGGCGGCACAGTTTATTTGTGATATGGCCCTTAAAGGTATCGGGATTGATGCGGTTTCCGTCGATCATATGGAGGATACCGCTTATCCGCTGCACCTGATCTTGCTGCGGCACAAACTGGTTATTGCGGAAAACCTCGTCAACCTCCGGGAGCTTCTTAATAAAGATTTTATATTCTTCTGCTTCCCTTTAAAGATCAAGGGAGGCGACGGCTGCCCTGTGAGGGCTGTGGGAAAGATAGAATAGTAAGGAGAAAGCGGCATGAATGTATTTGACATTATTGGGCCTGTGATGGTAGGTCCTTCCAGTTCCCATACGGCGGGAGCGGTCAGGATCGGTAAAATAACCCGCTCTATCCTGGGGGAAGCGCCTGTCCTCGTCAAGGTCCAGTTACATGGGTCTTTCGCTAAAACCTATCAAGGACATGGCACTGATAAGGCAATCACCGGAGGACTTCTTGGTTTTGACACGGATGACGCGAGGATCAGGGATAGTTTAGAAATCGCTGCTAGCTGCGGATTGCGGATTACTTTTGAAACTATCCAGATAAAAGACGCTCACCCGAATACCGCCTTGATTACGGCAAAAGGAAATTCAGGTAAAATTGTCACCGCCATGGGTTCTTCTATTGGCGGGGGGAATATTATCATTAGACAAATCAATGGACTCAAGGTTGAAGTGACGGGGGAGTACTATACCATTTTAATCAGCCATCGCGATACCCCGGGAGTGGTGGCGTCCGTAACAGGCATACTGGCCCAAAATCAAATCAATATCGCTTCGATGGATGTTTACCGCTCTAACCGGGGCGGCAGCGCTTTAATGATAATCGAGATCGACCAAAAGGCCGGTAACGAATTGGAGATGCAGTTAAGCTATTTGTCTGGTGTTGTTAGTGTTGCCTTTATTGAACCCATTATATAAAAGAAAAGGGGCGAGGCGGTAATGCTCATGTTTGATTCCCTGCAAGAGCTGGTTGAAGCGGCCCAACACACCGGCAAAACGATTTCGGAAATCGTCTTAGCCGATCAGGCAATTTCGATAAACGTACCGGACCAGGAATTAGTAAAAAAAATGGCTTGCGACCTGCAAGTCATGAAGGAATCGGTAAATACCGGATTGCAGCAGGTTTTGCGGTCTAATAGCGGCTTGAGCGGCGGAAACGCTCTCCGGTATCGTCAAGCTGTAGAGCAAGGGACAGCAATTGCGGGCGCCGTACTCTCGCAGATGTTGATGAAAGCCCTGGCGGCGTCGGAGATGAACGCCTGCATGGGGCGAATTGTGGCCGCTCCAACGGCGGGGTCTTGTGGTATTATTCCCGCCGCTGTGCTAACTATCGCTGAGGAACGTAATATTCCCGACCACAAAGTTATTATGAGCCTCTTTACGGCAGCCGGAGTTGGCCTGGTCATAGCTAAGGGAGCCAGTATCTCCGGAGCGGAGGGAGGGTGTCAGGCTGAGTGTGGCAGCGCTTCGGCCATGGCCGCCGCCGCCTTGGTGGAACTGGCCGGAGGTTCCCCGCATATGATCGCCCAAGCGTGCGCCATAGCCTTAAAAAATATCATGGGGTTGGTTTGTGATCCTGTAGCGGGATTGGTTGAAGTTCCCTGTATTAAGCGAAACGCTATGGGGGTAGCCAATGCGCTGGTCGCGGCCGATCTGGCCCTATCCGGTATTGAAAGCGTGATCCCCGCAGATGAGGTTATCGCCGCAATGCGCTCCGTAGGTGAAATTATGGCCCCTGGCCTGAAAGAAACGGCGGAGGGCGGTTTAGCGGCAACTCCCACCGGAATACGCCT
Source organism: Peptococcaceae bacterium UBA5318 (assembly GCA_002408285.1). GTDB lineage: Bacteria > Bacillota > Peptococcia > DRI-13 > UBA5318 > UBA5318. Next base: position 2,005 of record DHRG01000042.1, on the reverse strand, counting down.
GGCAAAAAGGATTTTAGGAGATGCGTAATAAAGTAACGTACATACGTAAGAAAATGAGGCGAAAATGCGAAAATGAGGAACACAGACCCGCGGGTTTCAAATGAGGGGGTCGCTGGTCAACAGCGTTTCCAACTGTTTCTACTTGAATGCCCGTCCTATCTGTGGTAATATATAGTTCTTGATAGGAAACATGCGCGAGTATGCCAGATGACCGCGGACACCAAATGCCGAAAGGCGGTGTCTGAGGAAAGTCCGAGCTCCATAGGGCAAGGTGCTGGGTAACACCCAGTGGGGGCGACCCCAAGGAAAGTGCCACAGAGAGATACCGCCGATGGCGGGCAACACCGCACAGGCAAGGGTGGAAAGGCGAGGTAAAAGCTCACCAGCAGTTAGGCGACTAACTGGCTCGGTAAACCCCACCTGGAGCAAGACCGAATAGGGGAACAACAAAACGGCCCGTTTTAGTTCCCGGGTAAGGTCGCATGAGGTGTCAGGCAACTGGCATCCTAGATAAATGGTCATCACTCCTTTAAGGAGGACAGAACTCGGCTTACAGGCATACTCGCAATACCAAAAAAACACGTCCACCCATGGGCGTTTTTTATCGTATAATTACTATATGTATTGTGCGGTTAAGGAGAATCCACAAATGGATGCTGTAAAAACGAAAAAAATGATGGCTTATCGTTGGGTTATCTGGTCGGTTATGGCCTTTGCTTTCGTGATCGTAAACTTCCACAGGTATGCCGCCGGTGTTGTCAAGACTGACCTGGTCAGGGATTTTGGCATCACGGGGACTACATTTGCTAATCTTGGCTCCATGTTCTTTTATATTTATGTACTGATGCAAATCCCCTCAGGTATACTCGTCGATTCATGGGGAGTCAGAAAAACTGTCACAGCCGGGATCTTCCTGGCCGGAGCCGGCTCCATCCTTTTTGGAACAGCTTCCACGATCGGCTGGGCTTTTTGCGGAAGATTTTTAGTTGGTCTGGGTGTATCCGCTATTTTTATTGCTACCTTGAAAGCAATTTCGCAGTGGTTTAGAGAAGCTGAATTTGCAACCATGTCCGGCATGACTAATTTTGTGGGGGTCTTTGGCGGGATTTTCGCCCAGACGCCTTTAGCTCTGATGATATCTCATCTTTCCTGGCGAACCTCTTTTGTCCTTATTGGTGTTCTTTCACTTCTATGTGCGCTTCTTTGCTATACTATTATCCGTAACAAGCCGTCAGATATGGGCCTCCCTTCTTTTACAGAAATAGAAGGTACAGAAACGGAAAGCTCAAATACCTGCGGTCCTGAGGCCAAACCTTCTTTATTCAAGGGACTTTGGTCAGTCCTGACCAACTGGCGGATCTATCCTGCTTTTCTGGTTTTCTTTGCTTTTTATGGCGCTTTCGCTACATTTGCAACGACCTGGGGTGTTTCTTATATCGTTGATGTTTATGGAGTTCCCAGGGCCAAAGCCGCCAATTATGTAATCCTGCCCATACTCGGGATAGCTCTTGGCTGTGCCGTCGTCTGCAAAATTTCAGATACGATCCGCAACAGAAAAATTCCCATGTTCTGTTTTGGAATAATCTATCTCCTTTGCTGGGTAATCATTGTATTTATAGGCGGAGGCAAAGCGCCGCTTCCTCTTTTACTGCCGACGTTATTCCTGCTGGGCTTTTCGGCGTCTTCTTATATGCCGGTTTTCGCCTGTGTCAAGGAAATCAATCCAAGTGAAATCTCCGGCGTTTCCATATCAGTAATCAATATTAGCGGTAACCTGGGAGCGGGTTTGATGCCGCTTATACCGGGCCTTGTAATTGACCGTTATGGAAGTATCCTGCCACCGGTCGAACTCTACCACAAAGCTTTCATGTGCTGTTTTGCAGCTACAATAATCGGACTATTATTAATATTTTTTATTAAAGAAACCCATTGCCGGAACATCTGCCCAAAAACATCCGCAGTTAGCTCCGCAAGTCCGGAAAACAATCGGGTAGGAGGCTGACCA
>DHRG01000039.1 GCA_002408285.1 Peptococcaceae bacterium UBA5318 | reverse complement strand
TACACAAAATTTTCAGCGGTCTCGGAAGGAGCGATATGCTTCCAGTCCTTTTTGTGTTATTTCATAAGATAAGTATCTTGGCGGTCAGCTAAGCTCTTTTGTTGCGCAGATGTTTTGCGTGATACATCTGATTGTCGGCTATTTTGAACAGTTCGGTCATATTAACTGTACTTACATTGTCCAGGGACGCATAACCAATAGAAACGTTCAGAGAAGGGCCGGACGTCTTAGCATTATATGAAACAAGCGCTTCCTGGATTTTGTTGCAGACAGCCTTAGCGCCCTCGCTATCCTCACCCGGCAGGAACACTGCAAATTCATCCCCGCCGATACGGGCAAAGATGTCCTCTGTCCGCAGACATCGACTGATAACCTTGCTTACAGCAAGAATCAGGGTGTCTCCCATATCATGCCCAAAGGAATCATTGGTGATTTTAAGCCCGTCAATGTCACAAACCAGGATAGCCAGTTTGTTTTGGTAATTTTCTTGGAAATACTTCATTTGCTGTTCAAAGAATGTGCGGTTATATAAACCGGTGAGGGAATCATGAAAGCTAAGTTGAAGCAGTTTTTCTTCAGTTTCTTTGCGTTTGGTGATATCGCTGTAGAATACATTAATGCCGGTGATAACATTATTACGGTAGATAGGATAGCCTGTAATAGACACATAGACTTGGGTGCCGTTTTTCCGTTCCCGGATGGCTTCTGTCTGAACAATAGATCCATCAATAACCGCATCAGAAAGATGCAGCCCATCTTCTATATACTGGGATGGAATGATAACATCGTTAATACATAGATCTTGAATTTCTTCTTGTGAGTAACCGAATAATTTCTCAAAAGCGCTATTGATATCAATAATACGGTCCTTTATATCCAGCATGGCAATAGCGTCGGGGGAATTTTCAAAGAGCTGCTGAAAATTTTCCTGTTGCTGTTCGAGTTTCTTGTTTACTTCTTCGATCTCCGCCAGGCAGAGGCGGGTCCATTCAGTGGTAATGCCTATTTCAAAACGGTCATACACTCTTTGGATGAGTAAAGAGAAATAGTCTTTTTCCTCCCCGTCGTAATGGGCGTGTACAAGATCCGTATAACTTTGCTTGTATAATTTTAAAAGACACAAAAAGCTATCCATCTCTACACCGCGGGTGCGGTGTATACTTGTTTCGGTAATTGTGAAGGACACGATAGGGTCTTTGGAATAGTCTTCATTAGCGTACAAGCCGGGAATGTCGCCATATTTTCGTATAGCGGCAATGATCGATTGGGATAATCCGAAAACCGTCATTTTTCGGCTGCGGTCTGAAGAAGCAATAAAATCGTCATACCCATGGATACGCGCATAATACAAAGTACGGTCAATAATCCAGGAGCTATTGTCGGTCAGTAGTTTAATAAAACGCTCCATTATTGTTCACCTACGCAATAACTGTATTATATTATAGGACTATTAATATATTTATTCTATTTTATGGTATAAAAACCTTTGGTAAATTATAACAAATATAAATATTTCAGAGAATTATCAAATATTTCTTTCGCTAAATAAAAAAGCCCTCAAGAGGGCTTTATACGAACATCCTGCGGTGTTTCAGAGCGATGATAAAAGTATAGATTGTGCTAAAAAGCAGGAAAAAGCTCAGGAAAATACAGATCAGAGTTAAGTTTTTGGCGGTTGCCAACGCTAGATTATACTGTTGGGATATGGAGAGAAAGAAGCTATTAAAATCAGCGGAGGCCAAATAGGCGTTTTTCAGCCAGGCCATCGCGGTCAGCATGGCGATAGGCAGAACGGAGAGCGCTAATATCAGCCCGTTACGCGTTCTTTTTTTCATGCCCTGGAGTCCTGAAAAAATAGGGAGGATGAATATCAAAGGTAAAATAAAAGAGAAGTACTGGGGAGAAAGGGCAAAAAACATGATGCAGGTTACCAGATATGACCGAATGATCTTATTTAAGGGCTTGAGATTGTCATTGAAATCATAAAAAGCGGCATGGCAGTATCTTAAAAAATAATCGGTTTTCTTCGTGTTAGACAGGCTTTTTTCCTTCAGTAATTCTTTCCCGTTTTTCACCAGGTTTTCATAAATATCCTCGTGGATAGGATCAACTTCCAGGTCATTATAAATATTATTTAAAAGCAGCAATTCCTGTAATAATTTGGCTTTCTTTCGCTCCTCTATTTTGCTTTTTTTTATTTTGTTTTGTAATTCAGTAAATATTAGGTTAAGGTCTTGGCCCATTCGTCCATTCCTCCGTTAAACTCAGGTCTTATTTACAGATAATTGTAACAGAACAAAGTAAAAAGGAGAAGGTTGTTAAGTAAAGAAACTACCTTCTCCTTTTTTATTATTCTTTACTATATTTTAAAATAGATTTTAACGTAATTATCACTGCGCCAAAGATAATGATCCATGCTGTCAGCATAAAAAACCAGGCTCCACTTGACATATAAAAACCTCCTTACAGAATTATCAGGTTAAACCGTTTTTTAGAGGCCTTTTTCGCTAACGTTGCTTTCCAGTTCTTTGCCGTAACAAGATTTAATTTTTTTGTAGGCTTCAATAAACCCGATAACTAAAACTGTCAAAATGACAAATCTCGCTGCCTGCACCCAGGGAACAAGAGTCGGCGTACTGGCTACAAAAGCGGGGACTATTTTGAAATAGCCGGCTTTGATATATTCGGAAGTAGAGCCGATAAGGAGTATGATAATGGAGATGGGGGTCAAAAATTGGATGAAGAAGGTAAAGAACCAATTTGGTACTTTCCAGTAACCGCCTTTATTCATTTCCGTTAAGTTCTTCTTTCCAACGATCCATCCGGCTACAATAACTTCAATGAGCCCCAAGACCACCAGGAGATAGGAACCGACCCAGTTGTCAAGCTCGGTAAAGTAAGCCAGATCGGCTGTCTTGGTGATAAAACATTCCAGGCAAATAGGCAGACCGACTATAATATAGAGCAGGAATATGTAGAAAGAACCTTTTTTCCTGTTGATACCCATGTCTTCCTCCAGCAAAGCTACAATGTAGTTATACATGGCAATGGCTGAAGTAAAACCGGCGAAGAAAAGCAGCAGGAACCAGAAACAGCCGAAGACGCCGCCGCCGCTTATCGAGCGGAAGATATTGGGTAAGGCAATGAAGGAAAGTCCGACGCCGCTCTTTAATCCGTCCACTCCAAGGAAGGTATAGGCCAGGGGTATTGCGATTGTTCCGCCCAACACTACTTCCGCCAGTTCGTTCAGGGAAACGGTAGCCAAGCCCGAAAGAACGATATCATCGTCCGGTTTCAGATAAGAGGCGTAGTTGCAAATGATACCCATACCGATGGATAGCGTAAAGAAGATTTGTCCGGCTGCGGCCAGGGCTGCCTTCCAGCTTAAAGCCTCCCAATGGGGCGACCATACAAAGTCAAGCGCTTTGATCGGTGTCCAGTCCGGGTTAACCGGAGCTCCAAGAGTCAGGGTCCTTATGATTAGGATGAACCCAAAAATATAAATCATAGGCATCATGAACTTAGCCCAGGCCTCGATGCCTTTTTCGATTCCCCGCATAACTGCATAACCCAGCAGGGCCAAAGAGATAATCCAGAAGGTTAGGACTAAGGACGGGCTTTGTACGTAATTTGCAAAGAAAGCTCCCGTATCAATAGAGGGATCCATGTACGCGCCGGTTAATGACAGAAAGGAATAACCCAGTGTCCAGCCGATAATGTGGTTGTAATAGGAGTTGACCAGAACTGTTACGCTAAGCGCCAGCGCACCGCACAATCCGCCCAGAATGGCGGCGGTCTTAGGAGAAACTCCTTCTTTGGCCTGCAGGTAAACCATTGGCCCAAGTGTTCCATGACCCCGTTTTCCGCCGTATCTGCCAAGATTCCATTCGACCAGCATTAACGGGACTCCTAAAAGTATAAGTGCTGCAAAATAAGGAATCATAAACGCTCCCCCGCCGTTTGAGGCCGCCTGGTAGGGGAATCTCCAGAAATTGCCTAAACCCACGGCATTACCGGCCATTGCTAGAATAAGACCGAGGTTACTGCCCCAGTTTGCTCTTTTTTCTGACATATTCATCCTCCCAACTTAATTAGACTGTGAAAAGAAAAAAACGCAGATGGATTTTCTCATTAATCACCTCCGTCAGGCACCGCCAAACTGTTATGTAATAAAAAATGAAACATTAAGATTATTATAGTATTATCGGTATGATTTGTCAATTAGATGGAATTATTGGGAACCCTTGCAAGACTTAAGGAAAGCTTTGGCTTTGTACTTTTTTTCTTTACATTTTATCTTCTCTGGTATAAAATGACATTGAAGCTGACTTGCCGGGGTTCCGGCAAGGAGGGTAATAGATGATAAATCCTGTGGTTAAGGGAAACCTGAAGCTGAGGGGGTGATTGATGAATTAGGCGGGGATTATAACACAGGAGGTGTATAATCTCTTTTTTATACTATACAGGTATAAGTCTTAATTAGGATGATAGTATAAGTGCAACTTGGCTTACGCCGTCGCCAAAGGCTTGACGTAAGCCAAGTTTACGTACGAATAGCAGGGGAGGTAAATGATGGAAAAAAGGATCGGCGTCGTGGGGATCGTAATAGAAAACAAAGATAATGTTCAGCGTCTCAACGGCATTTTAAGCGAGTTTAGCGATATAATTGTCGGTCGGATGGGAATACCCTATGAACAAAAAGGGTTTTCGGTTATTTCCCTTATTGTGGACGGCACTACGGATGACATCGGAGCTTTAACGGGGAAGATAGGGTCCTTACATGGAATAACAGTTAAAACAGCTGTTTCCAAAATAACGACGCAGCAGTGAAAATTGAATTAGCAGGAGGAGTTTGCATGAGAATTACAACCCGGGTTATAACACGCAGCGCTTTGTTGCTTGCGCTGGCTTTAGCCATACAGAGTGTCAGAATGCCCCAATTTGCAACGGGGCCTTTGGTGAACGCCATACTCTTGATAGCTGTAAATACGGTCAGTTTGCCGGGGGCTGTTCTGATCGGTTTATGTACGCCATTTATTGCTTTTGCCATGGGTATCATGCCGCTGGCGCCGGTGGTGCCGGTCATTATGACAGGCAATGTGGTACTGGTAGCGGTGTTTGCTCAGTTAATAAAAAGGCCGGTCCTGGGGATCATTGCCGCCGCGCTGTCAAAATATGCTGTTATGACGCTGTTTATCATCTATTTGTTGCCCATGTTGTTTAAAATAGAATTACCCGGCAAAATCGTCACAACGCTTACGACCCCCCAACTTTTTACAGCCTTGGCCGGCGGAGTATTGGCGCTTCTAGTATTAAAAGGGATGCAATGGTACAGAAGGTAATATATACACTGTGCGAAAAAACATACTCTAAAGATTAGAGGGCAAAATACAAACAGGTTGGCGAGCCGATCCCTGGACTTGCGAGGTGAAAGTAAAAATTCACCGATAGTTTGTCCAGGCTCGCCGGCCTGTTTTAATTATATTATATATTGTGGTATTATAAAAAAAGTGCTAAAAATATGCAATAATCAGTATTAAGGCAGGAAATTAACCAATTCTGTCGAAACTAGTATTAAGTGAAGTATATCAATATTGATATAGAGGGGGCCGGTGGGAGTGAATAAAATCAAGCTGAGCACGAAGCTTATCTGCCTTATTGTAGTAAGTACCCTAGTTATGGCGGCGATTGGCTTAGTAGGGATTTATGAATTACAAATGATAGGAAATTCGGCAAAGGTTCTCTATGAAGATTCGGTTCTTGGACTGAGCGCTTTGGGTGATACCAAATCATTGCTTGAGGATAAAAGCCGGACTACCATGATGCTCCTCATGAGCAAAGATGCGAATCAGATAGAGGCGCTAAAAAAATTACTGGATACAATGAATGATACTATCAACGAAAGTTTGGACGCCCTTGACAAAGCACTTAATGGCGTTGTGCAAAAAGAGAATATTAAGCAGATACGGCAGTCGGTTGATGAGTTTAATACCTACATTACAACGTTATTTGCAGATGCTGAGGATGGCGTAGATGCCAGTACACATGTAAACCAGCTCGTTATTAAGCAAAATGCCATACTTAATATCATTGTCAATTTAGAGAAGTACCAAAAAAATATCAGCCTGACGATGTATGATACAAGCCAGCAGTCATACAACGAGTCGCGCCAGTTATTCATGATTATTTTAGCGATCAGCACAATCTTTATTTTAGTTTTGGGTTTTCTTATTTACCGGTCCACTATCAAGCCGTTAAATGAACTGAGCAAAACCGCCAAAAAGCTGGAAGAGGGCGATTTGCGGACCGACTCCAAGTATAAGGGCAATAACACGGAAATCGGCCGGGTAATGTCCGCTTTCGGCGCTGCTATTCTCAACCTCCGCCAGCTACTTACTCAAATAAATGAAACTGCCGAAGGGGTGTCGGCGGCAAGCGAAACGCTGAATACAACAGCGCAGGAAACAGGTAATGGAGCCGCTCAGGTCGCTATAACCATTGAGCAACTGGCCGCCACCAGCCAGGAACAGATAACGAAAACCAACATAATTAAAGTAGCGATAGAAAACATGAACAATGCGGTGGAAAAGATCGTTGAAAGCTATGAAAAAGCCCAGACTGATACGGATAGGGCTCATTTCTTGGCGGAACAAGGTTTACAGCAGCTCGACAGTTCTATTGCCCAGATGGAAACCATTACTGATGTAACGTATGACATGGGAAATAAGGTCAAAGGTTTGGGAGAACTTTCCCAATCCATCAGCGAAATCGTGAATATTATCAGTTCTATTGCCGGACAGACAAATCTCCTGGCTCTTAATGCCGCTATTGAGGCCGCCAGAGCCGGTGAACACGGAAGGGGTTTTGCCGTGGTAGCCGAAGAGGTAAGAAAGCTGGCCGAGCAATCGGACCAATCCGCCCATGAAATAACGGAGCTGATTATGAAAATCCAGCAAATGGTGGAAACCGCCATGCAGTCTATGGAAAAAGGCGCAAATGAAGTCAAGGCGGGGACAGAGATTATCGAAGCCAGCGGTACTTCCTTCAGGGAGATCAGCAATGCTGTAAATAATGTGAAAATGGCTATGGGGGATGTGGGGATTGCCACGGAAGAAATCAATAATGAGAGTAAGACGGTGGAAGAAACGATTTCCGCGGCCTTAATATCCTACGAAACCATAGCCGCCAATACCCAGGAGGTTTCGGCGACTACTCAGGAACAGACTGCGGCGATAGAAGAAGTAGTTGCCTCTATTTCCAAACTGTCGTCAATGGCTGAAGAACTAAAGAACGCTATTTTGCGTTTCAAAATTTAATGGTTCAACCTTATGGCCGTTGGCCGGCTGGGTCTTGATAAATAGTTCCTGAGGTTTTTCCGCAGGTTCGGTACAGAAATGAACGAATCCCTTTCCAACACCCTGGGAGGGCAGATACCCCGGGCATATAGCCGTCGGGCCGGTTTCGCCTATTTCAAAGATGGTATTAGTAAACTCTTCCCAGTAATAAAGGGTCTGCTCTTGTGACCATTGTAAATTACGGATAGGGAGGGCATAGTGTTGCACCAGCGCAGAGCTATGCCGGGAAACGTCCATAAAGTAAAGGTCTTCACCCAGACCGTTTGGTACGGTGTAAGCTAAAATATCCTGATTATGGTTATAAGCAAGATTACGGTATCCCCCTTTTTTCCCGGAAAGAAGGGGGATCATTTCGTCCGTTTGGGTATTCCAAAGGAATGCCGTCCCTGAGGTTTGTTCAATATCGCTATAGGTAGTGAAAAGCACTAAACCATCGTTTAACAAAAGGATTGATCCCAGATTGGGGACAATTTTCCCCGCTGTTTCATGGCCGCTTTGGGAAAGTAAAGTGAGCTGAAATAAATCGCTGCCTTGGTTGGGGTAATCGCATAAGGAAGCATAAAGGAGCTTATCTCCTGACGGACTCCAGGAAAAAGCGGTGACGACTGTTGTAATACCTTTGTAGCTAGGGAGTGGGAATGTTTGCTTGTGACGTGTGGACAGTGTATAAATAATGATTTGCTCTTTGGCGGCGCAGGCGATTTTCTTGCCTTCCCTGTCCCAGGCCGCCGTCGGTAAGCTTGAGAGAAAGAAGGGCGGGATATTTGGCTCTCTGGAATAGAGGATAAGGCCTTGTTCAAAATTAAAAAGCAGGTAGTGACTTCCGGCAGGACTTAAAGAGGCCTCCAGTCCCCAGCCCGGCAGGAGCTTGTTTGTTGAAGCTATAGCAGGTGGGGGCAGGTTCCGCATGGCCCGCGCTTTTCCCTGAACGGTGAGGATGACCTCAACGTCAAGACCGGGCGGAAATTCTTGAACTTGGACCAGCTTTCCCGACTGTGTCCCCATCAAGGCACAGGTTAATACTGAGTCTAATGGCAGGGCGAGTATCCCGGAAGGGGTTTTTACGGTAATTACGCCGGAGATTTCTTTTAGAAATGTACCGTTAATAACCGTTTCGCCGGTTTTACATTCCCAGGGAGATTCGGCCAAGACGGGATCGGCCAGCAGAATAAGAACAATGAAGGTAAAGACAGCGGTACTAAATTTTTTTCTCATATGTAAACTCCTTAATTATAGAGAAGTAACTATAATTAAGTTATTTTACATATATTACCATTATCCTGCCGCACCCTAAAAAATAACCCTCAACGGGTCAAAAAATAAAACGCACCCAAACGGATGCGTCCAAGAGGAGAGAGGTGGGAATCGAACCCACATAATCAGGTGCCACGTACCTGAGTGCAACCTTTACACCACAAACTCCTCCTACAACGTGTTAGTCATATTATAGCAAGCAATGATTCTATTTTCAAATGGTTCTTTCTGGACTAGTTTAATTTTATCAAAATTGAACTAATATGCGTTATATTATAAATATTCCTATTGAGCTTTAGTCATTTGACAATTACCAAGGCTGCAATTATAATATAACAAGTAACGGGCGGTTAGCTCAGTTTGGTTAGAGTGCCACGTTGACATCGTGGAGGTCGATGGTTCGATCCCATTACCGCCCACCAACGATTATTAAAAGATAGCAAAATATGCTATCTTTTTTATTTGCCTAAATACGAAGCCACGGTTGTATATCGGTCGGTTTATGATATTACGAGAAACTTGGGCGAGTATCACATAAAATATACTCGCTACTGTTTGAAAAATAATTCAAGTTTCGATTCGATATTTTACTCTGCTCCCATACGTTTGACTATTCATTATTCCCATCTTTTCAAATTTCAGAACAAAACTACGAATTGTTGCATAGGCGGCATTACCAAAATCCTTTTCTAATTGTTTTGTTGAAAACTCATTACTTCCATAGGTTGAAAGCACGAAATTCCATAAGTCTTTTTCCTTTTGAGTAACCTTTCCATCTGCTAAAGCATTCTCGAACTTTTCAATAGTTTTTGGTTCCACCCCGATAGTATCAAATTTGTTATAAACGTTTTCAACGAAATACACCAGGAATGGGGTGACGTCAAATACTCCACTTATCTTTGCATTATCTTCAACCTGAGTAAATGTATTGTAGTATTTGCTTTTAGTCTTTTGAATGAAACTAGAAAAAGGAATATACAGAGTCGCCGAATAACCTTTCTGAACCAAATACCAGAGATGCAACAAACGGGCCATCCTGCCGTTTCCATCGAAATATGGGTGCAGATAGGCAAGGTAAAAATGGATAATTGCTGCTTTACAAAAGTCATTAATTTTGATGTTATCATTAATAAACGCGACAAAGTCACTCATGTATTCATTTAACCTTTGATGAGACAGGCCGATGTGTTCAATATCTTTACCACCTAAAACATAAACCCGATCATGTCTGTATAGATTGCCAGATAGCAATTTATCATTGTCTTCTAAAAAGTCGCCAATAGCCAGTTGATACAGAGTATGGATATTTTCTTCTGTAATGAGATTTTCGGGATTACTGATATATTCTAGCCCCTTCTTAATACCATAAATGTGATCTTCACTAACGTCACTTGGAGCATATCCGGCTAAAATTTTTCTGACACTTTCCCGAGAAAAATCAATATTTTCAATAGTCAGGGTAGATGATATCTCTTCTTCCATAGCCTTAATACCATATTTTTTGAAACTTGTTTGCGGGGTGAGTAAAATCTTTGCAGAAGACAATTCCACCTGCGCAATGGATTCGAGGAATACAAGTTCATTACCATGAAAATCCCAAATAGGCAGAGCCTTATAAGCGCTGCTTTTAAGTATAGAGATTAATTCGGTGATCTCCAAATTCGGATATTTATATTTTAATTTTTTTAGGTTAAGGATACTTTTTTCAGAGAGTATCTTCGCATAGAGGGCTGCATCCATAGATAACACATCCTTTATGATACTATCTAGTACCATTATGTATCAGTTTAACAAAAAATATAATTAAATCAAGTACATTAAGGGGCTGCTTAGCTTTATAGCTATCTTTTTTGCGTTTCCGGAACAGCCATAAAGAGGTAGTATTATTGTCATATCCGTTGATAAAAATACTTAGCAGAGAGTGTTCCTCTGCTAAGTATTTTTATCTTAAAGCGTTCCTGACGGGGAATTAGGAGATGGATAAATTGTCAATTATTCTGGTAGTGATTATCCGGTCATTTATAGCATTTTTTTCGCTGCTGATTCTTGTCCGGCTGATGGGGAAACAGCAAATGTCGGAACTGACCTTTTTTGATTACATAGTAGGCATTACCATCGGTTCTATCGCCTCTACTCTTTCTGTTCAGGTAAATCAAAATACCCTGGCTACTCTGGCCGGGATGGCCGTCTGGACCATTCTTCCTATTTTCCTGGCTTATTTATGCCTGCATAATGTTTGGGCCCGTAAAGTAGTGGAAGGGGAAGCTACTATAGTGATAGCTAATGGCAAGATTTTAGAAAAAAACTTACAAAAAGTCCGTTTATCCATTGATGACGTTATCTCTCAGCTAAGGAGCGAGGGCGTTTTCAACATTACCGATGTAGAATTTGCTTTATTTGAAACCGATGGGAAATTAAGTATCCAAAAAAAGTCCACTAAACGTCCCCTTACTCCCGGTGACCTCTCCCTCTCAACTCAATATGAAGGTTTGCCAGCCAACTTGATTGAAGACGGCGTTGTACTGCAAGACGCCCTTCAGTCCTTGAACCTCACAAAAGCTTGGTTGTATAATCACTTAAAAAATGCCGACATCCCGGATGTCAAACAAGTTTCCTTAGCCCAACTAGATACTCAGGGCAATCTTTATGTAGACTTAAAAGGCGATAAATCCTTTTTTACTATTTCTACAAATAATCAAAATTAGGGGGCTTTATTTTTGAAAAAACCTGTGGTTTTATACTTGATACTTTTTCTTATCATCATAAGTTTATCCGCCTGTGCGCTTATCAGAAAACCCCTTGACAGCAGGACTGGTTTTTCCGGATATCTTAAGGAAACCGAGCGTTTCATCCGTCAGGAAGACTGGACAAATGCCTTAGACAGTACGGATAGATCCGAAAAGATCTGGATTAAATTAAAGCCGCTTTTACAAGTAGACATTGACCATGATTATGTAAATGACATTGAGAATAATTTTACCTTGCTGAAAGGATATATTGAAACCGGAGAAAAGGCGGATTCTCTGGCGACTATCCTTTTGCTGCAAAAAACCTGGGAAAATATTGGAGAAATGTAATTGGTTATACCGGACTTTATTGACAGAGAAAAGCTTCATTGATATTATGCGTTTAATGGTAATATCTTTTTGGCTAACGTTTGTTTAAGATGAGAGGCGATCAGTATTGAAAGAAATCTCAACAGCCCTTTTTTTCCACGAAACGTTTGTGTTTTGGTTGTTTGAAATAGGCGCGGCCTTTGGAATTTTTTTGGTATTTTATTTACTGAGGAAGTATTTGGTCCGTAGTATTTTGGGATTGATGCTTAAATTTGCCGGTAAGACTAAAACAAAGCTTGACAATTATTTGGTTATGGCTTTTGAGCGGGCTCTCAGGCTTTTTTTAATAGCTTTGGGGATTTACCTGGCCTTACTGTACCTTCCATTAAGCATAGAAACCAATCTGTTATTGTCCAAAATATTTCGTTCTTTGCTGGTTATACTGGCAGCCCTTGGATTGTATGATCTGGCTGGAAAATATAGCGTTTTTGCCGGTGAAATGGAAAGCCTGATCAGTTTCAAGTTTGATAAAATTCTTGTCCCTTTTTTGTCCAAAACCCTCAGATTCATCGTTATAGTATTAGGTATCACTATCATTTTACAGGAATGGGATTATGACATTGACGGTTTCATCGCGGGACTCGGATTAGGCGGGCTGGCCTTCGCCCTGGCCGCGCAGCAGACTCTTTCCAACCTGTTTGGGGGTATTGTGATCATTACGGATAAACCTTTCTCGATGGGGGATTGGATTTTAACGCCAAGCGTGGAAGGTACGGTTGAAGATATAAACTTCCGCAGCACAAAAGTCCGCACTTTTGCCCAGGCTGTCGTCACCGTCCCCAATTCCACGCTGGCCAACGAGCCCGTTACCAATTGGAGCCGGATGGGCAAAAGGCAAATTACTTTTATGCTTGGCGTTGAGTACAGCACATCAAAAGAAAAACTGGAAAAATGCGTTACGGAAATAAAAAACATGCTGCAAGATCATGCCGGGATCCATCCGGAAACAATTGTTGTCAGTTTTGACTCTTTTGGCGAAAACAGACTTAATATTTTACTTTATTTTTTTACCCGTACTACCAACTGGCGGGAGTTCCTCCAGGTGAAAGAAGACGTCAACATAAAAATCATGAGTATTTTAGAAAAGGAAGGGGTCGGCTTAGCGCTGCCGAGTACCGGCTTGTATTTTAAAAATGAATTGGCGGCTGCTCCAACCAATAATAAACCGGTATAGTGGTTCATTTTGGCCTAGAGGGAAGGGTTCCCGCCGGGACGCCGCCAATATCCTTACGCCGGTAAATACTGAGCATCAAACCAATTGCGATCATTTGTATCAACAATTGGGAGCCGCTGTAACTTATAAAGGGCAAACCAATACCCATAAAGGGCATCAGCCCGATAGTCATGAAAATATTCCAAAAAAACTGGACCAGAAAAATAGAGGTCACACTCGTTACAAGTAACCGGGCATAAGTATCTTTTACTTGCCTGGCAAGACGGATCATCCTAATAACCAGTGCAACGGCTGCGGCTATGATGGCTAGGCCGGCCAGCCAGCCGAAAGTATAGACCAAATAGGTAAAAACCATCTCGGTGTGAATTTCCGGCAGAGTCCTTGCCGGAAAGGTAAAACCCTGGCCCCATAATCCGGCGGAGCGGATCATTTCAAGAGATTTAACTTGTTGATAACCGCTGCCCAGCGGGTCCCCAAACGGGTTAAATAACGTAATCAGACGTTGCATGCGGTAAGGGTTTTGAATGATAGTCCCTAAAACAAGGGCCAGCGGCCCCGTTATTCCCCATATGATATATGTACGTTTTGCCCCGGAGGCCAGCAGCAGGGTAAAGACAACTATGAGATAAATAATGGCGGTGGACACCGAGGGCGCCAGAAGATAAAGCATAACCGGGATCACCAGGAGAAATAGGGCTCTCCAAAGTTCCCGGGGCTGTTGTTGGTCACACTGAGAAAAGATACCTGATAGTGCGATGGCGAACAAAAATGGAGTAACGCCGAAAAAACTAAGACGTAAAAAGCCTATAGTTAGAACAATAAATTGGCCGTTGTGTCCCTGACCGAATAAAAGCGTTAGTACCATAAAACATACTGTTCCGATATAAATAACCCCGGAGAATGATTTGATTTTCCGGTAATCAAAAAAGTATAATCCCACAATGCACATTAACCCAAGCAACAAGGAAAGAAAACTTTTAATAAACAAGGGAGCATTACTCCTTACCAGACCGGAGCTTTCCAGGACATATATTGTCAGCAGCCCGAGAATAACCAGGGAACCGGCCAGGGCTGCCAACCCCCACTCAACCCGTGGTTTGTGCGTCTTATGTAATTGGATCCCTACTATCACCGGGTCTCCCATTTGGACAAGAGCTTTTTCAATAGCCTCAGCTTGGGAAACGCCGTTTTGCCGGGCTTCCTCTACTATGTCGCTTATATGTGTCAGCAATTCCTGACGGATAGGTTCGTGGACTTCCCGCCATTTTACCTGAGAACAAACAGTGGTTAAATATTCCTTAATTCTCTGATTGTGTTCTAAACACATAAAAAACCCTCCCCTAAAACTTTATCCACCGCGGAACGAAATGTAACCCATTCAGCCTGCTTTTCTCTTAAGTACGCCTGTCCTTTAGCCACCAGACGATAATATTTTCTCTTGCGGCTTCCCGTTTCTTCCGTCCAAAAGGCTTCAACCATGCCTTCGGCTTCAAGGGAATGCAGGATGGGGTATAAGGTTCCTTCTTTAAAGGAAAAAACGCCTCCGGAGTGTTTCTCGATTTCCTTAATTAACTTATAGCCGTACATAGGTTCACGTTCCAACATGTTAAGAATAAGAATGACTATGCTTCCTTTGACCAGTTCCTTGTTGATTTTCAACTGGCGTCACCTCCTATAAGACAAATACATATGATAGCTATGCATAGTATATCTAGGCATTATTATATAGCTGACACCCGGAAAAAACAAGAAAGTATTTTATAGACTGGATCAGTATTATCTTATCCGGGTAGCCGAAAACCACGCGATCATGATGTATCAGCCATTTTTAAGTGCCGGAGTTCGGAGGGACGTGAAACGGGGGGTAGTAATTAATGAATGTATTACAAGTAGAAATTGCCCAGGCCGGTTATACGGGAAAAAGAAATGCCGTCAACGATATAAACTTTTCCCTCAAGAAAGGTGAATTAGCGGGTTTGATCGGGCCTAACGGCGCCGGTAAAAGCACTACTCTTAAGGCTATTGTCGGACTACTGCCCCAAATGGCAGGAAAAGTACGTTTTATAGGACAAAACAGGAATTTTGCCTATATACCTGAACAGCCGGTCCTCTATGAAGAGCTAACTTTTTGGGAACATTTGGAGTTGGTAGCGGCTGTTTATGAGATTGAAAGAAACATTTTTTTGGATAAAGCCGAAAAACTCCTCCACACATTTCGTTTGCAGGAAGTAAAACACCATTTCCCGGTTACCTTTTCCAAGGGCATGCAACAGAAAGTTATGATTATAACAGGATTATTAATCGGACCGGACGTCTATATCATAGACGAGCCCTTTGTTGGGCTTGACCCCCGCGCAACCATGGAATTTTTGCGGTTTTTAAATGAAGAAAGGAAGCGGGGGGCGGGGATACTTATTTCCACCCACCAATTAGATATGGCGGAAAGGATATGTGATTCTATTATTCTGATGAATGATGGGTTGCTGATGGCCCAAGGGAGCCTGGCTGAGATCCGGGGGAAATGTCAGTTGCCGGAGGCGTCCCTTTTTGCTTGTTTTAATGCTATTTTGGAGAACCAGGCATGATGTCGCCAAGGAAATTATTCTTTAAACGTCTTGCAGCCGAATTAAAGTTTCACTGGAGCAGTTGGAGAACTACTATTGACTGGACTGTGGCTTTATATATTGTGCTGCCTGCAATTGCCTTCGGAATCAATCAATATGTGCTATGGTGGAAGAACCCTCCGGCTTTTCTTGATTTACTGCCGGAAAGCCTGCTTTTTGCGGTATGTTTTTTATTTGCCTGGTCTGGGACAATCAGGGTTTTTCTCCAGGAGGCCGATCAACTCTTTTTAATAAATCAAAAGCAATGGTTTAAGAAGATCATCAAGTATGGCCTTATCTACTCTTTTTCGGCGGATTTTCTTTTCAGCGGGTTTTTCTTCGTGCTCCTGGCCCCCTTCATCCTTTGGTATTATCAGTTTTCTCAAATTCAGATGTTCCTGCTTTTTTCTATTACTTTCCTGTCAAAAGTATTTTTAGGGCTGTCAAAACAGCTTCTGGCCCTACGTTTTTGTGGCTGGCGGCAATTTATTGTTATAAGAGGGATGCTGGTCTTGGGAAGTTTGCTTTTCATTATCTTGATTCCCCGCATCCTCAATAACTTCATAATGTTCTTGGCTGCTATCCTGCTTTTATTTAGTGCTGCCGGGATATTAAGTATGAAAAGGCTGAACTATACAGGCGGTTTTTTCATTGATGTAGCCCGGGAGCAGAGTGAGAAAATGAAATTTGCACGGTTCTTGTTGGGTTTTTCCGGGGTAAATATTAAACAGTCCCCGAAGCAAAGAAAACGTCCCTGGCTTTTTCGCCGCTCCAATCTCATCTTTAAAAAGCGGAATGCGGTCAACGGATTGACGGAAGCAGTTATTAAATCAACACTGCGCAGCAGCGGGCGTTTAGGATGGTATTTTTTGTTTGTATGTCTTTGCGGTCTTGTGATCCTGACTGTTCAGGGCAGTCTTAAGTGGCTGATTTGGCTGGCGCTGGCCTTTCTTCAGGCCGGTTTTGCGGGTTTGTATTGGCAAGAAAGCTTGTCCTCGGAATTCATGCGGCTGTTTACCTGGAAGATGGAGGATCAGTATCTTGCCTTGCGTAAGTTTTTATTCATTTTTACTTTTCCCGGTATCTTATTGATTAGTCTAATGGCCGGTTTTCAAGTCTATTCCTGGCGGGGAGCGCTGTTCATGCTTCCCGTATGCGCAGGCGTGGTTTTTTATACCTGTAGAATCGCGGCTTTTTACTTAGTTACCAGAACAAAGGATAAAATGAATTAGGAGAAAGGCAAGAGGCGGCTAATGAACTTCCGACGATTAAAGGAGGAACGCAAAAATGAAACAATATGTAGTTGATGCATTTGCAGACAAGGTGTTTGGTGGAAACCCTTTATGAGATGGATTTTCCCGCCTATGACCTTAACCCTGTTACCGTGACGGAGCAAATGGTTCAGGCTATTGGTGCTGAGCCCAAAGAAGCCTATATGGGCAGAGATTTGATGTGTGTGTTTGAGGATGAGGCCATAGTGAGGAAGTTGACCCCTGATTTAGAGAAAGTGAAAATGCTGGATGGGTTGCTCCTTCATGCGACTTCACGAGGAAAAAATACCGACTGTGTATCACGCACATTTGCTCCAAAATGTAATGTCCCCGAGGATGCGGTATGTGGTTCCGGCCATTGCCATATCGTGCCATTCTGGGCTAAAAGATTACTGAAAAATGATATCGTGGCGTATCAGGCATCGGAGCGGGGCGGCACGCTTTATTGCCAGATGGAGGGCAGCCGAGTGAAACTTAGCGGCAAAGCGGCTCTCTATTCCATAGCAGAGCTCTATATTGGTGGCATCAATGGTTAGGAGGATGAAAAATCCATGGAATAAAATAGCCTTGAGCGACTATGAAAGTCATATGGGCCTTTCGTCGGTATTACAACTGCAAACAATGAACTCTGAGATGCAAGCGCAGATAAATTGTTATCCGGCAGATACAATTATGGTCTTGGGGATTGCAGGGGGCAACGGGCTTGAATATATTGAGGCGGGAAAGCACGCAACAGTTTTTGGCGTGGACGTCAACAGAAGCTATTTGGATAGCTGTGTGAAGCGTTACCCTGAATTGGAAGGGGTCTTTATCCCGATACAGGCCGACCTAACAAAGCCTGACGTCCAGTTGCCCCAGGCCGATCTGGTAGTTGCAAACCTGCTGATTGAATATATCGGCTATGGGGCTTTTCAAAATGTGCTTGGTATGGTAAAGCCGCAATATGTGTCTTGCATGATTCAGATCAACAAAGATGACGGCTTTGTGTCCGATTCGCCGTATCTCCATGTGTTCGATTGTTTGAATGCCGTTCATCATCAGCTTTCGGAGAAGGATTTGACAAATGCGCTGCACCATAGGGACTACATACAACTTTACTGCGTCGAGCGATCCCTGCCAAACGGAAAGGCGTTGCTTAGGCTTGATTATAAGAAGACTTCATTACTATAAAGGAGGATATTATGCTAAAGGTAGAGAGCTTGACCAAGAAATATAGAAATGTTGTCGCCGTGGACGATATTAGTTTTAGTCTTAACCAAGGCGATATTGTAGGACTTTTGGGACCCAATGGAGCCGGTAAAAGTACCACAATTAAAACGATTGTCGGGCTATTACGTAAAAATGCCGGCAGCATTACTATCGGCAGTTACCCAAGTACGTCGCAGGAAGCCAAGAAGAAGTTTACCTATGTGCCGGAAACGCCTGAGCTTTACGACATGCTGACAGTATGGGAGCACCTGCAGTTTATTGCGTATGCCTATGATGTGGCAAACTTTGCGGAAAAAGCGGAACGGTTAATTGAGCGTTATGACCTGTGGGACAAAAAGGACAAACTGGCTAAAGAACTATCTAAAGGCATGAAACAAAAGGTTTCTATTTGTTGCGGCTTGCTCCCTGAACCTGACTTATACCTTTTTGATGAACCGATGATTGGCTTAGACCCTAAGTCGATCAGGGAAACGAAATTAATTTTTAAAGAGCTGAGTGAACAGCAAAAGACAGTCTTAGTCAGTACGCACTTGCTGGACAGTATTGAAAACCTCTGCGACCGTGTTTTGGTGATGAAACAAGGGAGGATCATCGTAGATATGACGATGGAGGAAATGAAAAGAAAACTTGGGAACAGTGGGAGCGTATCCCTGGAAGACCTGTTCTTAGAGGTGACTAAGGATGAATGAATTCAAGCTCCTGGCTAAAAGAGACGGACGGATAATAGTAAACCATTTCAAGGAAATCAGAAGCAACCCTAAGCGGCTGGGAATATATCTGCTCTATTTAGTCTGGATAGGATCCCTTGTCTTTAATGTGGTGCTCAGGTACCGGAACCCCGTTGAGATCCAAGCGCAGTTAGGTTCTCAAATAATTGGGGCGGGATTTGTGGGGGTAGGCACTGCGTTCCTCCTCTATTTCCTGTATCGCGGTACGCTGGAATCCTCCACCTTTTTTACTATGGGGGATGTACATCTGTTATTTCCCGCTCCCGTATCCCCTCAAAAGGTCTTGCTTTACAGCATGGTGAAGCAGAGTTTGTTACATATTTTCCTTTACGGTTTTCTTATTTTGGCCTTGATGCCTCTGATTATGAACACTTCAAGGATAGATCTGCAATATCTTCCCTTTATGTACCTTGGGTTTATTGGCTTGTTTTTAGTTATTGCGCCTTTAAACTTTTTGGTTTTTGCACTTGGAAGTAAATATGGGCTTCAGCTGCGATTGCAGCAAGGGATCTTTGCCCTAATCGTGATCTTTATCCTCTATCTGGCCGGTTTTATTATTGCTGCCGGGGATCTATGGCAAGGGCTGCTGCAGGGTTTGAATGCCTCTTGGCTCGATTACCTGCCCGTGATTGGCTGGAGCAAGGTTGTCTTTATGACGGCTGTTACCGGATACAGTATATACAGCATAGCAGGCCTTGTTCTCCAGCTTTTATTTTTGGTTTGCTGTATAGTCATTTCATACTATACAGCTGATGACTACTATGAAGATACCCTAAAGGCTACCGAACAAAGGGCTCTGCGCAAGAAACAAAAGGCTGGGGTGGAGAAAGCTCAGCGCTTTTCCTTTCCCTTTAGCAAAAAGAAGCTGTTTGTCAGAAAAGTGGGCAGCGGACCTTGGGCACTTTTCTGGCGCAGCAAGGTGGAATACAGCCGCAGTGACTTCCATCCATACCTAGGTTTTTGGACGATCATGTTTTTGCTGGCTGGAATAGGTGTGGGCGTCTTTGCCGGCAAACAGACGGATGGGTTAACTCCTCTTTATATTGTCAACGGCGTTATTGCCTACATTATTTTTATTTTTTCAGCGTCCAACGCTGCCCAGCATGAATTGACAAAACCGTATATCTTTCTCATTCCCGGTTCCAATCTAGTAAAGATTATCGGCAGCAATTTGACCGATATACTGCGGATGTTCGCCAACATTCTGGCCCTAAATATTCCCCTGGGAATATTGCTTAATGCTCCGCTTCAGATAATAATGATCCTGGTTATATTCGATGTAAGTTTCTATATTTTAAATTTGAGCTCCAACTTTTTAATACGGATCATTTTCCCCAACGCCTTGGACCAAAAGGCCTTGTATCCCTTATTTCTTATGCTGCAAATGCTGCTGCTCTTATTGCCCGGAATAATAGTTGGAGGGGTTCTGGCTTTTGTGTTCCAAAACCTGGTTCTAATTTTTGCAGGTATTGCGGCTGTCAACATCATAATTATTGGAGTACTATTACTGTTATCGAATAAGGTTTTTGCCAGGCTGGAATGGATATGAATGCAGCGTATAATTCTTATATAGCGTACAAAATAGACTTAGGCGGAGAGGGTAATTGATAACGGGGCATAATTATGGTATAATAAGCCCGCGAAAGGAGCTGAATATTATGCCTCAAATTATACCGATTAGGGATTTGAAAAACACCAGTGAAATTTCCCAAATGTGCCAGGAGTCTGACGAACCTATTTTTATTACGAAAAATGGTTATGGGGATATGGTTATTATGAGTATGAAATTATTTGAAGAAAAAATGTTTATGCTCGATGTATATAATAAACTTATTGCGGCGGAGGAACAAATAGCAGAAGGTAAGGTTCTTGCCGGGAATACTTCTTTAAAAAGCATAAGAGAAAAATATAATGTATAAATTATTTGTTTCAGAACTTGCTCACCAAGATTTAGATAGGATTGTTTCGTATATTGCTGTACAATTGGCCAATCCGAGGGCGGCAGGTGATTTTCTTGATGAAGTGGATAAATGTTATGGCTATCTAAGAAACAGTCCTTTGATGTATGCGAAGTGTCAAGATAAGCGGTTGGAAAAGGAAGGTTACCGTAAGGTATTGATAAAAAATTATGTGCTTGTGTATAAAATCGCTGAAACCTCCAAAACTGTCAACATTTTGCGTTTCTTTTATGGGGCACAAGATTATGTAAAGCTAATTTAGGTTTTTGGCTACAAAAAATGTTTCATAATGTGAAAAAACTGCGGTTGGTCTATTTTGCTAGCAGCCGTCCAGGCTGCTGTAATCGCTAAAGACTAATTAAATTAAGACAAAAGATAAATTCCTGTTTGTAGTTGAGATGAGATAATATTTGGTTGAGTTATGTCGCATTTTTCTTAGAATGCGTAGTAGCCCGTATTATGAGGTTACTGCGCTTTTTTCTTTTCTGCCTTTTGCTAAAAATAAAAATCCGCCGCTGTAATGAACCGGAGTTTTTCGGTACTAATTAATTAGTTAACTGACGCAATTCGACGGCTGCAATTCGGAGGAGATGCCAGTGGATTTTTTGGAAACGGTCTATAATTTCACCTATCGGCTGTCTGGAGATAGAGATGTTGCCGAGATCTTAACAGAAAAAGTCTTTTTAACGCAGCCTGCTAACCGTCGCCGTGATGATATAGTATTGTTGAAGCAGGCCTGGGAGGATTTTTTAAGATACTATGGGCGTTTTGATTTTGACGGGGAAAACATGGTCCAGCAGTCCTTGCTTCGGTTATCGCCGGAAATACGCTGCGCGGTCATTCTCCGTGATATCCTGGGTTATTCATATAGCCAAATAGCCTTTGTTTTAGACGAATCAGAATTAACGGTAGGAAGACTCATTTCCCTGGCACGGCGGGATATTAAAAAACGTGGGATAAAACAAAATATTAGTAGTTGAAAAGGATAGGATTTGGCTTCTCTTTCGTCGAAGTAAGAAGGACGGAGGAAAGCCATGGAAAGAATTAAGGAACTATACGAACTCTATAAAGAAGCCGTCTTTCGCTACTTTTTACGCATGACCGGTAATAGCGAAGAGGCGGGGGAGCTTACCCAAGAAACCTTTTACCAGGTATGTTTGTCCCTGTATCGCTTTAGGCAGGAGTCTTCTCTTAAGACCTGGCTTTTTTCCATAGCCCGTAATGTTTATCTTAAAAAGCTCCGCACAAAAAGCCGACAAAAGACTATGGCCTGGGAAGAAAACCTGGCTTTTCATGACCGGGATACCCCCTTAGGCGATCCTATCGCTCAAATGTTAATCATGAAAGAAGAACGGGAAAGGGTCCAGGCGGCCCTGTCCCATCTGCCGGAAAACGCTAAGACTATTATCATCCTAAAGGAATATGAACAACTCTCTTACGAGGAAATTGCCGTGATTTTTGGTCAAACGGTCAATTGGGCCCGGGTAACTTTTTTCCGGGCTAAAAAACAACTTGGTCAGGTTTACCGCAAACTGGAGGACGATCAGAAATGAAACCAAAAGACTGCAACATTATTCAGGAGTTAGCGCCTTTATATGCAGAAAACTTAGTCAGCCCGGAAACAGCCGCGTATATTGAAGGACATTTGGCCGGTTGCCCTGGCTGTACCCAAGTATGGGAGAATTTCATACGGCCCTTGCCGGATCCGTTGCCTCCGGAAAAAATGACGTCTGTAAAAGTTAATGGAAACAGGCTGTTCGCCAGGCTGCGGAAAACGGTAATAGCGGCAGTAATGATAGTTGTTATGGGCGGGGCAGGGCTGGCTTATGCTTCCTACACAGCCGGTAAGCACGTGGGGCTGGATGATCCCTCTTATCGCTATGCTCAGGAGCTGGGTCTTTTTACCGAGATCAATCAAAGCAAAATGGCGGGCGAAAACCAGGTCAATATTGACCAAGGATTATTTGACAGTACTCGCAGTGTGATGTTTATCAATTTTTCTTCTCCGGTTGAAGATTTTCCCCAGTTGATTGTTTCGGATGAAAAAGGACAGCAATATGAGCAAAGAAGCAGCAAGGGCTGGCAGAACAAGTATTTCATGTTTGAGTTTGAGCCCCTGGAACTCGACACGCAAAGTATAAATGCCGCCCTCGTCTTAGATAACCAAGAACAGGATATGGCGGAATTCACTATCCCCGTGGACGTGGTCAAAACCGCCCAATACTCAAAGATTATTTATCCCAATCAGGAGAGGTTGCGCTCCAAGCTCAGGATCGCCCTGGAAAAAGCTGTGCTGGGAGTGAGCGAGGCAGTATTTAAGGTGCGCCTGGACTGGCCGCTGGACGGCTCCGTAGCCGGTATCGGCCTGGGCAGGGAAATTTATTTCCCCACCTCTGTAAGGAAAGCGCCGGATACGCCGCCTCCTCCGGGTTTAGGCGCCCCGCCTCCTGGCGGGTTGACCCCCGGCTATGCTTCTACTGTAGCCATAAGCTATCGCTCCGAAGAGCCGCCCGCATACCGACCGGCCCTCTATGATCTGACAGGACGGGAGGAAGCGGAGGTTCAGGGGGGAGAATACCGGACAACGCAATTCCCCTGCCAAATAGCGGCTATCTTAAAATTTGCCCCGGTGAAGCAGGAAACCGAACACTTAGAGCTGCTCCTGCCTCCTGTCTACCTCTATGAAAAAGTAGCCGGTTCCCCTGATATTCAATTGAATTTTCAGGAGAAAAGCGAACTTGACCTGGCAAGAAGTATTTCTTATCCGGGCGGGAAGCTCGTTGTCGAGAAGGTCTGGCTGGCAGAAAAAAGCGTCTGTCTTAGTTATAGGTTGGATACCCCCGACACCGAAACCGTTTTGCCTCATTTTGAGCTTACGGATACCCAGGGTATGAAAAAGGGCAGGTTACGCTTTGACCGGGAAAACCCCCAAGTAATCATCTTTGGGCTGTACGATGAGGATACCAGGGAGTTTGTCTTAAATCTGGATAGTATAGGCAAGCTTTTGCCCAGGGAGAAATTCACTCTGGATCTGCGGGAGAAATAACTCCGGCCGCCCTTGAGAAGCTCTTGACGAAAAAAAGCCTCTGATCCTTTTTTTGTAAGGATCAGGGGCTTTTTTCTTCTAGGAGGGCTTGTTCCCTGTTCATCAATTCATCCTTAAGATTTTGCAGGGTTAGGGAATCCAGGGCTTCTTCCATTACATTCCGCACCCGTTCCCATACTATCCTGGAAACGCATTTGCCATATCTGGCACACTCGATGGGGTCTTCCCTGTTTACACATTCTACGGGAACTACCGGACCTTCCAAGGCTCTGATCACATCCCCCACTTTTATTTTTGAAGGTTCCCGGGCTAGGAGATAACCGCCTTGTACGCCGCGGATGCTTTTGGCTAAATTCCTCTTGGTTAAAAAGGACATAAGCTGTTCCAGGTAAGCTTCCGAAATTTCCTGGTGTTCGGCTATGGTTTTGACCGATATCGGACCCTGATTGTAATAGAAGGCGAGTTCGATCATTGCCCGCAGACCGTAACGGGCTTTCGTAGAAAATTTCATTTTTTAGCTCCTTAATAAAAAACATATAAAACCAATCAATTTTATTTTTCAGATCTATTGTAACCCTCCGGTTTTCCATATGTCAAATTTTATAGACAGCTATATTTATAGACAGTTATATTGGTTTGGTAAAAAAAATTTAAAAGTAGCTTAAAAGCATTGACATTTATTTTGTTATGAAGTATTCTTCTGTTTAAAGATGACAATGTTGATAGGAATAATAGAATATAGGTATTACCCTCTTCTTATCTGATGCAAGAAGAGGGTTCTATTTTATACTTTATATTTTTGGAGGTGATGTGCCGGATGAAAATTGAAACAAAAGCGGTCCGCGGTTGTCGGGGAAGCGATCCGGTTACGGGAGCGCTTAGTTTTCCTATTTACCAAAGCGCTACCTTTAAACATCCCGGGCTAAACCAGTCTACGGGATATGACTATTCACGCGACCAAAATCCGACGAGGGAAGAAGCGGAAAAAACCTTAGCTTATCTGGAAGGCGGAAAACGCTGTCTGGCCTTTTCCACGGGAATGGCAGCTATTGATGTTTTATTAAAAACATTCTCCCCGGGCGACCATTTTCTCGTTTCCGAGGACTTGTATGGTGGGACTTACCGCCTTTTTGAACAGCACAGGAAATACGGGCTTGATTTTACTTACCGTGATACGTGCCAGATAGAACAGGTAAAACGTCGCTCAAAAAGAATACCCGTTGTATTTTTCTGGAAACCCCTTCCAATCCCACGATGAGGGTGACTGATATCAAAGCGGTAGCGGAATTAGCCAAAAGCGCCGGGATTATGACGGTGGTAGATAACACCTTTTTGACGCCGTATTTCCAGAGGCCCTTGGAACAAGGGGCTGAAGTAGTGATCCATAGCGGCACAAAATATCTGGGAGGCCATAATGATACCCTGGCCGGATTTCTCGTTGTAAAAAACGAAAACCTGGCAGAAGAGTTAAAACTTCTGCAGATGTCTTCCGGCGCTATCCTGGCCCCTTTTGACAGTTGGCTTATGCTGCGGGGAATAAAAACATTGGGTGTCAGGATGGAAAAATGCCAGCGAAACGCGGTAGCCATAGCTCATTGGCTCAAGAATCATCCAAAAGTGGAAAAGGTGTTTTATGTAGGACTCCCTGAGCATGAAGCTTATGCAATATCGCGGAAACAGGCCGCCGGATCTGGCGGGATGATCTCCTTTACAGTCAAGGATGCGGAAATAGTCAAGCGGATATTGGGCAGGGTCCGGCTCATCTCCTTTGCCGAAAGCTTAGGCGGTGTAGAAAGCCTGATCACTTATCCTCTGGTACAAACCCACTCCGCTATGCCCAAAGACATTCTGGAAAGACTGGGTGTTAATGACCGGCTGCTGCGGCTTTCCGTGGGTATTGAAGCAGTAGAAGACTTAATCGAAGATTTAGAACAGGCGATGGGGTGAGAAAATGAAATTTGGCACGCGTTTGATCCATAACGGCAACGAAATAGATAAGCACACGGGAGCTCTCAGTATCCCTATTTACCAGACCTCTACCTTTCACCAGGCGGATATTGACAACCCTCCGCTATATGATTATTCCCGGTCGGGAAATCCTACCCGTGCTGCTTTGGAGCAGGCAATAGCTCTTTTGGAAGGCGGGATTAAAGGTTTCGCCTTTTCTTCGGGAATGGCGGCTACTTCCTCAGCGCTTTCCCTCTTTAAATCCGGTGATCACGTCCTGGTATGCGAAGATGTCTATGGCGGCACTTACCGGATATGCAACGGCTATTTTAAACGCTTTAATCTGGAAACCTCTATTATAGACGCCGCTGACCCCGGGGAATTTAAAAGAAAAATCAAAAAGAATACTAAAGGGATTTTTTTAGAAACCCCGTCCAATCCGCTGCTGAAGATCACCGATTTGCGCGGGATGGCGGGGATAGCGAAAGAGAACGGCTTGTTAGTTTTGGTGGACAATACCTTTATGTCGCCATATCTGCAAAGACCCCTGGAACTGGGAGCGGATGTCGTAATCCACAGCGCTACCAAGTTTATTGGCGGGCACAGCGACGTAGTGGGAGGATTGGCAGTGGTTAAGGATGAGAACCTGGGCAGGCAGATATACTCCGTTCAAAATAGCTTTGGGGCAATTCTTGGGCCCCAGGACTCCTGGCTTCTTCTGCGCGGGCTGAAAACTCTGAAGGTGAGAATGGATTTCCAGCAGAAGAGCGCACAGCGTTTAGCGGAATGGCTTGTCGGTCATGAGAAAATCAACCGTATATTTTACCCAGGTCTGGCAGGACATACAGGAAAAGATGTGCATTTTGCCCAGGCTGATGGCGCCGGCGCCGTTCTTTCTTTTCAAACCAGGGATGTGGACACGGCCAGGAGGTTTATGAAAAAAGTAAGGCTGGCCGCCGTAGCGGTGAGTCTGGGCGGAGTGGAAACCATCGTTTCCTATCCCGTTAAAATGTCCCATGCGGCTATGCCGGCGGAAGAAAGAGCAAGACTGGGAATTTTTGATACCTTGATCAGAGTTTCCGTAGGCCTGGAAGAAACGGAAGACCTCATTACGGACTTTGCTACGGCTTTGCAGGAATGACCAGCAGCCTTTTTAGGTCAGGATCAGAATGAGAACCGCAAACTTGTCGGAGGGAAGGTGAACGCCTGATGAAGATTTCAACCAAAGGGAGGTATGGCTTGCGAGCCATGCTGGATTTAGCCGTCTACTCGAAAATCGACCATGTTACCCTCAATAGCATTGCAGAACGGCAAAACATTTCAGCTAATTATTTGGAGCAGGTTTTTTCCATACTGAGAAAGGCCGGACTGGTAAAGAGCATTAAGGGCGCTCAGGGGGGATATATCCTGGGAAATAGCCCGGGCAGGATTAGCGTGGGGCAGATCCTGCGCACCTTGGAAGGCGAGCTTTTCCTTGTGGCGGAAGAAGACGGGGCTATCAAAGGACGATATAATGTGGAATACTGCCTCAAATCTACCGTCTGGGATAGAATGCAGGCCAATATCAATGAGTTGGCGGATTCAATTACCCTGGAAGATCTGGCGGCTGAGTATAAAAGAATAAATGAAAATCAATCCTATATGTTTTATATTTGATTTTTATCCTGAAAGCCTGGTTGGATTGAAAAAATATAAGAAAAAATATTTAAAAATACTCTTGACATAATTTAAGTCCGGGAGTATCATTTACAAAACTAAAATAAAACATATCGGAATAGTAGGAATTAGAAGGAGGAATAAATAATGAGCGAAAGACGACTTAAATTTGAGACCCTACAGGTTCACGCAGGCCAAAAACCTGACCCTACCACTACAGCCCGGGCAGTGCCCATATATCAGACCACATCCTATGTCTTTAATGACACCGAACATGCAGCTAATCTTTTTGCGCTGAAAGAATTCGGTAATATTTACACCCGTATCATGAATCCCACCAACGACGTTTTCGAGCAACGCATCGCCGCTTTGGAAGGAGGTGTGGGAGCCCTTGCTGTCGCTTCCGGGTCGGCCGCCGTCACATACGCCATCTTGAATATTGCCGGGGCGGGGGATGAGATCGTTTCAGCCGGCACCCTTTATGGCGGCACCTATAACTTGTTTGCCATTACTTTACCTAAACTGGGGATAAAAACCGTCTTTGTGGATCCCGATGATCCTGAAAATTTCCGTAAAGCTATTTCCGCCAAGACCAAGGCTTTATATATTGAAACCATCGGCAACCCCGGGATAAATATTATAGATATTGAAGCTGTGGCTAACATTGCCCATGAAAATGGCCTCCCCCTGATCATCGACAATACCTTTGCGACTCCTTACCTCAACCGTCCGATTGAGCACGGCGCCGATATAGTAGTGCATTCCGCTACCAAGTTTATCGGCGGACATGGCACCTCCATCGGCGGGGTGATCGTGGATTCCGGCAAATTCGACTGGAAAGGAAGCGGAAAATTCTCCGGCCTGACCGAACCGGATCCCAGTTATCACGGTTTGATTTATACTGAAGCCCTGGGCCCCCTTGCCTATATTATCAAAGCCAGGGTCCAACTCCTGCGGGATACGGGGGCGGCGCTGAGTCCCTTCAATTCATGGCTGTTTCTTCAGGGGCTGGAAACGCTGTCGTTAAGGGTAGAGCGGCATGTTAGCAATACTCAAAAGATTGCGGAGTTTTTGCAAAAGCATCCCCAGGTAAGCTGGGTCAACTATCCTGGATTGCAAGGCAATAAATACTATGACCTGGCGCAAAAATACCTGCCCAAAGGCTCCGGTTCGATCTTCACTTTCGGCATCAAGGGCGGGACGGAGGAAGCCAAAGAATTTATCCATAACTTAAGTTTGTTCTCCCTGCTGGCTAATGTGGCGGACGCCAAATCTCTTGTTATCCACCCGGCCAGCACCACTCATTCGCAGTTGAGCGAAGAAGATCAGCGGCTGGCGGGCGTAACTCCCGACCAGATCCGTTTGTCCATCGGTCTTGAGAATCCGGATGATTTGATTTGGGATTTGGACCAGGCCCTTAATAAGGCCCTGGGAAAACTATAAAAAATTGGAACGGAGGTTTAAAAATATGACGAAGATAGCGAAGAATTTAACCGACCTGATCGGCAATACCCCTCTATTGGAGCTGAGTAACTACAATAACAGCCAAAAACTTAACGCGAGGCTCATTGCCAAGCTGGAGTATTTCAACCCCGCAGGAAGCGTCAAGGACAGGATTGGGTATGCCATGATCAAGGATGCTGAGGATAAAGGTTTCCTCAAAGAAGATTCTGTCCTTATTGAGCCTACCAGCGGCAATACCGGGATCGCCCTCGCTTTTGTGGCCGCGGCCAGGGGATATCGGTTGATCCTTACCATGCCCGATACCATGAGTATTGAAAGAAGAAACCTCTTAAAAGCCCTGGGGGCGGAGCTTGTTCTTACTCCCGGGTCCGAAGGGATGCCGGGCGCTATCCGGAAAGCGGAAGAATTGGCGGCCCAGACGCAAAACTCCTTTCTCCCGCAGCAGTTCAAGAATCCCGCCAATCCGGCCATTCACCGGACGACTACTGCTGAAGAAATCTGGAAAGATACGGATGGACAAATCGATATAATTGTAGGCGGCGTGGGAACGGGGGGGACCATTACCGGTGTCGGTGAAGTTTTAAAATCAAGAAAAAAGGACGTCAAAATAATTGCCGTCGAACCCTTTGATTCGCCGGTACTATCCGGAGGGAAACCCGGACCTCACAAAATTCAGGGCATAGGCGCCGGTATTATCCCCGATGTCTTAAACCTCGCAATCGTTGATGAAATATACAAAGTTAAGAATGAGGAGGCTTTCACGACAGCCCGTGAGCTGGCTAAAAACGAAGGGCTTCTGGTGGGGATATCATCCGGTGCGGCGGCTTTTGCGGCGACGCAGATAGCCAAAAGACCGGAAAACAAAGGAAAGAATATAGTCGTAATATTACCGGACACCGGAGAACGTTACCTCTCGACAGTGCTGTTTCAGGAGGACTGAAGGTAATAATGTGGGGTTATATGCCGGGAATTGCGGTGGGAATGGTTATCAGTATTATGGTAGACCGGAGTAAAACTTGCCCGGAGTAAAACTTGCAGCTATTGGGGTTCAGCCGCTGATTAAAGTATTGGGACTAATACTTTTCACTGCCGGAATTTTCAGGGAATCTATAAACGCGGCCCCAGCAAATAAAATTCCCGGTCCTGCGCTTTGATAAATACACAGCTTGGATATACTGCTCTTGACAAATCAAATATTAAGCAGTAAATTAAATCTATATCCGATAAAAACAGTCGGGATTATAGACTTTATAGGAAGGGAGAATTCTTATGCGCAGGATATACCTGGATCATAGTGCAACTACGCCGGTCCGACCGGAAGTAGCAGAAATAATGCTGGAGTATCTTACTGAAAAATACGGTAATCCTTCCAGTGTGTACTCTTTTGGCCGGGAAGCCAGGGAAGGCTTGGAAAAAGCCCGCGGGCAAACGGCGTCTTTGATTAATGCCCGCCCCGGGGAAATTATATTTACCAGCGGAGGGACTGAATCCGATAATATGGCAATAATTGGCGCAGCTAATAAATACGCCGACAAGGGCAAACATATTATTACTTCTGCCGTAGAACATCATGCCGTGTTAAATACATGCGAATACTTAGAAAAGAAGGGATTTAAAGTCACTGTTCTGCCGGTGGACGAGCATGGGATCGTTAGAACCGATGATTTGCGGAGAGCCCTTACTCCGGAAACTATTTTGATTACCATCATGCACGCCAACAATGAAGTAGGCAGTATTCAGTCCCTTGAAGAGATAGGAGCTTTAGCCCGGGAAAAAGGGGTGCTTTTTCATACCGATGCTGTTCAATCTCTGGGCAAAATCCCTGTTGACGTTAAAAAAATGAATATTGATCTGCTTACAGGTTCCGCTCATAAGCTTTATGGCCCGAAAGGCGCGGGATTCCTTTATGTCAGAAAGGGAACCAAACTGGCTCCGCTGGTTTTCGGGGGCGGGCAGGAAAAGAAATACCGGGCAGGCACGGAAAACATACCCGGTATTGTGGGCTTGGGTAAGGCGATGGAACTGGCGGGTCAGGAAATGGCAACGGAAATGCCTCGCCTGGAAAAATTAAGGGATCGCTTGATCAACGGGCTCCAGGAAAGAATCCCTCATGTTAAGCTGAACGGGCATCCTGTTTTGCGGGTACCCACCAATGTCAATTTGAGCTTTGAATTTGTAGAGGGCGAATCTTTGCTTCTTTCCCTGGATATGAAAGGAATTGCGGCCTCTAGCGGTTCGGCCTGCACTTCCGGTTCCCTCGACCCGTCCCATGTCCTGCTGGCTATGGGGCTGTGCCACGAAATAGCGCACGGGTCGGTCCGGATGACCTTGGGTCATTCCAATACGGAAGAAGATATTCAGCACGTCTTGGATGAATTTCCGCCTATTGTGGAACGCTTGCGCCATATGTCGCCTCTTTACCGGCGGCAAAGAAAGGAGTGTGCGGAATGTATTCGCAAAAAGTGATGGATCATTTTACTAATCCCCGTAATGTTGGGGAAATTGAAAACCCCAGCGGTGTGGGGGAAGTGGGCAATCCGGCCTGCGGTGATATAATGAGAATTTCGCTGTTGGTGGAAGACAACATCATCAAGGATGTTAAATTTATGACCTTTGGCTGTGGAGCCGCTATTGCCACCAGCAGCATGGTTACGGAAATGGTGAAAGGAAAATCAATCGAAGAAGCGCTGGAAATAACAAACAAAGCTGTAGCCGAGGCCCTGGACGGGCTGCCGCCCATAAAAATGCATTGCTCTAATTTGGCTGCCGACGCCCTTCATAAGGCTATTAAAGACTATCGGGTGAAGAAGGCTTCTCAATAAGTTAAAAGGTAATCAGTTTCAATACAAGAATGGTGTTTTATAAGCCTTGAGCAATCAAGGTTTTTTTATTTTTTATGAAACTTTGAGATGTTACGGTCGTCTTATATTATGAAGCAAAGGAACATTGTAACCGTCACTATATCTCAGTAACATTTATAGAAAGCGATGAGGAAAATGTTAAAAAAAAGGATCCGGCAGTTTGGTTATCTAATGCTGTTAGTCGCGTTATTCTTTGGCGTCCAAGATATAGTTGCTCCAAAAGGACTAGGTAGCATGGCGGCTGCTACAGAATTCAGCGTTGCCATAACTCAGGATCTAAACCGGCCTTCGCTGGATAAATCTAAAGTAGCCTATCTGACTTTTGATGACGGGCCGGACATAAAAAAGACCAGGTGTGTTAACACCCGGTCCCCTTGTCGCCAGTATAATGCGCTCCGCATTGTGCAATATAAAGCGTATTGCAATTAATCTTATAAACAATCCGGTTTACTTCATCAATACGCCTACTCCAATAGCCCTGGTATTTATGCTTTAACGGTTCTGGCTTACCAATACCGGAAAAAGGGCTGCGTTCAATATCTTTTATTAGGGCGTTGATCCGTTTCAAGGTTTTTTTATCCTGAGTCTGCCAATATAAATAATCTTCCCAGGCTTCATCGGCCCATAGTTTCTGCATAATCAATTCTCAATGAGATCATGGGCCGTAACTTTCCCGGCCTCGATACTCTCAATAGCCCTGTTAAGACGGGCCTGGTTATTCTCACTATAAAACGGATCGTAGATTTCAAAAGGTATTTTTCCCTGCCGGACGGCTTGCCGGGCAAAGACATTAAAAGCCGTGGAAAGATTCATTCCGAACTCATTAAATAACGCTTCCGCTTTTTCTTTGACTTCTTTATCAAGCCGAATGGTCACATTGATATTATCGGCCATTTTTAACACCTTCTTTTTATAATATTTACAGTTATACTATATCATAAAAATTCGTGCATATCAAGTAATATGCACGAGTACAAAAAAGGGGTAAGGCTTCCTTACCCCTTAAAGTGTAAATACCGCTCGAAGGGACTGAATTTTATGCCCGTCATCCGTCCGGTTTCCGACCTCCGAAATAAGACGCCAAAGATCGAAGAAATTTGTATCTTAGTGTGTTTTCCGGTAATAGTTTTTATTGCTGCGGCAAAATTAACTCAGTACAGGCCATCCTGGCAAGCCTGGCAAGCCGTTTTTAAGCGACATCAACCAAAAGCCCGTTAGATTCATAAGTCTGCGGTCTGCGTTTTCTATGATGAATAGGATAAAACAAATAGCATAGAAAACTGAAGCAAATTGCAGATAATAGGGCATGTATATTTTTCCCAATACTGGTATTCTGAATAGCTTTTTTACCTATGTTAAAAAACATATAGTTCGTATTTTGTCTTCCAGGTTTCGCGGCCGATCAAAAGATTCGCACTGCGCTTCTTCTTGCTCCCCGCCCAGTACGTTCATATTCTAATGCCTGATTCAGACTTTTAATCAGGTCAGATCCTACTTTACTTATTCTCATCACCTGGTTATATTATACCCTATGTAATAGGGATATGAAAGATATTATATATTGCGGTGTATATAATCATAATTGATAACTTTACCAAAAAAAGCGATTTGTTGCTGTTTAACTGCTGATAAACTGCCTGTGCTGTAATTTAATTTTTACAACACGGGTTTTTATCTTTGTAATGATTCCAAGATAAACGGTACTAACTATATACAACTTCACCCTGCCTCTTATCCGGAAATAGAGAGGCTGCCGGGATACTTACTTTTTTGCGAATGAAGCGGCATTTGGGAAGAAACGGGAGAATCAACCCAGGAAGCTGTTGTAGAAAAACTCCGGCGTATCGAATGAAACAGGATAAGACAAGGGAAGCCTTACCGTGCTTTATAGGAGGTAGGTTTGATGGGAAGAAAAACGTTAATAGTTATTTTGGCCTTGGCGCTGTTTATTACTGTGGCCGGCTGCAGAAAGGGGCTGGGTGAATTGCCGGAGCAGCAGGAACAAGCGCCTGCCCGGCCGGTGGGGGAGGTCACTGATCCCGCTCTTTTACAGAAGCTTTGGGAGGAGTATTTTTATCATACAATCACTAACGTGGGCAATACCCGGGAATTCAATTCCGCGGTGGAAATAGATCCCATTCATATCGCCCAGTTTGCCTGGCACAAGTACGATACCGAGTACGGACGGACAAGCCTTAAGCAGGAGGAAGGCAGATTCTCGCGGATTTTTCCCCTGGAAACCGTTCTGGATTATGCCAAACGCTATTTTGATCTGACCAGCCTGGATGTTTCCCGCATCGACAAACGCAGTGGACAGTATGACCAAAAAAGGCAGGTGTTTTTGTTTAATCTCGGCGAGGAAGACGAAACAATCCCATATTATAATTCAGGCCGGGATTGGTCACTAAAACTGACTAAAGTTACCAGAAACGGCGACGGTACCCTTACGGCGGTACTGACCCATTATGATTACCAGCATAAAGACCGGGCGGAATATACGAGGACCTATACTTTAAAGGAACGGGATGACGGCAGTCTTTATTTTGTCAGCGGGAAGTGGGAGTATATCAATAATAACCTGGTCAGCTTAACCGGGGACTACCGGCGTTTTGAGAAGATTACCGGCCTGGACGCAGACCTGCAGAATATGGAAATGCTCCAGGAACTGAGGATGCTGGGAGAATTCGGGGGGAAAGTCCTCTTCACTCAGACCCCCTATAGTGAGGGGGCGAAAGGGGCACTGCTTTTAGTTGATCCCGACAAGATGGAAGTGGAGAAGAAACTGACTCTTCCGGAAAAAATATCTGTGTCTGATGTGCGGCTATTGAACGATAAGTTATATGTGTATCTGAAAGACTGCTTCCTTGTCATAGAGCCGGACCTGTCCGCTATCCGGGAAATTCCCCTCCCTCCGGCGTTGGCGGATAGAATAGCCCGGGAGGAGAAAATTAATGCAAACGGTATCCCGGACATATTCTTCGGGGGCTACGACGTTTCTTACGATCAGCAGCAAATTGTTTACTCCGATGAAACAGGTTTGAAGCTTCTGAATCTGGCTGACGGCAGTGGGAAGCTGCTGGCGGAATCAGTGCCGGTAAAGAGTGATTTGATGAAAGCTTCCTATCACCGGTCGCCCAGATTTGTAGCGGATGAGCAAAAGGTCATTACCACCATGACGGCCTATGAAGGGACGATGGGCTATACCCTGTGCGATTTGCATACGGGTGAGGTCAAAAAATATGGTATCAGCTCGGAATCGTCCAGCACAGGCGCTATCCGTTATGACAACGGTATCTTGGAAGTAAACTCTTATCAGCGGGATGGAGCGGTTAAAACTCTTTACTTGGACTTTAAGACGGGGGAGCTGACGGAATTAACCATTGCCGAGCCTGGGGATACAGGCTATATCAGATTTATGGAAACCGCCTATATGGGGCGGAACTATGCGGCCTTTATTACGACCCGGCATGACAATGTGGACAATGACAACAATATGTCATATTTGAACCGGATCAACCTGGAAACTTTCCAGGTGGAAGAACAATTAGTTTCGGTTAAAGCGGCGCAAGTATGTCTTCTGGGTGTCTTGGCCGACGGGCGGGTCCTTTTTTGGTATAGCCTAAATCCTTGCGAAAATGGGATCTGCATCACTAAGTAAGCTGCGGGCGACAGCGCTCAGATATTTACAAACTTGGCCGCGATATTTTCGCTGAATGTTCTGTCATGCTCTACAAATATAATAGTAGGCCGGTATTCCAGCAACATTTCTTCGATCTGGATTCGGGAAATTACATCAATATAGTTGAGGGGTTCGTCCCAAATATATAGATGTGCTTGTTCGCACAGGCTTTTGGCAATCAGCACTTTTTTCTTTTGACCTGCGCTGAAATCGGAAATATCCTTTTCAAATTGCAGCCTTGAAAAATTCAGTTTACGAAGATTCGCCTTGAAAAGGCTTTCATCAATGCCGACAGCAGCGGCATAGTCAGTCAGGTTTCCGCGCAGAAAAGCAGTATTCTGTGCAACATAAGATAATTTGAGCCGGCTACCTTTTCTGAAAAGACCGGTATAGTTTATTTGTTCTCCCCAAATGAGTTTTAAGATGCTTGACTTCCCGGACCCGTTTTTGCCGCAGAGGGCGATCCGGTCACCTTGTTCAATAACAAAGCTTACATCTGTACAGGCGGCCTTTTCATCATAAAATATTGAGATGTTTTCAAGTTCCGCCAGCCTGTCGGTGTGATATGAAATAGGTGATATTTTCAAATTATCCGCGCTTTCGATATTCTTGAGAAGCCTTGATTTTTTTTCAATGGCCGTTTGCTGCCTTGCCTCAATTGCTTTTGACCGGGTCATCATTTTGGCGGCTTTATGACCAAGATAGCCCTTGTCAGGCTTGACTCCGGAGGCCCGTTTGCCGCCAATTTTGGTTTTTTCAACCTGGTCTGACCAGTCGGAAACCTTTCTTGCCGCATTTGTCAAACGCCTGACATCCTTTTTGAGCTTGCTATTTTCGGCAAGCTCAAACCTGTCTTGCCGTTCTTTATTTTGCCACCAAGAAAAAAAATTACCTTTTTGAATTTCGATATTTGTTTTGTTAATTGAAAGTATGTGATCGATACAATTGTCGAGGAAGGTTCTGTCATGAGATACCAAAATAAAGCCCTGCTTGGACTTTAAATAATCACTGACAACCTTTCTGCCGTTCAAATCCAGATGGTTGGTAGGCTCATCAATCAACAAAAAGCTGTTTTCTTTTAAAAACAATGCCGCAAGCAGCACCTTTGTTTGTTCCCCGCTGCTGAGAGTATAAAACGGACGATACAAAACATCTTCCGAAACGTCAAGCAGATGTAGCTCCCGCAGAAGCTCCCACTGCTGATAATCCTGACAAATACTAGCAATTACCTGAATGGTATCGGCTTTATTGTCAGCTACTTCGTACGGAAAATACTCGAAGCCGACACTTGCGCTAATGCGTCCGTTGTATTCGTATTTGCCAAGCAGCAGATGAAGAAAGGTTGTTTTTCCCCTGCCGTTTCTGCCGGTGAAACCCAATTTCCAATCAGTGTCTATCTGAAAGCTTACATTCTCAAAGATATTATCATGACTGACATTATAGGCAAAGGTCAGGTTTGTAACCTTTATTAGCGACATAATTTGCTCCTCCTGCGCAAAAAATTAAAAGCTGCAAGAAGAGTTAATTCCTGCAGCTCGCAAATACATAACAAAAGCCCGCCCTACAAAAGGTATGGGTAAGAATGTATTATTTGAGTGAAAAGAAATACCAGCCTTCTTGCCTAAGCATAAGAAAATAAGCGGCATCTACTGCAGCTTCCCTAATTTCCTTGTGCTTTATAGAATTAGCAAGAAGAATTACGCATCTTTTCAACTCCGATCTTTTATTGTTTCTTTATTTTACTATATAACCATAAAAAAAACAAACACCTAACGTGACGTTTCCTCCGGCTATTTCGTTTTAGTAGGTGAGGAGAGGTGGAAAGGGGTGCTTGACATAATAAGTTCTAAATCTAAGAACACGGAAAATCAACAGTGGGCGCTTCAGCAGTGGTGCAATACTACCTGGCCTGATTTATATAAATATATTTATTACCGGGTCCAAAACCGGGAGGAAGCGGAGGATGTAACCCAGGAAACATATGTACGGGCCTTTGCAAAGTTTTCCTCTCCCGATAATCTACCCACGCCGGGCTACCTGAAAACCATTGCCCTTAACCTGATCCGTGATGATTGGCGGCGTCAGAAAGCACGCGGGGTTCAGGTCCCACTGGAGGAAGTATTACTGTCATGCGAGAGTAACGAGGAGGCCACAATTAACAAGAAAGCAATGAGAGATCTCATGGGGCAGTTGCCGGAGGATCAACACAGGGTGTTGCAACTTCGGATCATCGAAGGTTATTCCCGGGCGGAAACGGCAGAGCGCATGGCAAAAAGTGAAGATGCGGTGCGCGGCTTACAGTACCGGGCGGTACAGGTCTTGCGCAACTTAATGCTTAAACATTTCGAGGAGGTGGAGCCGCGATGAAACAGTTTCCGGAACAAGAATTGGATGTACTGATAGATTCTTTGAACCAGGAACGAAAACCCCAACAAAAGCCGAATACGGAAACAGCTGAACTGCTGGCAGTTGTACGGGCTGTGAAAAGTCTTCGCCAGCCAGCCGAGCCCAGTTCCAGCTTCAATCAAAAGGTATTGGAAAAAGTACGTGGACAAAGCCGCCGCCGGCGGACGTTGCTGCCCGTTGCCGCTTTAGGGGCGGGATTACTGTTGTTTACAGTATTTACTAATTGGAGTGGCCTGTTTAACAACGACCCGGTCTATGCAATGGAGAAAGCAGTCGCCAAATTATCGAACTATCATGGGATATTGGAAATGCGCTCCCGCAATGCGGCTGGGGAGGAATGGATGATCCGCCAGGTTGAGCTGTGGTCTGAAGGAGATAAATATGCCGTGCGCCAGAAGGATGGTGTAGTGACTGTCAATAATGGCGAACGGAAATGGCAGGTCCGTCCCCCAAGTAAAGAAGTTGCTTTGCTGCCCTTAATACCAGATCCTACACGCAATAGTTTTGATTTGCGGGATGAGGCTAAACGTGCCCAACAATACCCCTACGCTCTCATTGGAACCGATACGGTTGCCGGACGCCAAACTACAAAACTGGAAATTTCGCCGCCAGGGGGTTTGCCCTATTATCTATGGATTGACACAGCAACAGATTTGCCCATTCAACTGCAGACAGCAATGCAAAATGCTTTTCAGACCACCTATACCTTTGTCAGTTTTGAGCCCAACACGAAGATAGATCCTCAAATCTTTACCTATCAATTGCCCGAAGGCTATAAAGCAGTGGAAAAAGACCCGGGACAGCTGGTAAGCACGGTGGAGGAAGCGGCTAAGATCAGCCGATTAAAACCGCTTTTACCCCGGGAAGCCCCGACGCGTATCTTCGCTTTTAAAGATAGAGTTGTTTTGGATTACGGAGATAACATAATCACTGAAACTTTAGCCCAAGGAACCTTAGAACCAATGGTTAATTCAGCCCTTGGCACTGCTGCCGGCGGTCTGCTGGAAGTATGGGGAGAACGGCTGCGGTGGCGGCAGGAGGGGCTGGAAATCCAAATTGAAGGTCCAAGACGCGGGGAGTTGGCCGGGCAGATTGCCTCTGACCTCACACTCCCGGATATTGACGCAAGCTTAGTAGCCAAGGCCAAAATTAAGGTACAGGTAGATATGGCTATCGCCAAAGCTGACCAGCAACAGGTGGATAGAGGAAGCAGTCCCTGGCAGCTTGATCCCCGGCAAGTGGCCCTCACCTTCGTCAATTTGCAGGTTTCTCCGGAGGGGATCCAGGGTGAGCCTACTATACCGGAAAAATCCTTTAAGCAAAGAGCTAACAATGGTGTGGAAGCGGCAGTTGAGGTCACTACCGGACCCGTAAAACAGGTTTACCTGAAACGTCTTGTCCGGCAGGATGAAACCGGTATTTGGTCAGTTGTGGGCTACGACCCGCGCTAAAAGGAAGCGATAAGCCGCGGTAAAAAGATGGTTAGGGATAGTCCCGGGCCATCTTTTACTTTGTACTGCCTGGCAATTATACTTTACCATTGCTGGTAAAGGCAGTGGAATGTAGTACTGCCAGGTGCGCACAAAGGGAACTGATTTAAGCGCACCAAGCTTGTAATGATTTAGTGATGCTTGGTACTAATAATACGTGGAACCGTATGGGGGTTCTTTCCGTCTTAATATTAGAGTCGATTATGTTCAGCCAAAGGAAATCATTAAACGGAGGTTGGGTTATGAAAAAGAGAGTGGTAGTGGCAATTTTCATGGTTATTGTACTCAGTACCTTTACTGTGATGGCCTTTGCTGCAAATCCAGTAAAGTTAAGTGTTAACGGCCAGGAGATCAATACGGATGTCCCGCCGCAGCTAATAAATGGCCGGATAATGGCGCCCATCAGGTGGGTTGCTCAAGCCTTAGGCGCAGATGTACAGTGGGACGGGTATACTGTACATATCACTGGTCTGACCTCAATGCCGGATAGGTCCATATCTAAACAACAGGTTGCCCAATGGATCAAAAGCCAAGGAAAGGATAAAGCAGATTCTTATTTTATAGAGGGTTTATCCTATGACCTGGTGAATTTAGACGACGATGATGATTTGGAGATTATGGCTAAAATAGACGGAGGAGTCCATTTGGGTCAGTTTTTCATTTTTGATAAGGACTCTGCCGGGAAGTATCAGTTAATTGCCGAGCAAGACTGGAAAGTGGAAAATTGGGATGCAGACAATCCTATAGATATTGCAGGTAAAAAGATTTTTAAGCTGGTTACCAGAACAGGCGGAACAGGGCTTGATATTTTTAATGTTCACCTTTGGTACATGGAACAGGGAAAATATATAGAAGCTTGGCAGGGTACTTTATTGGAACGGTCGGTGATGGCGGTCCTCATTCCGGAATCATACTACAAAAAGGCAGGCGGTTATCAGGTTGATGTGGAAGGAAAACGGCTTTACGCTTGGGAAACAAGACACCAACTTGCTGAAGACGGGGTAACTCCTATTGGGGAAATTATAACCACCACAACACTGTATCGTTTTAACGGCACAGGTTTTATAAAGTGAATTTATGAGGAGCAGTGTAAAAGAGGAATAGCCGTGGTTCTTTAAGAAGTACGCTGTAAAGCCGGAAAGGTTGCCGTTATGAGAAAAAGCTTAAAACAGAAGATAATCCTCCTGGGTTCCTTAACAGTTTTGATTGTCGCCGTTGTCCTGTCTGTTAATCAGTATGTTCTGCAAGCCGGAGTAAAATATATTACCAAATCTGAAAATGCCCCGGAAGCGGATGCGGTTCTTGTCTTGGGAGCCCGCGTCTATCCTAACGGCAATGTTTCCTTGATGCTTAACGACAGGCTGATTACCGGCTATGAACTTTACGAAAAAGGCTTAGCTCCGAAAATTATTGTCAGCGGGGACCATGGCAGCAAAGAATACGATGAGGTGAATGCCATGAAAGGCTTCCTCAAAGAAAAAGATGTGCCCGCCGAGGATATTTTTATGGATCATGCGGGATTCAGTACTTACGAGAGCCTGTACCGGGCCAGGGATATCTTT
Source organism: Peptococcaceae bacterium UBA5318 (assembly GCA_002408285.1). Taxonomy (GTDB): domain Bacteria; phylum Bacillota; class Peptococcia; order DRI-13; family UBA5318; genus UBA5318. The sequence continues at coordinate 83,902 of DHRG01000039.1, read as the reverse complement.
CAAGTTAAAAAGGTCATCATTGTGACCCAAGAGTACCATCTGATGAGAGCTATATTTGTAGCCAGGGAGCTGGGCCTTGAGGCTTATGGGGTTGTGGCTGACAAACATGTCTACCATAATGTAATGCTCAGAAGTGAACTCAGAGAAATTGCCGCCAGAAACAAAGATTTTCTTACGGCTAAAATAATAAAACCTCTGCCAAAGTATCTTGGCGAGGTTATTCCCGTAACAGGAGATGGCAGGGTAACTGATGATAAAGAATAGGATGTTTAAACGGGGTGTGAAGTGTTAAAACGGGCGCTAAAGTTTGCGATAGGTCCCAGCATAGGGATTACAATAGGCGGTATCATTATTCCAAGAATTATTTTTCCGAACCTGTATAACGAAACATATCCATCTATACTGTTACACGCTAGTTTATATTTTGTTGTAGGGTATCTGGTATCTTTTTTAGTTTCCTTACTCATTGAATGGATTAAATCAAAATAAATTAATTTTGCGCCATTTTGTTAGGTCTTATTTATCGTACTGTTCTTAAGTGCAAATGTAAAATAAGGACAGCGTCAGTAGTAATAACTATTATCTTTCTACAACTAACGATTATTGCGGCATTATATGTCCCAGCCATGATTATCTATTCCCCTAATATAACGGATGATAATATAAATAAGAACAGTGTGTGGGCAAGAGAAACTCTGGAGAAACCGTGGGCAGGGTTTTATTCATGGAACCTCCCCATCCTGGCTTATAGATTTCATATCACAGAGAGGAAACTATATCCGTAGATTGTTATGGAGAATTGAGATGAGAAAAATTGAGATGAGAAAAATACAGAGTATTAGGCTGTCACTTCTAATATTTTTCATATTGCTTACCATAATTGGCTGTAGTCAAAAAGTAAATAAAGATCAGCCGGGAAGCATTCAAGCAGGGCAGGAGTCAGAACAGGCGGTTACCAAAGACGCAGAGCCGCGGGAAACCAATCAGGCTGTTTCGGAAGAAAAAACGGAGCATATTTCTGATGTTTTCGTTCAAATGTTGGAGAATGATCCCTTGCATAGAAGTAGGGCTTTAAGCCCTGATAAACGTTATTACGCCTATGAAGAAAGAAGCAGTGTTATTCTGGTCCAATTACCTACTGCTGAAGAATACCTTACAGATAAAGGGCTTGTACCCAAGGTGCTGTTTACCGACGGGATTCGCAAGGACGCCCCCTTTACCGAGCTTGAGAATGATTATGCTGAACGTCTGAAACAACCCCTTTTGACGGATGAGGAACTTCAAAAGGCCGAACTTGAGCTGCGCTCGGTGTATAAGTGGGACTTTTTTTACTATCTGACATTCAGCCGGAACGGACGATATCTGGGTTATCTACGCGAGCAGAATTTCGGCGGCAACAGAACTTGTACGGTTTATGTTTTGGATCTGCAAGATAATTGTAAGCTTTATAGCTTACCGGTAAAGGAAAGGAGTCAATACCCGGGAATTAAATGGCAGGCCGACAATGAAACCCTTGAAATTGATCTTCCTTCAGCTGAAAGCGTTGGTGAAGGAGTTTATTTGGATCTGCGCCGCCAGTGGCATATACCTTCCGGTCAGAGTAAGCAGAAATATTATATAAATGCCGGATCGGAGAACGAAAAGGAAATTGCCTTAAAAGACGCCCAAAAAGCTATTGCCGCCTATGCCCGGGCCGAAGCGGAACGTAAACGGGCGGAAGAGAAATGGGACAGGCTTACTGTGGAAGAACTGGTGGCTGCTTTGACACCTGCAGAGCTGGCAGAAGAATATAAAAAGTATTTTTCCTTGCAGGCGGTACAAATAGAATTGCTTAAAGCGCACGGCTATAATGATGAGGCTATCGCTGAGATGGACGGTTATGATTTTCAGCGGGAGGAGTCTGGCTGGCTTCTTAGTAAAGAGCGAATTGAGGGCGCTAAAAGAATCTATCCTGGATTACAGGATCAGGATTTATCCAACTGGACATATCAAAAATATAATGAGTACATTCGGGTACAAAGTGAAAAAAACAATGCTCCTCCTGATGCTATTAAGAAGGAAATCTTGGAGAGGGGACTGCCCGAGGATATTAACAGCCGTCCGGTCAAAGAGTTTCATGGCTGGGAAAATATGCTGGCTTATACCAACGAAGCGGTTATGGCTATGTATGAAGCGTCGCAACAGACAGACATCCTGTTTCGGAAAGCGGAAGCTTATAGGCTGGCTGTGAGGGAGGCTTATCTGGGCCAAAATAAAAAACCATGACCTTGTCGGGGCTCAAGAAAGCTCAAGAAATTGGAGGACTAACGGATGAAAAAGATTTATGCGGTGCTTTTTATACTGCTGTTGATGTTTAGCAGTGATACGTTTACCTATGCGCAGGACGAAAGCGGAAGAAAACCTTCTATAGGTGATGTAGCAGGAGTATTTCAGAAAAGTAACGTCGGGATGACGATCTATGTTAATGGTTATGAAGCCAGGACAATTCCTGTTTATGAGGTGGATGACGCTCTCTGTATATGTGTAGAAGACCTGCAATATTACGGTTATCAAATGATCTGGGATGAGGAGAGCAGAACGACAAAGCTGAATCTTTCCCCCCAGAAAAAGAGGACAGGGACAACAAAATATATAAAAGACAGAGGAAATTTCTTCTACAGCGACGTACGGATTTTAGTAGATGGCATGGAGGTAAAGGGGTACAACATGGGGGGCTATACCCTGGTTAAAATTACTGATCTCAATAACACAGACCATATCTATTTAGGGAGAAAGTATAAAGAAGACGAGCAGTTCTCCGTTAAGGGAAAGGTCCTTCTTCCCGGAGGGGAGCTGGCGCCCCAAGGTGATCTAAGGGGCAAGATCGTTAAATATCAGTACGGCTATAAAGCAAGTCCGGAAAAGTTAATGGAAATCCCTTTTATTATCCCGGAAAATAAGAATTACGGTGAATATAAAACCACTCTGAAGCCTGGAGAATTCCTGGGCTATGAACTGGATGACAAATATGGTTATTATAATGGCTCTTTATTCTCTGAAGACGGCAGGCCATGGGAGTATTACCGTATCTACACCAGTCCCCTTGATGATTATAGGGTCAACTACCAAAATTTTGACGTTCAAATTTTTAAAACTGTGGAATTGCGTGGTACATTGACTATTGATGGTCAAACGCCGGAATATCCGCTAAAAAATAGAACTGTTTATGTTCTGGCTGAGGATGTGAACGGTAGGGGGGAAATACTGCAATCTCTAACAGTTCCCATGAGCCAAAAGAAAATAGACTACACATTGCCGGTAATTGCGGACAGAGATTATAACTTGAAATACTTTGCCACCTTATATTCCTATCTGCCCAGTAAATATGAATTATGGGTAGGGCCGGCACCTTCCCTGCTATTTTCGGGTTACTATTCTCCCCAGGGGTTAGTGAATGAGAAGGGGTTGGCCGGGATTATCCCGATTGGAAAGGAAGACAGGGAAAATGTGAATATCAATATTAAGCTTCCTGAACCAGTAAGCCAAGGTCCTGTTATAAAAGGCGGCCTTACAACCTATTTGCATGGACAGGAAATCCCCTCGCTTATTGTTGGGGGAGAACCTCTGGTGTTCTTATCATCTTTTAATGGTTGCGGTTATGAAATGAAGTATTACGAAGCTAAAATATTGGTTCGAAAAAATCCCTTGGCCGTTAGTATGAATACGGAACAGAGTTTTGACTGGCTTCAATCAGATAAGTTAACTGCAGGAGGAAATGCTGGTTTTTATTTGGGGTGTAATCCCAATGCAGTCTATATTAACGGAAAGAAAACTAATTCGTATAACCTTTATGGAAATATAGTCGTATTAGTAAAAGATCTTCATGAGGCAGGTCTATGCAAAATAACGAAAGATTCCGTTGCTCAAACATTAAAGATTGAATTATTAGAATAAAAAGCAGGCCGGCGCTTTATTTACTGACAAGAGTATACCGGCTGGCTGTGAGGGCTGCTGATCTTAGGAGGTGAAAGGGATAGATGCGCAAAGCTTATGTATTTGTTATCTTTTCTATTATTTTATTTTTGTCGGTTCGTTGTGCTAAAGAGGATAGTCCCCTTGTGGAGCAAACAACCACGATTAATAATTTGATTTGCAATCAAACCAAGATTGGGAATGTAGAGATCACACAGGAGCAAGAGGGAGTTCATATTTGGAATATTAAAGACACGGCTGAGATCCAAAGGTTTTTAGAAACCATCGCTGAGATTCCCTTAGATAAGCTATCGCCGGAACAGGACATCGCTTTTATGAATAAAGGACTAAAATTTGTAGAAAAAGGAATGTACCGGGTGGATTTTTATGCTGAAGGCCAGGTACATGCAGGCCATTTCCTAATCTGGCCCGATGGGAAAATATATGTCAGGGATACTAAGCCGTTGGATGGTCAAAAACAAATATCTTATTTGTCAAAGGAGGCCCATCTTAAGATTTATCAAGGGATCATTGACAGAACAAAAGAAATGGCCGCAAAGGGTCAGGAATACGAGAGGATCAGCGCCAGGTATTGGTTGGGTGAAGCGAGAGAAAAGACTATTGAATATAACATAAAGACTGTAGGGGAAAAATCCAGGGATCTCCTTAATGAGAAAGGGGATACCATCCTTTCCGGTTTTGAAGAATATGACCTCATGCTAAAACTGATCTTTGCCAAAAAAGACGGTCAATGGGGGCTTTATAACAGTGACGGCGAAAGTATTTCAGCCTTTTCCTATGAAGAAATAGCGAACTACGAAATGCCCGATGGCAATAAAGCAAACGGACTGGTCGGCGTCAGGAAAAATGGGCTGTGGGGAGCCCTTGATCAGGAGGGGAAAGTAGTTATCCCGCCTGAATTCGAATACATTGATTTGAACTATTATGAAGAAGTAGAACCATTCATTAAGGTTAAGAAAAACGGCCGATTCGGCTATCTGACCCGGGAGGGCCAACCCCTTGTTGACACCGTTTGGGATAATGCCTTTATGGATGTGCTGAATGTGCGGGAAGATATTATCTTTGTCAGGCAGGGCGATAAATGGGGCGGCATCAAAATAAAAGGAGGAAAAGCCTTGCCTGTTGACTGGGGCTTGGGACCTTCAGAGGAAGCCCGGCTCTCGTTTAATAACTGGAAATATGATTATCAACATGACTTTTATCGTCATCAAATTCAGGGTGGGCAAACAAGTATTTCAACAACCGCTAGAATTTTCTTTAATGATTACTTTAGGAATAATTCCAGGAGAATTCGTTCTCTGCCGGAGTTCTCACAGGAAAAGGATCCGGATTGGGCTGAGCTGACCAAATTTGTCTATGAAAATACAGAGTATGACCCGGATGACCACTCAATTACCCGGGTAGCCTTTGCCGAAACGGTAAAAAGATATTTTGGGGGTATAACTCATACGGATAAAGCCTCTACCTATCTGGCGTACATAGATGAAAAATACATTCCCAAAGGCTGGAGTGACCATGGCTTTTATATCTATGAACTCACAGACCTTGCCAGGGGCAAAACAACAGAGGGTAAAGACAGTTGGAAAGCCCGGATAACCGGTTATTATTTCTATGAACTGGATGGCGATCCTGATGAAACTTTTCCAAGATCAAAAAATGCCCAGGCCGTCTGGAGCAAAATGAAGGAAGAAGCAGAATATAAAGGGCTCAACTTCTGGCAGGCCTGTGACCGCTTGGCGTGGAATAATCCTGGAGATGTCTTGGAACCGGCCGGTGAATGGGTTTTGGAGTTTATAGTAAATGACCCGTTGGGAGATATCTATTTTACCTACCTGTCCTGTGAGAAAAAAGGTTTTCAGGATTAAGCAGAAGTATTGATCAACAAATATTGGTTAATATGTTACTATATTAATCGACGTGTGACTCAGGGTTCCAACGCTTCGCCGTGCTGCTTGAGAAAGTGGCTGAAAACCTACATCCGCGGGAGGGTAAACAATGGTTCCGGAATTCTTGACTGGATTTGGCATACTTCTCGGCTATTTTACAGTTTGTGCATCAGGCGCGTTGCTTCTTAGGCGTTTTATTCGTGTTCCTAAAGAAGTGTTTCGCAAAATCCTGCATTTAATATTGTTATGTTCCTTGCTGGTGTGGGTTTACGCATTCCATACATGGTGGGTGTCCCTGCTTGCGCTTGTTGTTTTTATTACGGTGGTATTTCCGTTGCTTTCGCTGGCCGAGCGGATCGAAGGGTACTCGGAGCTCATTACTGAGCGAAAGCAGGGAGAAATCAAGAGCAGCCTTGTTATCGTATGTTGTATGTTCGCTGTACTGATTTGCATCTGTTGGGGATGGCTCGGCGAACAATGGCTTGTTCTGGCCTGCGTATATGCATGGGGTTTTGGGGATGGCGCGGCGGCGCTGGTTGGAAAGAAATTTGGCCGACACTATCTTGAAGGCAGGTTTATAGAAGGACGTAAAAGCATCGAAGGCACACTTGCGATGTTCGTCGTGTCGTTTTTTTCGGTGCTTCTTGTTCTGCTGGCAAGCGGAAAAGTAGCATGGTATGGCAATGCGCCGATTGCCGCGCTGACTGCGGCGGTTTGCGCTGTCGTCGAGCTTTACACGCGTAACGGCCTGGATACGCTTACCTGCCCGTTTGCGGCAGCGGCGGTGATCCTGCCGCTTGTGCATATATGGGGAGTATGATCGAATGAAACAAAAATCAAGTGAGCGGACCCTTCTTGCTTCGGTAATCATGAGCTCGCCCGGACCTATTGTTGTTGGCCTCGGTCTTTTGGTTGGGCGGTCATCCACACAGCTTGCGGATTTCATTCGCCGAACGGCGGAACTTGTCGCGATAATCGTGTCGTGGGTGGTGTATAACGTTACACACAAAGGCGCAGAAGCTGACACAGAGCGTAAATTGCGCCTTGAACGCATAGCCGATTTTTGTGTCGGTTCGGCTATGTGCCTTAGCGGGATGGCGATGCTGCTGGTGGCGTTTCTATCAGACGGCGGTGAAAAAGGCAATGTGATACCGGGTCTTGTGATTGCAATCCTCGGGGTTACGACAAATTCATGGTTTTGGCTTCGATACCGCAAGCTCGACAAAGCTAACCCGAACGCGATCCTCGCCGTGCAAAGCAAGCTTTATCGCGCCAAGTCGCTCGTAGACGCTTGCGTGACAATTGCGTTGACGACAGTTGCGGTTTCTCCGGCTTCTGTTGCTGCGCATTACATGGACGTCGTAGGTTCAGTAGCCGTCGCGGTATATTTGGTCGTCAACGGTGCGATTACGATATTCGGCAGGAATGGGAAACGCACGAGAGAATATAGTTCAAGCCTCGATAAAACTTAGAAACAAGGCATAAAACTACAGCCGAACTAAAACCTGCCGGCACAAAGACGAACAAGAGGACATGGGCTTTTAGCTTATGTTCTTTTTATATAGAAATAAATTCATATGGCTGATATAATTTGTATCAACAATGTTATTTTACAAGCGATTGAGAAGACTTCTCCTGAACAGCAAAGATATAGGATTAAACGAAATAGTTATAGCGTTTAGCCTTAATCCAAAAAATTCAAAAAATTCTTGGGGTTTTCGAGAACGCATTAATAAACTAACGAGGTGTTAATGTGTACCAAAATTTATTTAAGAATTTATCTGGGGCAAAGGATAGGTGGCATAACGAGGAGGAACTGCGGATCGGTTGGATAAAAGAATTATCTATTTCTCTTGGCATTGAGCTTAACGCTGAAAGAGATAGGCTTGATTCCAGCTATAATAATGTCATTATTGAATTCAAAGCGCCCGGAGCTTTTCATGGACAACCTTCAAGCCCGGCTTTTAAAGAGGCAATCAATGAACGGTTAAAACCCTATATCCTCCGAAAATCGAAAACTGAAGGCATTGATCCCGGTGATTATATAGGTATTGCAATTGATGGAAATCACATTTGCTTTGCTCAATATGTAGATAATGATATTAGCCATGGTGAACTATTGCCGTTTTGTTTGGAATCAGTGTCTATGGTTTCAACAGCTCTAAAAGATTCTTATAGGCGGGCTATAACGGTTCAAAATCTTGTGGATGATTTTGGTCTTACTGCAGATAGCGGTAAAAATCTTATGCAGGCTCTGGCGGATGCTTTGGCTGCAAATATTTTGCAAAAAAGAAATAACAAAATAAAAATGTTGTTTGAGGAATGGCAGACACTTTACGGCCAAGTGGCTGATCTTTCATCCAATCAACTTGATGGAATTTACCGAAGTATTGGATTTAGATTAACTCATAATGTTGGAGGAAAACTTGGAATTCCGGCATATTTGTTTGTTATTCATACTTATAATTCATTGATTATCAAGTTGCTTGCAGCCGAAGTCGTTTCTGCTCATGGATTAACTTCACGGTCAGCTTTTGCACAGCTTGTTTCAACAATGCCAGATGATCAGATTTTCACAGAAATGCGGGATCAGATTGAAAAAGGAAGGCTGTTTGAGGCCGCTGGCATCAAAGGATTTATTGAGGAAGTAATTTTTAGTTGGTATTTGGATGCTTGTGAAGACGAGAATTTAAGGCGTACTGTTTTTTCTGCCATTAGAGAAACCTTGATTAAACTGTCGTTTTATCGGACTGATTTTCTGAATGAAGCAAGAACCAGGGATGTGTTAAAGGGATTTTATCAAGCGCTGGTTCCCGATAACCTTCGCAAATCACTAGGTGAGTTTTATACACCTGATTGGTTAGTCGAGTTTACCTTGGAGAAACTTGGCAACCCGGATTGGTTAAATTATCGTTTTTTGGATCCTACGTGTGGTTCGGGCTCTTTTTTACTTGGCATATTAAAAAAAGTACGAACTGAGGCAGAAAAAAAGGGACTATCTGCTCAAGAAACCATTCGTATTATTACAGAAAATATCTGGGGGTTTGATCTAAATCCATTAGCAGTACAGACGTCCAGAGTTAACTTCCTAATCGCAATTGCAGATTTATTAAAGTTTAACCCTGGACAAAGGATAGAACTACCCATTCTTATGGCGGATGCCATTTATTCGCCTGCTCCCAATCCTGAAGACGGAAGCGAAACGGTTCATTATACGATTGGTAGCGAGATCGCAAATTTAAAGATTGAAATTCCATCGGCTTTGGCGATAGACCGTCTTCGTTTGGATAAGGTTTTTGCAATTATGGGAGAACAAGTCGGAAACGATGCTACTTTTGAAAACACTTTTCAGAAGTTAACTAAAACCGGGACTATTTCGCCTACAAAGTCTTTGCAATGGGAGTCCTCCCTTCGTGTTACCTATAAGCGTATACTAGAACTCCATAGGAAAAAATGGAATGGTATCTGGTTTAAAATCGTACGCAATTTTTTTTGGTCTGCAACTGCTGGTTCATTCGAGATAATTATCGGCAACCCGCCATGGGTTCGTTGGTCTAAATTACCAGAGCTATATAGAGAAAGGGTCAAGCCTGTTTGCGAACAGTACGAAATATTTTCAAGTACTCCTCATCACGGAGGAAATGAGTTAGATATTTCTGGAATGATTACCTATACCGTGGCAGATAAATGGCTAAAAGAGGGTGGACAGATGACTTTCGTCATCACTCAGACCCATTTCCAATCAGCATCCTCTGAAGGATTTCGCAGTTTCGCTATCAATAATGAAGACAATCTTATTCCAGTAGCTGTTGATGATATGAAAGAGATAAAACCATTTCCAGATGCCGCCAATAAAACAGCTATTGTTCTATTCAGGAAAGAAAAAAATACCAAACCGAAATATCCGATACAATATAATGTGTGGACAACTATTTCAGGTCAGTCGAGAAATGTTCCACCAAACCTATCTTTGCCAGCTACTTTAAACCGTTTAAAGCGAGTTGAGATGGAAGCCAATCCTGTAAACGGCGGGCGCTCTCCTTGGGCAATACTTCCCATTGGCCGCTTTTCAATTCTGAAGCAAATTGCGGGTGAAAGTAAATGGGTGAAAGGGCGAAAAGGAGTTACCACCGATTTAAATGGCGTATATTTTGTTAAAGCCGTTGATGCAAATGCTTCAACCGGCTTAGTTCAAATTGAAACACGTCCGGGAGCAGGGAAAAAAAATATTGGTCCTAAACAACGTTATTGGATTGAACCAGATCTTTTATATCCATTATTAAAAGGAGCCTCTGATTTTTCTGAGTGTTTTGTTTCTCCGAAAGATGAGCTATTTATTATTGTTCCTAACAATGGCGTGAACAAAAAAGCCTGCGAACAAGCCACCGAAAAACTTGACGAAGAGTATCCTTTAACAAAAGATTATTTAGCTGGATTCGAACCGTTTCTTCGCAATAGAGCAACATGGAGAAGATATTTAAAGGGAAGGCCGTATTGGGCTATCTATAATGTTGGCAGTTATACATTCGCTCCTTATAAAGTGGTATGGGCTGAACAGTCCAAGCATTTTGTTGCGGCGGTTTCTACTAGTAAAAATGTACCTCTTATAGGGACCCGTCCATATGTACCGGATCATAAAGTGTTCTTTGTTCCTTTCCTAGAAAAAGAACCTGCCTATTATTTATGTGGTTTATTAAACTCTAATCTGGTACGAGAGTTTATTGAGAGCCACAACATATCCATTCAGACAGGAGATATATTCAAACACATGAATCTTAGCCCATTCGATTCTTCTAATTTAGATCATTTAAAACTTGCTGCTCTTATTGAAAAGGCTCACGATCCAGTTTATAGGGACGCTTTGGCGAAGGCTCGGGATTTGGCTGATGTTTTAGTTAGGAAATAACTGTGTGCACGACAAACGAAAGGCGCGGCAAATAAAGAAAAAAGCCCTTAAAGCAGCTTATATCACGGCTTTAAGAGCGATTGACTTCTGGTAATCGTGTACTAATAAAACCAATTTTGATAGATATCACCGCTTTGGCACAATAACCCTTTCGCCATCAATCTCATGAATGTTTACCGCTATCTGATATACATCTTCGATACTTTCACAGGTGATGATTTCCTCGCTGCCATAATCATACACCTGATTTTCTTTGATGAGCATAAACTTGTCGCAATATCTCAAGGCCAAGTTCAGGTCATGGATTACAATGACAACAGCAATATCATTATGCCGGCATACCTTGAGAACAAGATCCAACACCTCGTATTGATTGCGAAGATCAAGATTACTGGTCGGCTCGTCGAGCAACAAAACCTTTGGCTGTTGTGCAAGCGCCCTCGCGAGTATCACTTTCTGTTGCTCGCCTCCGCTCAGTTCATCTACAAAACGGACAGCCATGCTTTCCAGGTTCATTTGCCGGATGACTGCTTCAACGATCTTCTCATCTTCTTTTCGGATGCCCCACTTGATATAAGGCTTACGCCCGAGCATCACCATATCATACACTGTAAGACGGCTATTCTGGGAGCCCTGCGCCACAAAAGCCATGTTTTGCGCCACGGCATAAAGCGGCATCTGATAGACGTTGTTCTTATCAACCAGCACGGTGCCCTTTTGCGGTGAGAGAATACGGTTCAGGCATTTTAACATGGTGCTTTTTCCCGCCCCGTTATTCCCAAGTACGGCAAGACACTCGCCAGGCAGCGCCTCGAATGCGATATCCCGCAAAATCTGAAAGGAGCTGTTGTATTGGAAATCCAACTCTTTCACCACCATCATTTTCTGCCGCCTCCTTTAAATAACAGATAGAGAAATAGCGGGGCCCCCAGGAACGATGTGATAGCGCCAATCGGCAGAATAACCGGGGAGATTACCATCCTTGCCGCAAGATCGCCCAGCAGAAGCAGGATCGCCCCCATCAGGGCGGAGCAGGGTAGCAGGTAATGGTGGTTATTGCCGATGAACCTGCGAACGATATGAGGAGCAACCAGGCCGATAAAATTAATGATACCGATGTAGGACACAACAATAGCGGCTGTTATTGAGCAGAGTACCATGTTGATAATCCGCACCCGGTTCACATTTACGCCCAGACTGACGGCGGTCTGTTCGCCGCTTTCCAGCGCGTTGTAGTTCCATCGGCTGAACAGGAAATATAGTGCCGCCGCCAACACCACAACCGCCATCAGGCGAACCTCTTTCCATCCCGTCCGTCCAAGGTCGCCGAACGTCCAGAAAACAACTGAAGCCAATTGAACCTCATTGGCGAAAAACTGGAGGAGGGTTGTGGCCCCTTGGAACATGGCGCTGAGCGCCACACCGGCCAGCACCATGGCCTCCGGCGTGATTTTCTTGAAACGGGACAGCGCCAGTATGATAACGGATACGCCCATGCTGCAGATAAATGCGCAGAAACTGATAAGAAGCGGATTGGAAAACTTCATTGATGCCACGGTGCTGCCCTGGGCGCCGGCGCCAAGCACAATGATGGCAAAGGCGGCGCCGAAGGAGGCTCCCTGCGAAATGCCGAGTGTCGAGGCGGAGGCCAGCGGATTGCGCAGGATTGCCTGCAGAACACAACCCGAAATACCCAGCCCGAAGCCGCCGATCACCGCTGTCAACACCCTGGGAAGACGCATGTTTTGAATAACCGTATTCACTTTACTATCCGCAGCTTTGCCAAATACCGCTTTGGCAATTTCCACCAAAGACATGTCATAGGAACCCGCCCGCAAAGACAGTAACCCAATGAGAATTAGGGAAACGAACAGGACGCCCAAAACAAAAATGTTCCGGGCCTTATACTGTTCATATGCCTGTAAATCAATGCGTTTTGGCGGTGTTTGTTCCAATTTACTCACCAATCTTCATTTCTTTAAACTCACACCCATTTTCCTTGAGCGTATCGTAGAACTCGGTTCCCAGCACCATTTTAAAGATTTCCTCGGCCTTTGCGACAGGGTCTACATCCTTAAACCGCTCAGGATAAATCACCTTACCCGCATAGTAAGCGTCAGCCAGCGCAAGCTCGGCATTGACCGCGTTGGAGCGGAAAGAAATCTGCGAATACAGGCGGCCCTTTTTTACCGCGGTGAGGGAATTATAGTAATCGGGATTTTTGGCGTAATCTTCATTGATTAGCGCCATTCCGTTAAAATCAAGGAAAATGATATCCGGGTCCCACTGAAGCACCTGTTCCAGATCAATGTTGAACGCGCCGGTCTGTCCGGTTTCATCCGCCAGATTTTTCGCTCCGATTGCCACAAAGGGCGAATAGTTAGCCTCGGTGCCGTCAAATCCATGTGCGCCTTTGAAGGAAATGCCCGCAGCATATACGGTGGGCTTTTCCTCTTCGGGGATGCCTGCGGTTCTGCTGCGAAGATCTTCTTCCAGGCCCTTAATGTATGTGAGCAGCTCATTTGCGCGTTCCCGGCGGCCATACACCTCTCCCATCAAGGCAATCGTATCATAGGACGCTTTGTCAAACATGTTGTCAATTACGGCAATCGCCACAACCGGAATCCCCAGCTTCTTCTGAAGGGCGTCGGCGGCATCCTTGTCGAAAGCGGCCATTACCACGTCCGGACTAAGCTTGACGATCTCTTCATCGTAAGTGGTCCCATTGTCCCCCATGACGGGCAGGGTGGAAAAAAGGGCGTTGTTAATATAACTAAACGGCTTGGAGATGCGAGGCTCGATTTCATTCTGTTCCACGCCGATCACCAAATCGGTGGCCTGCATATAAGTGGTAAAGCGGAGGGTACCCACGTTGACGCAGACAATGGATTCCACCACTTCGGGAATTTCGACTTGACGGCCGGTGCAATCGGTTACCGTGCGTAGGCCGTTGGCTGGTGAGGATGAGCCCGGACCGGATGCGGAAGGACTGCCTGAGGGCTGTGCAGAGCAAGCCGCAAGAAGAAGTGTAAGAGCTAGCATTAATACTACGATTTTTTTCAATTTGATCATTCCTTTTCATTTTGTGAAAGCCTTTTTGCTACCAGCTGCGGTGATACTCCTGGAAGCAGTCGATACAAACCGCTTTGCCTTCCTGCAGGCGCATCTTATGCTCCGGCGCCGATTCACCGCATTCCTCACAGATAACGGATGAGAAAAGCCGCGCCCGTTCCGGCAAGGTCACAGCTACTTCTTTACAATCAAACACCTCATCCACCGGGGCGTTCAGGAGATACTCCTGATACTGAGGCCGCTCCATCCCATTGTTTTTTGCTTTCAAGTAAAACCGCATGGCTTTGCCGTTGTCACGGTTGATAAAGGTAAACGCCTGCTTCCCGGTTCCCTTATAGATCAGGTTTCCTTTTCCCATCGTGCAGCTCATCAGGGCTTGAACAGCGTCCACACCGCAGGCATCGTTTTCAGTGATGCAGACAAGCTCTTCGTCAAACGCGGGGCTGACGCCCATTTTTTCCACAACGGCCTCGCAAAGCTTGACACCGATGGCAAGGCCGGGGCATTCATGTCCATGAAACGCTCTTGCTTTTTCCCAATATTCCTGATTCATAAAAGTTCCTCCTGTATTTGATTAAGATTGCAGTATATGGCGGTTACGGTAGTGTGCGTTTCCTCATTGACTATGCCATCCACGGCAATGTTGGTCAAATAGTCACGCAGGGTAGTCTGTTGCGCTTCGGTCAAAATGCCGCTGCTTTCCAGCCGGTTTGTATAATACAGGATAGCCTCTTCCAACGGTTTGCCGCTGTTCCAAATCTGACCGTCATAGGAAAGGTGCGGAAGCGCACCCAGATCCCACAGTCTGGAAAACGCAAGCTGAATGTGGTAATCCGCTTTTCCGCCGGAAGGGTCAAGGCCTAGTAGCTCGGTCAGCTTATCAATAACCGAGTTTGTTCTGCGACAGGGCTTTGTGATAAGTAACCATCCTCCGCAAGCGTCAATGGCCTTTTGCAGCGTGGCTTCATCGAAAACAGCCGGGGTCATGCTGCATAGCACAAATTCAAAGGCTTTATGCCACTTTTTCTCCGCGATATCGGCCTGCGCCCAATCGTCCTGTGAGAATGTAATGCTGTTGATGCCGTATCTGGCCGCGCATTGCTTGGCCTGGGCCAGCATCTGCTCCGAGAAATCCGTTGCAACGACCATAGCTCCTGCTTTCGCCAGCGCAATGGCATATTTCCCAGCGCCGCATCCCACATCCAGCACACGGCTGCCGGAGGGGCACATGCCGTTTTGCTCAATCAGCTTCATGGTAAAGCTGCTGTTTGCGTCCGGTATTGCAGATTGTGCAAACCCCGCTGCCATGGAATCCCACATTTTAAGTGCAGCTTGCTTATTCCCCACCAAATCCCCCCTGTTATCAAGGATAAAGACTGTTTTTGAAGCGCACAAGCCCCCGCGGGGGATAAATATTAACACAAAAAAGGCGCAACACTCGTTGCGCCTTCAGGCGTAATCTCATCGGTTCAGCCGATGCAATGCACTTGTGCTTAAGATAATTCAAATCCACTTCTGTGGCAGGCAAAACTTCGTGCTTTGCCTGTATTATTATAACGCCGCTAGGGGAAGGTGTCAATCTTTGGACTGTATCCCTGCGATGACATCGGAAAGAGCCATCCCTTTTTCCCGCGCGATTTTGGCTATGTCCTCATACTCCGGCTTGGTCTTTGTTACGCCATATCCGCTGGAGGCTTTCATTCGCACCGGGCCGTACTGTGTTTGGATAGTCTGGTGCTCCCGACTGAGCGTATGCCTGCGGCTGACCGTTTCACGCATCCCCAATGTGGTGGTGTGCTTGAAGATCAGCGAAATAAATTTCTCGGTTTGGCCGCTTTTGCACATGCAGGTGAAAAGTATCCCCGTCCGGCCTTTTTTCATGCCGATGGGGGTCGTGTACACGTCTAAGGCGCCTTCGTCAAACAGAAGCTGTTGGGCAAAGGCAATTGCTTCAGGCGTCATATCGTCGATATTGCAGATGAGTTCGGTAACTTCTTCCTCGCTGTTTCCGGTTTCCCCGAGAAAGGCGCGGACACAGTTTGCGCTTTCAAAATCTTTTTTGCCCATACCATAACCGGTCTTTTGCAGCTTCATTACCGGCATATCTCCAAAGCTTGCCGCAAAGTGCTTGAGCAGCGCCGCTCCGGTGGGAGTACATAATTCGCCGCGAACACGTCCTCCGTAGATCGGCACATTTTGGAGGATATATGCTGTCGCCGGAGCGGGGACCGGCAGGATGCCATGGGCGCATTTGACCTGACCGCTGCCTACATGAACCGGGGAGGCAAGCACCTGCTCCGGAGCCAGTTCTTCCATCAGCATACAAACGCTCACAATATCAGCCACCGCGTCCAGATTGCCCACTTCGTGAAAATGGATTTCCGCCACCGGAACGCCGTGGGCGTGGCTTTCCGCCTCGGCAATGAGCCGGTATACGGCCGCCGCATCCTGCTTTACCCTGTCGGAAACCCGTAAATGGCTAATCAGGTGCTCAATATCATGCATGCTGTTGTGGGAGTGATGCCCATCGCCATGCTGGCGATGGTGGCGGTCATGGACCGGTCCCGTCTGGTGATAATGCTTGTGCACATCTTCGGTTATTTCTTCTTGCCCGTTTACCAGAACGCTGATATGTGTGCCGGTGATGCCGTATTTGACCGAAGGCGAGGCGCTGACCGACACGCCCGGTATTCCAATAGTATTGAGCCTTTTCAAAAATACGTCCGGGCCGCCGTGCAGTTCCAGCAGCGCGGCCATCAGCATATCGCCCGCAGCCCCCATGTTGCATTCAAGATACAGTGTTTTCATAAACGCCTCCGTTACATATGATTGATCATGCTGGCAAGATAACCCGCGCCGAACCCGTTGTCGATATTGACCACGCTGATGCCGCTGGCACAGGAGTTGAGCATGGAAAGCAGCGCCGACAGCCCTTGAAAGGATGCCCCATA
Source organism: Peptococcaceae bacterium UBA5318 (assembly GCA_002408285.1). Lineage (GTDB taxonomy): Bacteria > Bacillota > Peptococcia > DRI-13 > UBA5318 > UBA5318. Next base: position 67,115 of record DHRG01000039.1, on the reverse strand, counting down.
ACCTACGCTGGTCGGCACACCGATGACCGGGCAGTCGGCAAGCCCCCCGATAACGCTGGCAAGAGCGCCTTCCATTCCTGCAATGGCAATAATAACACGTGCGGACATGATATCATCTATTTGTGACAACAACCGGTGGATGCCGGCTACACCCACGTCATAAAGCCTTGTCACCTCGTTGCCCAATACCTCGGCGGTGAGCGCGGCTTCCTCCGCCACCGGCATATCGCTGGTTCCGCCTGTTGCGACAACGATTTTACCGATGCCGTCAGGCGCGGGGATATTGCCGACAATTCCAACCCGCGCCAGGTCATAATAGCGAAAATCTATGCGTTTTTTCAGCAGCCCGGCGGCATCGGCCGACATACGGGTAATCAGTATCATGTTCTGCCCCTTAGCTTTCATCGCTTCTGCGATTCCAGCGATCTGCCCCGGCGTCTTACCGGCGCCGTAGATCACCTCCGCAACCCCCTGCCTCATCTCCCGGTGATGATCGAGTTTTGCATACCCCAAGTCCTCGAAGGGTTCCATGCGCAGCTTCAAGAGGGCTTTTTCGGGAGATAATTCCCCGGATTTGATCTGCTCCAATATGGAAAGAATGTCCTGCTTGCTCATATCGTTCTCCTAACGCCCCTCAAGGTCAAGTAAAACCGGACTGAAATATGGCTTTATTGATGCAAGCAACCGATCACGGTTTGCCACAGCTGCTTCTATTTGGTCACCCGGGAATTGGAGCTTGGCAGCCCCGTCAAGCACCCGGACGCGAAAGCCGGTAAAGCCCAGGAAAAACAGCGCCTCCTCGGCTCTCTCAATCCGTTCAAGAAGATCGGCTGTGATCGGCCGGCTGGTGGGGATCCTCGTTGCAAGGCAAGCATAGGCCGGTTTGTCCCATGTAAAAAGCCCGGCCTCCTGGGACAACCGCCGAATCTCCCGCTTGGTAAGGCCGCATTCTCTTAAGGGGGATTTGACCGACAGTTCGGCCAGGGATTTCATCCCCGGGCGTTCGTCCGCGTCATCAGAGGCATTGCTACCGTCTATGAGCGTTGGGTATCCGTCCGACAGCGCCCGCTGTTTAATCGCCCCAAAAATAACCTTCTTGCAGTGATAGCACCGGTCGACCGGGTTATCCGTCACAGCTTTGTGGGTAAGGATATCCGCTTCAATCACGGTCATTTGTACGCCGAGTTGCTTCGCCAGGCGCTGTGCGTCTCCAAGCTCAAAATCCGGCTGGAAAGCGGTTTTCACATAATACGCTTGGATATCCGCTCCGCTTTGGATTGCCGCATATAAAAGATATGAAGAGTCCACGCCGCCCGAAAAACCGAGGGCCACTTTAGGATTGTCCTTGAAAAATTCTTGTAGTTTCATATAAAATCCTCACATAAAGTCCTCACAAATAAAAAAACAGAAGAACATAGGCGTGAACTTCTGCTCAACAAAGCCTCCCTCATGGAAGCTCATATTTATAATGACACCGTTCTTGGCTCGGCTTCTACCGCAAATCCAGCTTCATGCCGGATATATTCAAGTATATATCGAATGTTGCGCAGTGTCAATTCTCTTTGATTGAGTTCCCCCTCTGATACGCTACAATAGAAGTAATGAACCATACGGAACGGATTAAAATATGCGGGGTTATAGCCGGCAGCAAAGGAGGGTAACGGTATGAACAAAAACATCTTGCTTGTAGAAGATGAGCCTGGCATTAGAAAACTGATCCTGATGTACTTAAGAAACGAAAACTTTAATGTTCTGGAAGCGGAAGACGGCGAAGAAGCGCTCAAACTTTTCAGAGCCTATAAAATAGATTGCGTTATCTTGGATATCATGCTTCCTCTATTGGACGGATTACAGGTATGCGAATATATAAGGAATTCCTCCGATGTGCCTGTTATTATGCTTACGGCGAAAACGCAGGAAGAAGATAAACTGAGGGGCTTCGAATACGGGACGGATGAATATGTAACAAAGCCCTTTAGCCCCAAAGTCCTGGTAGCCAGGATAAAAGCGTTGCTTAACAGGGTCGAAGGAAAAGTCAGCAAGGGAAACAGTATATTTTCAGCAGAAGGGCTTACGGTTAACTATATTACCGGTAAGATAACCGTTGACAACATAGATGTGGCTTTAACCCACAAGGAATTTGATTTACTGGTATTTCTCATCCAGAACAAAGGTATTATCTTATCCAAAGATTCTATTCTAAACGGCGTGTGGGGGTACGATTATTATGGTGATCCCAGAACTGTCGATACGCATATAAAAAGGCTCAGAGAAAAGCTTAAGGCCAGAAGCACCTATATTGTTACAGCTAGGGGTAGAGGCTATAGTTTCGAGGCGCCCAATGAAAATTCATAAAAGCATTACCTTTAAACTTTTTGTTATCATGCTGCTGTCTTTCCTTTCTTTAACAAGTATTTTGATTTATGTGCAGCTATTTGTAGTAAACAGGTTGTATTTGACCACAGAATACACCAAACAAAGGGAAGAAGTATTATCGGCGCAACTTACGGAGCTCAGTAACCAATATTTGGGTTTGCGAAATAAAGGGTATTCAATAAACCTGGGCGGTCAGCAAATCATACGGAAATATACCGACGCCCAGTTAAGAGAAATTATTTTAGACGACATGAAAGACTTTGAGAAAGCCAACCGTGCTTATATCGTAATTTTAGATACCGATTACAATATAAAGTATATCACTCCCGATGGCCGGTCCGCGCTCGGAGATTCCCATTTGCACAGCCTGAACAATACCTTGAAAAATGACCTGGCCCAAGGAAACCGGAAATTGAGCTTCAGAGTCAGGGGTCTATTCAACCTGCCTTCCCAATATATAGCGGTATCGCAGCCGGTCTACCCGAATAACGACAACGAGGGTGAATATCTGGTCGCGGTTACGCCGGAAGTTTATACCGGACAAAACGTCAATGTACTTAAAAAATACGTTGTTTATATTTTTATGGCGGCAGTCCTGTTAGCCATTATTTTATCCGGAATATTGTCGTATCTCATAACCCGTCCGGTCCTGAAACTAAATAAAACGGCCTCCCGGATGATTGAAATGGATTTTAAGGAAAAATGCGATGTCCGGGCCGATGATGAAATAGGAAATCTGGCTGCCAGTTTGAATTTCCTTTCCGAAAAACTGGACGCAACTTTGCGGCAGCTTCAGCAGGCCAATGAAAAACTGCAGAATGACCTGAACATGCAAAGGGAGCTTGATTTACTAAGGAAAGATTTTATTGCCGCCGTATCTCATGAGTTTAAAACGCCTGTAACGTTAATCAGAGGCTATACTGAAAGCATTAAAGATAAGGTGGCTCAGGAAAATGAAAGAGAGCTGGTCCTTAACACCATCATCACGGAAGTAAGCAAAATAGACAAGCTGGTTCAGGACTTGCTTGATCTTTCCAGTATGGAGTCATCCGGATACAAAAGTGAATTAAGTGAATTCTATATGGATGCGCTTCTAAAAAATATCTTCCAAAAATATGAACTTTTAATGAAGGATAAAACGCTTAATTTCAGAAGCGATATAAGGTACACAAATGCTCTTGTTAAGGCCGACAGCAGTAGAATCGAACAGGTTGTCACCAATTTTTTGAATAATGCCGTGATAAATACCGAAGCGGGAAAAGCAATCATCCTGCTGTCCAAACGGGAAGGAAACGCCGTGTATGTTGCCGTCGAAAATGAAGGTAAACCCATCCCGGATGAGGAAATAAACAGGGTATGGGAGAAATTCTACCGGATAGATAAATCGAGAAGTAAAAAATCCGGGGGCGGTACAGGTTTGGGTTTGGCTATCTGCAAGACCATCCTGGATAACCATTCCTGTATCTATGGAGTGGAAAACACGTCATCCGGAGTGAAATTTTATTTTTCTATAGAAACGGTTTCCTGACCGGAAGTGTCTTATAGGAGAAAAACCACATTCCCGTCACGGGTTATTTCTGCTTCCGCACCATAAGCGCCTCCTTTTTCTCAGACTTCCGTATACAGATATTCATCCAAGATAGTTTCCAGGACCTCCATGCTGCCGCTGATCTTCAAAATAAATTTCGCTTTGTAACATTAATGTCACAAAGCAATCCTAACATGATTTTAAGATATTGATTTTTGCACAGCAGAGAGGAAAAGATCTTTTATGAAATTTGCAAAAGTTGTTCGCTTATTGTTTATTTTATTTGCGGTTTTATTCCTTGTTGGTTATCTTGCCGGTTATATGAGCAACAATAACCATTTATTGGAAAAAATCAAGCGTGACCCGGCTCAACTAATCAACGGTGCGGCAAACGATGCGCAAGCTCCGGATCAAAACATTGAACAAGAACATAATGGGAGCTACCCCGAGATTCAGGCGGAAGCTGCTATTACGGTAGCCGCTGATAGCGGGAAAATATTGTTCTCCAAAGGTAAAAATGAAAAAATGTTTCCGGCAAGTCTGACCAAGCTGATGACCGCATTGATACTTGTGGAAGAAATGGACAAACAGGATGTCTTAACGTATAGTCGGAGGGCAAAAAAACAAGAAGCCAACAAGCTGGATTTTCCTGAAGGAAGCACGATGACCGCAGAAAACGCCATGCAGGCCATGCTCGTATTTTCAGCCAACGATATCGCTTATATGATCGCAGAAAACATATCCGGCAGCAGCGATAAATTTACAAAGCTTATGAATAAGAAAGCGGTTCAATTGGGATTAAAAAATACCCATTTCGTAAACGCTTGCGGGCTACATGATGACAACCATTATACGACGGCCTATGATCTGAGTATCTTAGCCAGGGAAATATACAAAAATAAATGGATTATGACTATTATGGGAATGGAATCCGCTCATATAAAGAACACGGACGGAAAAGGAATGATCGTCTATAATACCAATACGCTGCTTGGCAAAAACGGGTGTATCGGAGGCAAAACCGGATATACTTCCCAAGCGGGGAGATGCCTTATAGCTTACTATAAAAAAGATAATAGAGTAATAATCAGCATTGTATTAAATGCACCGGATGATACGGCCTTAAATGATGATATGACAAAGATCGTTGACTGGAGTAAAGAAAAAAGCCCTTAAAGCAGCTTGTATCGCGGCTTTAAGAGCGATTGATTTCTGGTGCCGGTGGTCGGGGTCGAACCGACACGGTGTTGCCACCACGGGATTTTGAGTCCCGCACGTCTGCCAATTCCATCACACCGGCATTATTCAACTAGAATGCAGAAACTAGAATGCAGAAATCATTCTAGCAAAGAACGCAGGGAATGTCAATCGACATTCCCTGGAAAAGGACTCATATTGCAGCATATATAGATGTGATACCTCAAGGCCGTCTTGTCAACCCTTACTTATTATTCGTATCCGCTGTGTTTGTGCCTGTCTTGGTCTTGCCACTACCCGTTGTTTCATCATCATAGAGATCCATATCGGCTGATGTAGGGATGACGGTATTGGGATCCCTGCTGAATTCTTGGGCGGCTTCCTGGTTATAATTGGGGGTTGCTTTAGCGGATTTTTTCGTCTTGGGATTCGGTTTGTTTTCCATTTGCGCACCTCCTATCTATTATTTCTATTATTTTGGCCCTTTCTGAGGTTATTTTACCCATTATTTAAAAGCCTATCCTTAAGAGCCCCTTTATGATAAAATAATTCCCACGAGTAACTTTATTTTTATGCCGGTACTACCTGATGTCTGAAAGGAGGGCGGCAGCCTTGTATAAGGATGAAGAACTGGTTATCAGAAGTCAAAACGGGGATATGTATGCCTTTGAGGAACTGGTTTGCCGCTACGAACGGAAAATATACACGGTGGCATACCGTTTAGTCGGTAATCATGATGATGCCAATGATATAGCACAGGAGGCGTTTCTGAGGGCTTTTCAATCTATCAAAAGCTTTCGGGGGGAGGCTTCATTTCTTACTTGGATATATCGAATCACTACGAATTTATGCCGTGATGAATTGCGCAAAAAATACCGGATATCTTATGAGTCCCTGGATGAAAAAATCACCCTCCAGGAAGGAGAGGTCACTAAACAAGTACCTTCGAATTATCCTGATCCTGCAGAGTTGTTTGAAAAAAAGGAGCTGCAGGAGAAAATCCAAGATCTTATAGACGCTTTATCGCCGGAATTTCGTCTAGCCCTGGTGTTGCGGGACATTCAGGGGTTTTCCTACGACGAGATCGCCGAACAATTAGAATGTTCATTAGGTACAGTAAAATCAAGGATCAACAGAGCACGAAAGTACCTAAAAGAAAAACTGGCGTTGGAAATGGAACAAATTGATCGTCACCAACGTCTAAACCTGTAGGAAGGGGGGAAGGATATGAACTGCAGACAAGTAGAAGAAAATCTTTCCGCATACCTGGATCATGAATTAACAGATGAAGAAAACGCCAGGATAAAAAATCATCTTGATTCTTGCTCTGTTTGCCAAAAAGAGGTTCAGGCGCTGTCAGATACTATCTCCATGCTGGCCTCTTTACCAGAGATCATACCGCCTGCCAGCTTCCGACGCGAGCTTCACGCTAAGCTTGAGAAGACTCTTCCCAAAAAGGGCTTTTTTTTCCGGGCACTGTTGCCAAAATGGAAACAGAAGATTCGTCTTTCAACCTTGATGCCTGTAGCGGTTGCCTTAGTCTTAATGATTGTTATGTTGCCTTTCGTCGCCGATTATGCCAATCTGGGACTGGGATCCGCCGAAAAGACAAAACAAAGCCTGGTGATGGATGAACGCCCCACTGAGGATGTGGCGAACTCTATGCCCATCACCGGTTATTCCCTGGATCAATCCGCCGCGGGAGGCAGCCCGGAAATAGCTGCCCCGCAGGCTAAAGCCATGGAAGAGGCTTCATCGCCGATGCTTATGGCTCAAAGAACCGCTCCTACTGTGGATATGAAGGGAAAGCTGGCGGATACGGCAAATGCAGCCCCGGCAGGCGAAATGGAGCGGAAGATTATTAAGAATGCCGATGTGACTATTCAGGTTGAGAATTATCAGACGGCTGCGGACGCACTTAAAAAACAGGTAACGGATTTGGGCGGATATATCGCTAATGAATCCATCAATAATGCTGTAAATGGCGACGGGATCACCAGCGGGCATTTGCAGGTCAGAGTACCCCAGGCCAGCTTTGACGGTTTCTTAAACGGAATGCCGGGACTGGGGAAGGTACTTAGACGTAATGTTAATTCCCAGGATGTAACCGAAGAATACATTGATGTGGAAAGCCGACTCAATACCATGCGGGTCAAAGAAGAAAGACTTTTGGCTATCCTTTCGAAATCAGGCCAGCTCTCCGATGTCCTGGCGGTGGAGAATGAATTAGCCAATACCCGGGCGGACTTAGAATCCCTGGAGGGACGATTGCGCTATCTCAAGAACCAGACAAATTTTTCGAATATCGGGATCAACCTTAGACAAGCCGCTCTTTCAACCCAGCAGATCACCACGACCGGGTGGAAAGGTATTTTACTCAGATCACAAGAGGCCTTTATTAAAGCTATTAACAATATTTTGCGGGATACGGGCAAATTAGTGATATTTGTCAGTTCGGCGCTTCCTTATTTATTCATTGCTTTCCTGGCGATCTTTGGCATTTGGTTCTGGATGAAAAAAAGAGCCGGCTAGCCGGCGTACAGGCAAAAAGGAAATAAAAATTCGGTGTGCAGGAAAAACAACCTCCACACCGAATTTTATGTTTAACCTCATTCTAACTTGCAGGCGTATATTTTTTTAATTAGGCAAATATAAGCATGAGAGGGATCTTAGTGAACCGGAGTGATAAGTTATGTCGGAAAAATTTATTTTGATCGACGGCAATAGCCTGGCTAATAGAGCCTTTTATGCCATTCCCATGTTATCCAATTCCCAGGGTTTTATCACCAATGCTGTATACGGCTTTTGTAATATGCTGCTCAAGATCCTGGAAGAAGAAAAACCGCAGTATATGGCGGTTGTGTTTGACAAGGGCAAAATAGTCTTTCGCCATCAGGATTTTGGGGATTATAAAGCCCATCGGAAAGGGATGCCCGATGAATTGAAACCCCAATTCCCGGTTCTAAAAGAATTATTAAAAGCTATGAATATCGCAATTTTTGAATATGAGGGATATGAAGGGGATGACCTCATCGGGACCCTCGTAAAATGGGGAGAGGTAAAGGGACTGGAAAATCAGGTTGTAACGGGGGACAGAGATGCTCTGCAGTTGATTTCCCCCCATACCCGGGTCTTATTAACAAAAAAAGGTATTACAGAGCTGGAGAGCTATGACGAAAAAGCCCTGCAGGGAAAATATGGACTTCAGCCCTGGCAGATGATCGATCTGAAAGGACTCATGGGGGACGCCTCCGACAATATTCCCGGGATCCCGGGAGTGGGGGAGAAAACCGCCTTAAAACTCTTGCAGGAATATGGTGATCTGGAGAATGTCCTGGCCCATTGGCAGGATTATTCAGGCAAAAAACTGGGAGATTTACTGAAAAACTATGGAGAGCAGGCCCGGCTCAGTAAAAAGCTGGCGACTATCGAATGCAACGTCCCAATTCCTATTGGAGCCGAAGCCTGCCGGGTGGGCGCACCGGATTATCCCCAAGTAATCAAGATGTTAAAAGAGCTGGAGTTTAAAAACATCCTTCAGCATGTTCTGGACAAGATGGCCCAAACTCAGTTGCAAGAGGCCGGAGAGGAAGCTTTGGAAACGCCGTGGAGAAGGATCGACGAACCCGGCATCTTCGAAGGCTATCTGCTGGAGGTGCAAAATAATCTTTGCCTCTACCTGGAAACCGAGAAGGCCGGCGCGGCAGGTTTGAGAATTATAAATCTTGGCCTCAAAGGGGTTGGTCAGGAACCTGTTTTTCTGGCCTGGCAGGGGGATGAACTGGAGGCGTTCTTACAGCTTCTGAAACCCTATCTCGAAAAGCCCTCCCTGACCAAGACTGTTCACGATGCGAAAACGGCTGTGGCCGCTTTCCGGTCCTACGGTATTGAATTGCAGGGTGTGAAGTATGATACGCTGCTGATGACCTATCTCTTAAATCCCTCCCGGCCTCAAACCGATCCGGCGGCTTTGCTGAGGGAAACGGCCGGAGTCCATAGTCTGCCTTCTTCCCGGGAGGAAACAGGTTCTCTTTATCTTCACACTTTGGAAAAAATTGTTCCTGAACTCCAGCGCACTTTGCAGGATCAGCAGATGTGGAGCCTCTACGAAGACGTGGAGTTGCCTCTGTGTTTTGTTTTAGCCAAGCTGGAACAGACAGGGGTGCGTCTGGATAAAGATGTTCTCAAGGAAATGGGCAATGAGTTGGAGAGCCGCATCGCGCTACTGGCGGAAGAGATTTACCGGCAAGCCGGTGAAGAATTCAATATCAACTCACCCAAACAATTGCGGACGGTCCTTTTTGATAAGTTAGGTCTGGCCAAAGGCAAAAAAACGAAGACAGGGTATTCCACCAGTGTCGATGTCTTAGAGTCTTTAGCCACGGATCATCAAATCGTGGCTGCAATTTTGAATTACCGGCAGTTGGTAAAGCTGAAAACTACGTATATTGACGGGCTGCAGTCCATCATAGATATTGCGACCGGCCGGGTGCATACCTCCTTTAACCAGGCTGTGACGGCTACCGGGCGGCTTTCCAGCACGGAGCCGAACCTTCAAAACATCCCGATCCGGGTAGAAGAAGGGCGGAGGATCCGCAAGGCTTTTTTGGCTTCAACCGGTTGTGCGCTCCTAACGGCTGACTATTCCCAGATTGAATTACGGGTACTGGCGCACATTGCCCAGGACGAGGTTTTGACCGAGGCGTTCCTGAAAGATCAGGATATCCATACCCGTACGGCTTCAGAGGTCTTTGGCGTACCGATGGACCAGGTCGGTAAAGAGATGCGGAGGGCCGCCAAGGCCGTCAATTTTGGAATTGTCTATGGCATCAGCGATTATGGCTTGAGCCAGGATCTAGGTGTTTCCAGAGCGGAGGCAAAACATTATATCGAACATTATTTTAAACGTTATCACGGGGTCAAGAGTTATATTGACCGGGTCATTGCCGAAGCCAGAGAAAATGGCTATGTCACCACGCTTCTTCATCGCCGCCGCTATCTCCCGGATATTTTGAGCCGGAACTTCAATTTACGCAGTTTTGCGGAACGTGCCGCGATGAATACTCCTATCCAGGGAAGCGCGGCTGATCTGATCAAAGTAGCTATGCTCCGCATGCAGCATAGCTTAGAGGAAATGGGACTGGCCCGGGCTATGCTGCTCCAGGTCCATGACGAATTGATTTTTGAGATACCCTTCGACCGGCTTATAGAGGCTGCCCAGCTGGTTAATACTGTAATGACCAGCGTTTATTCCCTGGCAGTTCCGTTAAAAGTAGATTTACAGACAGGACCCAACTGGTATGAACTCCAACCGCTGGTATTGGAAGTGGGAAGCGGGAAGTGAGAAGTGAGAAGTGAGAAGTAAGGAAGATCGGGGGAGATCGCAAGATGCCGGAACTACCGGAAGTTGAAACAGTACGCAGAAGCTTGGAACCGCAGGTTTTGGAGCAAACCATCCTGGAAGCGGACGTATATTACGGAGGAATCATTAAAGCGCCCGATCCTCATACGTTTTGTGACCGTATTAAAGGACGGCGGGTCAAATCTGTTTTAAGGCGGGGCAAATATCTTATCTTTACCCTGGATCTTAGCACAATGCTGGTCATTCATCTGAGGATGACCGGCCAGCTCCTGGTATGCGGCCGCGAAGCCCCGCTTAAAAAACATACGCACCTTGTTTTTCGCCTTTCCGGCGGTCAAGAGTTGAGGTTTATTGATATCCGGAAATTTGGTTTGGTTTACCTTGTTGAAAATAATGACATGTCAGCCGTCAAAGGATTGCATACCTTAGGACCTGAACCCTTGGCGGAAGACTTTACATGGGGGGGCCTTGCGGAGAAACTTAAAAAGAGAAGGGGGGCCCTCAAAGCTTTTTTGCTGGACCAAAGCCAGATAGCAGGTATTGGGAATATCTATGCCGATGAAATTCTTTTTCAGGCGGGGTTGCATCCGGAAAGAAAACCCCAGGACTTGAAGCCGCAAGAGGTCAAAAATCTATATGCGGCCATTCGTTTTAAGCTTCAGGAAGGGATCGACTTTCGGGGTACATCTATTCGTGATTATATAGACGCCAAGGGAGAAAAAGGATCATTTCAAAACCGCCTGCAGGTCTATGACCGGGCCGGAAGGCCATGTATGCGCTGCGGCCAGATACTAAAAAAGAAGGTGATCGCAGGACGGGGTTCGGTATATTGCCCAAATTGCCAGACTTAGAAAGGAAAAAGCTTGAAAGTACCGGTTGAAAAAGGTATGATAGGGGCAATAAATATCAAAGGAGATTGTTGTAGGTGTTGGTTATCGGTTTGACGGGGGGTATTGCCTCGGGGAAAAGTACGGTCTCCAGTTTCCTCCGCCAGTTGGGAGCGGTTATTATTGATGCCGATGTGATAGCCCGGGAACAGGTAGCCCCTAACAGCCCCGGTTGGTTAGAAATCAGGCGTTGTTTCGGGGAAGAGTATTTTAACGGGGACGGGCTTTTGAACCGCAAGAAATTGGGGGAATTGGTTTTTAGTTCTCCCACAGCCCGTGAAAAGCTAAACAGCATTCTTCATCCCAAGATTATTCAGGCGGTTCGGGAACGGATCAAAACATATCAAGAAGCTGCGGAGGTTCAGTTAATAGTTGTAGATGCTCCTCTTCTCATTGAAACCGGAATGTCCGACCTGGCAGATGAGGTGTGGGTGGTATCAGTAGACCGCTCGGAACAGATCAACCGGTTAATGCAACGGGACCGTCTTTCTCAAGCGGAGGCTGAGAGTCGGTTGTTGATGCAAATGCCCCTGGAAGAAAAACTGCTTTATGCAGACCGCGTTATAGACAACAGCCGGGAGCCCGCTGATGTTTTAGCCCAGGTCCGGGAGCTTTGGCAAAAAGTTGCGGGTCATCAGTAGTAACAAAAAAATAAAATCCAGCTCTTAGCACAATTTTTTATCATATATCATGCGAGAAAAACATAGTATTTTTTAGGACAGGCCATGTGCTGGGAGGTAGTATTTTTGTTATATCGTTGGTGGAGTAAAATTTCCTTAGTTTTTCTGGTGGGCCTTGCGGCTATCTTTATTGTGCAGAGTTCCTGGTTTTTGAAATTTTTCTATCCTTTCCCTCATCAGGAGCTTATCGTAAAGTATTGTCGGGAATATCAGATCGACCCCTATTTGACCTTAGCTATCATCAGGACGGAAAGCCGTTTCTCTTCTAAGGCACATTCCCCGGCGGGGGCAAGGGGTTTAATGCAGATCATGCCTGATACGGGTTATTGGATTGCGGAGCAGATGAAGATCAAGGACTTTAAAAAGGAGATGCTTTATCAGCCCCCCTATAATATACCCATGGGGATTTGGTATTTGGCTTATTTAGATAAAACCTTTCAGGGCGATCTCCCCAAAATACTGGCTGCTTACAATGCCGGGGAGAGCAAGGTTAGGAAGTGGTTGTCCGACAAAACATGGAGTGGACGGCAACAAGATGTGGAACAGATACCTTACCCGGAAACACAACAATATATTGAACGTGTTTTGTTTGATTATCAAATTTATAAAAGAATCTATAAAAATTATTAAATCTTAGCTTGGTCTTAGAAATGATTTAAGAATGTGAGGGGTCAAAAAAACAATGAGTGATAAGATCAATACCCTCGCCCAGGTAAGGGCTCTTAAAGTTGACAAGGACAGGCGGCTTTTTTCAGCCCAGCACGAGGAGATAATTTCCGGAGCCACCACGGATATTTATTTTGTCAAAACCCAGGAAATCTTATCAAAAAAAGGGTTGGCGGATACGCAGGTGACAGCGGAAATATTTCCACGCGGAGGGGGTATCATAGCCGGGATCACGGAAGCCATGGCGATTTTACGGGACTGTCCGGTGGAAGTGTGGGCCCTTCAAGAGGGACAGGCTTTTTCTCAAAAAGAGGTCGTTATGCGTATTGCTGGAAAGTACAGTGATTTTGGTATTTACGAAACAGCGCTCCTCGGTGTTCTGGCCAGTTCCAGTGGCTGGGCGACAGCAGCCCGAAAAATCAAAAGCTGTGCCGGCAGTAAAAAAGTTCTCTGTTTTGGAGCCCGCCATGTCCACCCTGCCATCGCGCCGGTAATGGAAAGAGCCGCCATTGTGGGGGGAGCGGATGGGGCAAGCTGTATATTAGGAGCGAAACTGGTAGGGTTGGAGCCATCGGGTACTGTACCGCATACGATTTTCCTGATTATGGGCGATTCGGTGGAGGTTGCGGCGGCTTATCATGAGTTGATGCCTCAGGGCGAGTCCCGTACGGTTTTGGTAGATACCTTTAAAGACGAAGGGGAGGAATCCCTGCGTGTAGCCAGGGCTATGGGCCCGGCCCTAAATGGCATACGGCTTGATACCCCTAGTGAACGGGGAGGGGTTACGCCGGGATTGGTAAAAGAGATCAGAGCCCGATTGGATCAAGAGGGATTTGACCATGTGGATATTTTTGTTTCCGGCGGGTTGGACCCCGAGAAGCTTGTGCAATTAAGTGAAGCCGGGGCTGATGCTTTTGGAGTAGGGAGTTATATCTCCGGAGCCTCGGCTATTGATATGACGATGGATATCAAGGAGGTTAACGGAATACCCATTGCTAAACGCGGACGGATCCCAGGAATTATTCCTAATGAACGCCTGCAGAAAATGAAATAGCTCATGAATTAAACTACAAGAGTCTGTTAGCATTATTTGCTACTGACTCTTTTAATTTTAATAATTGTTGATATCGTGATAAAATAATTATGACAGGAAAAAAGGAGTGACAACGGCATGGATGAATATAAAATTGCGGTAGTTGACGATGACGCTAAAATCAGAGCCATGCTGAGGAGAAGCCTTACTTACGCCGGGTACAAGGTAATTGATGCGGAGGATGGTTTGCAGGGCTGGGAGATCGTGGTGAAAGAGAAGCCGCAGCTTGTGATTCTGGATATTATGCTTCCGGGGATGGATGGTTATGATGTTTGCCGGGAAGTAAAAAAGGTCTTGGATGTACCGATTTTAATGCTGACTGCCAAGGATGATACCAAAGACAAGGTAAAAGGCTTGGATTGCGGGGCCGATGATTATCTTATCAAACCCTTTGCGCTGGAGGAGTTAATGGCCCGTGTCAGGGCTCTGCTGCGCCGCTTTCACCAAAATTCAGAAGAATTCATTACTTTTGAAGATATCAAAGCCAATCTGGATACCCACCAGGTATGGCGGGGGGAACGTGAAATAGAGCTCACCGCGAAGGAATTTGATTTATTGATTATACTGATGAAAAATTCCCGGAAGGTTTTGACACGGGAAAGATTAATGGATACGGTATGGGGTTATGCATATGAAGGCGAATCCAATGTTTTGGAGGTCTATATCGGGTATTTGAGGAACAAATTAGAGGAAAACGGCGAGGCCAGGGTCATCCGTACAGTGCGTGGAGTAGGTTATGTTTTGAAAGAGTAGGGAGGGATACGGGTGCCGATACGGTGGCGTTTAACTTTTTGGTATACTGGAATATTATTGCTAATATTAATAATATTAGGAAGCTCGGTATACTTGCTTTTAGAGTACTCTTTAATGACAGAAATGGATAACAACCTAAGCAATAAAGCCGATGAGGTGTTAAAATCCGCCAAAGTGGTCGGAACATTGCCTTTTTTCCTGCGCCAGATCGTTCTCCCGGATGTGCAGGTGTTTGCAGCCCCCGATGTCTATCTCCAGGTAGTAGGAAAGGACGGGGAGATTGCCTCGAAGACCTACAACTTAGGTAAGTATAATCTCCCGGTGGAGCAATTTGTCAACAAAGAATATATGAAAGGAAATATTCTTTTTACATCGGTTCATGTGGAAAATGAAGAATTGAGGATGGTAGTAAAACCGCTGTTACTGGATAGTGATGTGGTCGGGTTTTTGCAGGTGGCAAGGCCCCTTAGGTTGGTTGAACAAGCCTTGATCAGATTGCGGAACATCATGATCATCGCGGTGTTGGCCGCCCTTTTACTTTCGCTTGGTTTAGGCTGGTTTATGTCGGGTAAGGTTTTAGGGCCGATCCGTCATTTGACCAAGGAAGCCAAAGCTATTGGAGAGAAAGGAGATTTAACAAGGAGAGTGACTTACCGGGGGCCAAAAGATGAACTGGGGGAGTTAGCCATAACGTTTAATAATATGCTGGGGAACCTAGAGGATTTTTATAACAGACTGGCGGAGTCCCTGGCTCTTCAGAAACGCTTCGTAGCCGACGCTTCTCATGAGTTGAGGACTCCTTTGACCTCCATTCAGGGTAATATTGATTTTCTAGTGCAGTTGGAACCGGGAAATGAGGAATTGAAAAAGGAAACCCTGATGGATATATCTTCTGAAGCCAGGAGATTATCACGTTTGGTTAAGGAGCTGTTAACTTTAGCCAGGGTTGATTCCGGGCGGCAACTAAATTTGACGCAGATGGAACTTTTGCCAATACTGGAAGAAACGGCCCGGCAGGCGCGTTATCTCTTAAAAGGACAGCGCCTGGAAGTGGACCTGGAGGGGGCGCAAGGGATTGTCTTAACAGCGGACCCCGATTACTTTAAACAGATGCTGCTGGTATTTTATGATAATGCTCTTAAATATACGCCTGAGGGAAAAAGGGTTACTTTCCGTCTGGAAACTACTCCGGAGGAAATTTCTCTGATATTTAGCGACGAGGGGCCTGGGATACCCGAAAAGGACTTTCCCCATCTGTTCGAACGCTTTTACCGGGCTGAATCTTCCCGGGTGGGGGAAGGTACGGGGCTTGGACTGGCTATTGCTAAATGGATCATTGACCAGCATGGAGCACGGATTGATATACGAAGCGAAACGGATAAAGGCACAACCGTCATTGTCACTTTTCCCCTTCTCAGTTTATTTTAAGGTTCAGGTAGTATATTAAAGGACAAACTAATGAACACAGGAGGGCATTTTCCTATGGGTCGATTAAAAATTAATAAACTATTAGTTTCTTATACCCTGCTCATTTTTTTGGGAGGGATATTGGCCGGAGGTTTCTGGCTCACAGTTAACGGGTATGACGTACCCTGGGGGCCTGTAAGACCGGCTCATGCGGAAACTACTTCGTTTGTGAGCACCTCTGCGATTGGTGATTTTTTTGCTGCGGATACCATTGAAAAAATTGTTGAACAAACAGGACCGGCGGTTGTAAAGATCGAAACGGTCACCAAAGTTCAAAGCCGCTCAGTGAATCCTTTTGGGGACGATCCTTTTTTCCGCCAGTTTTTTGGGGATGATTTTCTGGGTGAACCGGAAACTAAGGAAAGTCAAGGGCTGGGCTCAGGCTTTATCATTTCTAAAGACGGGTATATCCTTACCAATAACCATGTAATTGCAGGGGCTGAACAGGTAAAAGTGTATCTTACCAGCCGCCAGGAGCCTTACGAGGGTAAAGTGGTAGGCACCGACGCTGAGCTTGATCTGGCAGTTGTTAAGATTGAGGCCGGATCTGATTTGCCGATTCTTAAACTGGGCGATTCGAATCAAACTAAGGTAGGAAATTGGGTAATCGCCATCGGGAACCCTTACGGATTAGACCATACTGTTACGGTGGGGGTAATCAGCGCCAAAGGCCGGCCGGTACAAACTGTGGATACGGAATATAAAGATCTGATCCAAACAGACGCTTCGATCAATCCTGGCAACAGCGGGGGACCGTTGATCAATTTGGCAGGCGAAGTTGTGGGTATCAATACAGCCATCAATGCGGAGGCGCAGGGTATAGGGTTTGCTATTCCGAGTTACACGGTTCAACAAGTACTCGATCAGCTTCTGGAAACGGGCAAAGTGATCCGTCCTTGGTTGGGGGTATATATACAGCCCGTTACAGAGGAATTGGCGAAATACTTCGGGATGGCTAAACCCGATGGCGCCTTGATCAGCTCTATCCAGGAAAATTCACCGGCGCATAAGGCGGGAATTAAAAGAGGCGACGTTATTTTGGAGTTCAACGGCAAACATATCTCCAATCCCAGTGATTTGCAGAATGCCGTACAGGGCAGCAAAATTGGCGATAAAGTCACCGTGCTGGTTTACCGTAATAAAAATATTGTTACTATAAATGTAACGATTGAGGAGAAAAAGTAAGCTGAGATTTTGCACGAAACTTCATTATATGGGAAACTCAACCCCCACTGAATGTTAGTTCAGCGATAAAAAGAACTGACGCTTCTTTTATGAGGCGTCAGTTCTTTTTTTGTATTATATTATTCCGTGAATAGTTGCATGACGGCGGCGCATACTTCCTGGAAAACGGTTTCAATGTCGCCTCTGGCGTCGATCAGCACAATGTTTTCGCCTTCTGTTTGAAGCAAATGAGCTATTCTTTCATAATTCCGTCTGATTTCCCGCAGATAATCCTCTCTCTCGTAAAACTCTTCCTGGAAACGGGATTTGCTTCTGCGTTCTACAGAATCCTGAACGGGTATCATCAAGAGGATTGTCAAATCAGGCTTGATAGCAAAGGAATTAATCTGCCGAAGCCATTTTAAATCAACCTCTCGGGACTGATAAGATAATGATGAGAGGTTATATCTGTCTGAAACGACATTGATACCTTTGTCTAAAAGGCTAAGCACGCCCTCCCTTTGTTCTCCGTCACCTGCGGCATAAAGATGGTCCACCCGGTCGGCGGCGAAGAGGAGAGCCATTACTTTCTCATCGAGGGGTTTTAACCGCTTAGTGAGAACCAGACGCAGCAAACAGCCGATGGGCCCTTCGGTAGGTTCTTTGGTAAAACAGGTTTTTCCGTAGGTTTCCTTATTTTTTTCGAACCACGAGGATAAAAGACGGGCCTGAGTCGAGATCCCTGATCCGTCAACTCCTTCCAGAACGATAAATTTACCTTTTTGCGGCAAGCGACTCACATCCTTTGTATTGATTTATATATAAGTTCTTGCCGGAAATGAAAAATCCTTTCACATAAATTTTGCTTTCCTTGAGGATACTATAATCAAAGTATCAATAATATCTAACAGGGAGGAATCATGATGATAAAAAATAAAACAATCGTTGTGGTTTTATCAATGATGCTGCTATTAAATGGCTTTGCATTTACGGCTTGTTCGACACAAATGCGACCGGGAGAGGTTCAGCCTGCACCGAATCAGACGACGCCGGCCCCAACTCCTTCCGTTGGACAGGACACCCAGGAAAATGCCAGGGCGGATGCGTTGTCCAAGAAAATTAGTGAGATGAATGATATTAATTCAGCAACAGTCGTTTTAAGTGATGGCCGCGCGTGGGTAGGAGTTGATCTGAAAGCGGGTGTTTCCGGTACGCTGACGGACCGGTTGAAGAACGAGATCACCACTATTGTTAAAAAAGAAGTTAATACCGTCCAGACAGTATATGTTACAGCCGATGCGGATACCGTTACACGCCTGAAAAATATTACCAAGGATATTACCGCCGGCAAACCGGTATCCGGCTTTATTAACGAACTGAACGAAATAGGCCGTAGAATCACTCCCTCTACGGTAACTGGGTAACCTAAAGGATTGGGATGGTTTGCAGGGTTTCAGGCTGATATAATATAAAACCTGGTAATGATTTACCAGGTTTTTGGTGTTTCATGGCCTATATGATCTGTGGGATGACAGTTTTTACGATATTGATGGCGTCTTGATGTGTTACCTGATAGGTGATCTCGGTGCCGGTCCGCTTCCCTTCTATGATCTCTGCGGCTTTTAGTTTTGTTAAATGTTGGGAGATGGTTGATTGAGGCATCGCAAGACAGTTTTGCATCTTTGAAACATTACAGCCGCCAATTTCCACCAGGTTGCGGACAATACACAGACGAACCGGGTGTGATAAGGCTTTTAATATTTCAGCTTTTTCTGTCAGCATTTTTGTTTCGGTACTATTCATGGTCATCGGCATAGTGAAAAATCCCTCCAATTATCCAATAATATAAAATATTCTAATATAGTATATAATATAGCAAATAATTAGAAATAGCAATGCTGTAAAATTGTATCCCGAAAAATTTTATTCTGGACGAACTTGCTTTATTCTGAGAAAATAACAGAGGGATATGTGTATAGGAGTGAAAAAATATGCTGGAAATCAGAGATGTTTCATTTGAATTAGAAGGGGATACAGGGCCTGTCAGGATTCTCCAAGACATTAATCTCACTTTACAGGATCACCGGTTTTATGTCATCACCGGTCCCAATGGCGGGGGCAAGTCCTCTTTGGCAAAAATTATTATGGGGATTTATCAGCCGACCTCCGGAAAAATCCTAATGGATGGTTTGGATATAACCGCTCTTTCAATCACCGAAAGGGCGCGTTTGGGGATTGGTTATGCCTTTCAGCAGCCCCCGCGTTTTAAAGGGATCACCGTAGGGGGTTTGTTGCGTCTGGTCAATGATAAAAACGGGTGCGGATATAATTTTTTATATGACGTGGGTCTTTGTCCCAAGGATTATGTGGAGCGGGAAGTAAATGCCAGTCTGTCCGGAGGGGAACTCAAACGGATTGAGATTGCGTCCCTGCTCAACCGTAAGCTTAAGATCGCACTCTTTGATGAACCGGAGGCAGGTATCGATCTCTGGAGTTTTAGCCGTTTGACGGAAACCTTCCGGAAAATCCATAATCAATATAATAACACGACGGTTATCATTTCCCATCAGGAAAGGATCTTGGAACTGGCGGATGAGATTATTCTGATTGCCGAGGGGAAGATCGAACAACAAGGGGACAAGCAGAAGGTTCTTCCTGGAATTTTGAAGGGTTGTGATTGTAGTAAAGATTGCCTGGAAAGAGGTGAAATGACTGATGAATGCAATAGATAGTAAGTTATTGGAGGAAATTGCGGATTTACATGAAATTCCTCAGGGCGCCTATAACATCAGAAAAAACGGTGAGAAAGCAGGACGGCGCTCTACTGATAACATCGAAATCAAGACGAAAAGTGACCGCCCAGGTATAGATATAATTGTGAAACCCGGTACAAAAGGAGAAAGTGTCCATATCCCTGTGATTATCACGGATACAGGGTTAAACGATCTGGTTTATAATACTTTTGACATCGGGGAAGGTTCCGATGTGTTGGTTGTTGCCGGCTGCGGCATCCATAATCCGGGAAAAGATAAGGCCCGGCATGATGGAGTCCATAACTTTGTTATCCGCAAAGGCGCCCGGATGCGGTATGTGGAAAAACACTATGGCGAGGGAGAAGGGACCGGGGAGAGAATTCTAAATCCCAAAACAATTGTAGAAATAGAAGAAGGTGGGTATGCTGAATTAGAGCTGGTGCAAATTGGCGGGGTTGATTCCACGAAACGCAGCACGGAAGCTACAGTTCACAAGAATGGGCATCTCATCATCACAGAACGGATGATGACTGCAGGGAAACAATTTGCCGAATCCGAAATGATTGTGGAACTGGTAGGGGAAAATGCCGCTACGCAAATTGTTTCGCGGTCTGTAGCCAAAGAAAGATCCCAACAAATGTTTTATCCCCGGGTGGCCGGAAGAGAGAAATGCCGGGGACATGTGCAGTGTGACGCCATTATTATGGACCAAGCCCAAGTGAGGGCGATACCGGAGATTGCCGCATATCATGAGGATGCTCAACTCATTCATGAAGCCGCCATTGGAAAGATTGCCGGCGAACAAATTATCAAGCTGATGACTATGGGGCTTTCGGAGCAAGAAGCGGAAGATACTATTTTGCAGGGCTTCTTAAAGTAGCTTTCAGCCGCTGGTAAGCTCGCCGCCGCTATCGACAAATAGTTTGTTTTATGTACTTTTTCCAGAGGATTTATTTTCCTGAAGTAGAATTAACAATTATATTAAGATATTAAATCGAAATTTATACAATTATATACCTTTGGGGGTTTTACCAATATGAATGACTTTGTTTTTGGAATTATCGGCGGAATAGCTTTACTAATGTACGGGGTAGGAAAATTAGGTGATGGGCTGGAAAAGGCCTCGGGCAAAATCATGAAGACGATCCTGAGAGTATTGACCGGTAAGGTTTGGAGCGCGTTTCTCGTTGGGACGGTTATTACTGCCTTAGTACAGAGTAGTACGGCAATTACGGTTTTAACCGTTGGTTTTGTTAACGCAGGCTTAATGAAACTCCCCCAGGCTGTAGGAATTATTTATGGCGCTAATATAGGAACCACCATCACAGCCCAGTTGATGGCTTTTAGTTTCAATTTCAAACTTACGGATGTCGCTTTGCTTATTTTAGGAGCAGGTTTTGCCATAAACTATTTTGCCCGAAAAGAAATGTTAAAACATATTGGCGATGCAATCATGGGATTTGGTATGATGTTTTTGGGGCTTAAGATTTTAAATTCCGGAATTCCTTTTATGCAGGGGAGTGAAACGCTCAAGTATTTTTTCCTGAATTATGCATCCATTCCTATCATCGGTATCGTCTTAGGAGCGACCGCGACAGCGTTGGTACAAAGCAGCAGCGCTACTGTCGGGTTGGTTATGGTTTTAGGGATGGCGGGACTTGTTGACTTAAAATCCGCTATTTGCATTATGCTGGGCGACAATATCGGAACCTGTATTACCGCCCAGTTGGCCAGTCTAAAAGGAAATATTCACGCCCGGCGTACGGCCTGGGCCCATACATTATACAATATCATCGGTGTAATGATTGCCTTAATGATATTGCCATTGTTTGTTAAAATAATTAGCGTTACGACTGTTTATTTGCAGCCGGAATCCAATATTAGCGCTCAGATTGCCAATTCACACACCATTTTTAACCTATTGAGCGCCATCATTTTTCTGCCGCTGACCCGTTATTATGTTAAGTTCCTTGAATTAATTATCAGGGGTAAAGAAGAAAAAGACGCCACCAAGTACCTGGACAAACTGCTGCTGGATACGCCGATCGCGGCGATCAAGGCTTCTTTGTCGGAAATTATCCGGGCGGCCCAAATTTCCAAAGAAATGGTCATGAGTGTTCTTGACGCTTTCAATAAGGGGGATGAGAAGAAGCTGGACCTTGTGTTGGAGGATGAGATAATTATGAACAAGCTGCAGCGGGATATTACCTCCTATACTGTGGAAATTTCCAAACAGAGTTTGCGGGAATCCCAATCTCGGATGATTCCCGCGCTGATCAACAGTATTAATCACTTAGAGAGGGTCGGCGATCATGCGGAAAGTTTGTGTGAACTCTGCAAATTGAAAATAGACCGGAACCTGCCCTTTAGCCCCAAAGCTATAGAGGAGCTGCAGGAATTGAAGACGATTATTGAAGGGATGTTTGATAAATCGATCAAGGCTTTGAATGAAAATGACGCCCAACTGGTTCAGGAGATAGCTGAAATGGAGGAGCAGGTAGATCAGATCAGCGCTCATTTAGTGGAAAGCCATATCAGGAGGTTGGAAGAGGGCCGTTGTACTGTTGAGTCAGGGGTTATCTTCATTGACATTATTAATTATCTGGAGAGAATTGCCGATCATGTCTATAAATATTGCCGGGAGGCCTCCGTTGATTTCCATAAGCTAGCTGAATGATAAGCGTGGGTAGTCTAAACTCTGATGCTGGAGCAGTTATTCAAGGAGCGTGAAAAAATGAGAGAAATTAGTTGCGATCAGATCATAGTAACAGTTAAAGACCTTTTTCTGCGGGCAAATTACGATATTGGCGACGATATCTTAGCAGGGTTGCGGTCGGGATTGGAAAAAGAAGAATCGGATACCGGGAAGGCTATTATACAGCAGATTATCAGTAATAATAAAATTGCTTCCACCGAAAGAATTGCCATCTGCCAGGATACAGGCATGGCAATTTTATTTGTCAAGTTAGGGCAGGAGGTTCAAATCACCGGCGGAAACTTTAATGAAGCTGTCAACGAAGGGGTACGGCAGGCTTACGTTGGCGGATATTTACGCAAGTCGGTAGTAAACGAGCCTCTCTTTGAACGGAAAAACACGCAAGATAATACGCCGGCGATTGTTTATGTGGAGATAGTACCCGGTGATAAAATATGTTTTGAAGTAACGGCCAAGGGCTTTGGCAGTGAAAACATGAGCAGTCTGGCCATGCTTACCCCGGCAGACGGGGTAGAGGGTGTGAAGAAGTTTGTGGTCGATACGGTAAAAAAAGCCGGGCCTAATCCTTGCCCGCCTGTTATCGTTGGGGTGGGAATAGGGGGTTCTATTGATAAGGCTGCGCAGATCGCCAAGAAAGCTACTTTGCGGAAACTGGGCTCCCCTCATCAGGATGACCGCTATGGGTTGTTAGAGCAAGAAATATTGGCTGAAATCAATAAGCTGGGAATTGGTCCCGGCGGCCTGGGGGGCAGGACGACAGCCCTTGCAGTGCATATCGAATTTCATCCGGCGCATATTGCCTCCCTGCCTGTTGCAGTGAATATTTGTTGTCATGCCGCAAGGCATGCGGCACAAGAAATCTAAGGAGGGCAAAATATGTCTGAGCATATCAAACGGATCAACACGCCCCTGACTGCCGAAATGGCGGATAGTTTAGCAATGGGGGATAATGTTTTGATCAGCGGAGTAATTTATACAGCCCGCGATGCGGTACACAAACGGTTTGCCGATTTGATTAAGGAAGGGAAAGAACTGCCGTTGGATTTAGACGGACAGATCATTTATTATGTGGGCCCGGCCCCTGCTAAGCCTGGATTAGCCTGCGGCCCGGCGGGCCCCACTACCAGCTACCGTATGGATAGCGTTGCTCCCCTCTTACTGGAAAAAGGGTTAAAGGGTATGATCGGAAAGGGATTACGCTCCGCGGCGGTGGTTGAGTCCATGAAAAAGAATAAGGCGGTTTATTTTGCAGCGACCGGCGGGGCAGCCGCTTTGATTGCCAAAAGCATCTTATCGGTTGAAGCGGTTGCTTATGAGGAATTGGGAACAGAAGCATTACAAAAAATGGTAGTCAGTGATTTTCCTGCCATTGTGGTAATTGATAATAAGGGAAACAATTTATACGAGCAAGGCCCCAAGAAATACCAATCATAGGGGGATGTATGGATGGATTATGCAAAAGAGTCACTGCGCATACATGAGTTGTATCAGGGTAAACTCGAAGTGGTCAGTAAGGTGCCGGTGACGACTAAGGACGAGTTATCGGTCGCTTATACGCCGGGCGTTGCGGAACCATGTAAATACATTGCGCGGAATAAGGCGCTTGTTTATGATTATACGATCAAGTCCAATTATATTGCTGTCGTGACCGACGGATCGGCAGTTTTAGGGCTGGGCGATATCGGACCGGAGGCCGCTTTGCCGGTGATGGAAGGTAAATGCTGTTTATTCAAAACCTTCGGGGGTGTGGACGCCGTACCTATTTGCCTGGCGGCCAGGGATACGGATGAAATTGTTAAATTAGTCGTCAATATCGCCCCTGCTTTTGGGGGGTTTAACTTGGAAGACATCAGCGGGCCGCGATGTTTTGAGATTGAAAGGAAGTTGAAAAAGGCTTTAAGTATTCCGGTGTTTCACGATGACCAGCATGGGACTGCCGTTGTTGTTTTAGCCGGATTGATAAATGCTCTAAAAATTATTCACAAGGAATTTTCTGAAATCCGCGTAGTAGTAAATGGAGCTGGGGCAGCCGGTATTAGTACGGCCAGGTTGCTGAATACTTTTGGCGTTGGAGATGTGATTTTGTGTGATACGAAAGGGGCTATTTATCAAGGCCGCCCGGAGGGCATGAATCCAGAAAAGAGATTACTGGCGCAGGAAACAAATCTCCGCGGGGAAAAAGGCTTGTTGAAAGATGTAATTAAAGGAAAGGATGTCTTCATTGGGGTGTCTTCCGCAGGCGTGTTAACGAAGGAAATGGTTGCCGCCATGAATAGCAATGCCGTCATCTTTGCCATGGCTAACCCGACGCCGGAGATTTTTCCGGTGGAAGCCCTGCAAGCCGGCGCCCGGATCGTTGGAACGGGCAGGTCTGATTTTCCCAATCAGGTCAATAATGTCTTGTCTTTTCCCGGTATTTTCAGGGGCGCTCTGGATGTGCGGGCCTCCGACGTCAACGAGGAAATGAAGATGGCTGCGGCTCATGCAATTGCAGGGATTGTAGCGCCGGATGATTTAACGGCCGACTGCGTGATCCCCAAAGCCTTTGACCTCCGGGTAGGACCGCGGGTGGCTGCGGCAGTGGCCGAGGCCGCTGTGAAATCCGGGGTGGCCGGAAAGATCTTATCTTATGAAGATGAGTTCAAAATTGCTACAGCTAAAATGGCTCGGGTGAATGGCCCAGGGAAACAGTAAATTTTAGATATTAACAAAACGCGCTGTCCCAGTACGAAGGGAGAGCGCGTTTTAGCTGTGTGAAAAATATCTTCGGGAAACATCCTGAGCAATTTCATTGGTCTTATCAGAAACCTGGGGGATGGTATAACCGATAAAAAGAGGAGATGTGATAAAGCGGGGTATTATTTTTGCCGCAATTCCGTGGGGTAACTTATAGAAGAAAAGATTATAGCTTTGGCAAAATTTCATAAAATGATGCAGGACATAATGAACGGCGATTTGAATAAAGTCAGCCATTTGGTCAAGCTTAGACAAATTGTGCAAAACGATATTAAATTCAAAAAAACCGACCCGGGGTTTGACGGAAATATTAAAATCAACATGATTGCTTTGATGGATAGCGACGCCCTGAAAATCTGCCGCCTGGATATTTTCACGGTAATCAATATTTTTAAGTCCCACGATTTGCATGTGAGGATGGAGGATGGTTCCGCCTGAATAGGGGCCGTGATTTTTAAAAAATATTACAGAGGAATATTGTCCGCTTGATTCCATCTCCAGCCATTTTTCAACGCCAAAACGAATGACTTTGTGGAGATGTTCCCGGGGATAGATCGAAAGGTCGCTGTTGCAGATATCTGTTTCGATCAAGACAGTTTGGAATGTATCCGCTAAAACCGGGTACTTGTTTTTTAACCACAAGATAGGGCCTGATTCTTCTATGATATCTACTAATGCATCCCGGTCGCAGAAAGGGCAATATGCGTTCTGCCCGGCTATTGTTTGGGGTTTTTGCTGGCCTAAATGGGTATTAAAGTACAAATGGGTTTTTGATAGCATATGATCACCTGACTATTTTAAGCTATCTTTATTATACGGCAAAATAAAAAAAAATGCTGTGCTTATACAGATAATAATTAAAATAGGTCTGCGTAAATCAGGCATTGACAGCGCTTTTAATATTTTGACAGGATTATAGGCAGGTATTACAATTATAAAGGTAACGGAAAGTCTTGGTTAAAGTATTTCGATGTGTACATAAAGTATTCAGACGTGTATATAAGGGGAGGGCTGGTCATGAATATTGAAATAGGCAGTACCGGGATAGTTGTGGAAAAAAACGGATTCGGGGCGCTGCCGATCCAAAGAAGAGATATGAAGGAAGGATCCAAAATCCTAAGACGCGCATTCGAAGGCGGAATACGTTTTTTCGATACTGCCCGTGATTACACCGACAGCGAGGCCAAGATCGGTCAGGCGCTTCATGACGTTCGTGAACAGATCTGTATTGCCACCAAGACCAGCGCCAAAGATGTAAAAACATTTTGGAAGCATCTTGATATTTCGTTGAATAACCTGCGGACCGATTATATTGATATTTATCAGTTCCATAACCCTCCCGTATGTTTTCGCCCCGATGACAAAACGGGCCTGTATGAAGCTGCGCTTGAGGCAAAGGCGCAGGGAAAGATCCGGCATATTGGAATTTCCAACCATCAGATAACAGTAGCCAGGGAAGCGGTGGAGTCTGGGTTGTATGTTTCCCTGCAATTTCCGTTTTCTTATCTGGCGACAGAGGAAGAAGCGGATCTTATGAGGCGTTGCACTGAAAAGGGTATGGCTTTCATTTCTATGAAGGCTATGTCCGGGGGTTTACTGAAAAACTTTTATACGGCTAACGCTTATCTCGCCCGATTGCCGGTCATTCCGATTTGGGGTATTCAGTGGGAGAGCGAATTGGATGAGCTTTTAGAGTGCGTTAAAAATACGCCGGATTTAACAGAAGAACGTTTACAGATCATAGAAACCGACCGCCAGGAGTTCGGGGGTGAGTTTTGCAGGGGGTGCGGCTATTGTCTGCCCTGTCCCGCAAAGATTGATATTCCCCAGGCCGCCAGGATGATCCTCATGTTGCGGAGAAGTTCGGTGAAGGTCTTTACATCACAACAATATCGTGAAATGATGAACAATATTCCTAATTGTACAGGGTGTAAACATTGCCTGAAGCATTGCCCGTACCATTTGGACGTTCCAAGGCTCCTAAGGGATAATTATGAGGACTATGTGCGGTTTACCTCTAAAAGTTCCGACGGATAGATGCATCCGGAGAGTAATATGCTGCGCATATATACGAAAAAGTTATATAATACCGCGAAAGTATAACGAAAGTGAAAGCCGGCCAAAGCTGAACTTATTGCAGCGCCAGCCGCCGTCGGCATGTTGAATATCCAAAAGGCGCCGGAACGTTTTTGACAGTCTGGCGTCAGAAGCATACCCCATATGGCAAAGTGTATTGGCGGCGTGGGCAGTATGACACGGGTAAATACTGCCTTGTGGGTACACCTTAAAACGTCCATCCTCCCGCCAAGCGCTGAAAATTAAATCAGCGGTTTCTTTCAAAAGAGGTTCGCCGGGCTCCATACCCAATTCCAGCAAGAGAAGTGCGCTCTCCATCGTTGAGAAAGGGGAGCCTTTGAGCAGACGGTTGTCTGGTGTAGTCCAAAGGCCTCCGCTCCATATAGAAACGATTTTGGTACGAGTGTTCATAAGGACATGATTAAAGATATAAAAAAGATGCCACATCAAAATATCAAAGTGCAGTTTTCTTTCCCCGTATAGAAATTCCAAAAAAATCCTTGATGACTTCGGCTCCCATAAGCGCGGAATGCTCAATCAGGCTTTTCATTTCGTCCACCGTGTAAGAAGCATTCAAAGAGGTTATGAATCCGGGGCGGATTTGTTTCGGCTTTGTAAGGAAATAGATCAACCATTTTATAACAGGATTGACATCCCGCCGCATGTCGGAAATAAAGAAGATGCCGCCGGGCTTTAAAATCCGGGATATCTCATTGAAAACTTTGACCGGATCTTCCCATTCGTGCATCGACCCGTTGGAAAAGGCGGCGTCAAAAGACTCGTCCGGAAACGGTATTTGCATACAGTTGGCTTCAATATAATTCGTCCTTGCTTCAAAACCGTATTCTCTGGCGTTTTTTTCGGCAAGCTTTATCATTTCACCGCTTATTTCACATCCGGTAAGTGTGGAATCGGCGGATTTCTTGAGCCATTCCAGGCCGGCATACCCCGGTCCCGGTCCAATCTCAAGTACGTTCCCGCTTACAATACCCGCCATGATAAAACTGTCGACATTGTTCCAACCTTTGTCACGCATGTTTTTTGAAAATTGGTCATATATCTCTACAGTCAGTACATCCTGTATGCCTTCATTTGTTTCGACAATTCTCTGTTTCGGCATATGGCTTACCTCCATTTTTTAATCTTTTCAAAGATTCTACAGTCCAGTCAAGCTCCGCCTGAAAATGCCGCTCGTGATGGCTGAATATTATTTCGACCATTGTTTTTATCTCATCAGGTATAAAAGGCATGGTTTCGTTTTTGTGCCTTTCAATCAAGGTCAGTTTATCTTTCAATTTTCTTTCATAAATTTTAAGATGATCAATTATTTCAGTAATTTGATATTGATCCGAATGTCGACCGGAACATAACCAATCTCGTCTATGATCATCAGTTTAGGTACGCAGTAAAATTTGAGCTTTTCCTCCAGGCGGTTCTCGGCATATGCCTTGTTCAAAGAAGCAATCAGAGCGGTAGCCGAAGTAAAAAGTGTCCGGTACTTTTTCTGAATGGCTTTCAGCCCCAGAGCCACTGATAAGTGTGACTTTCCCGTGCCTGGAGGACCCAGCAGGACCAGGTTTTCCGTTCTGTTAATAAAAGAGCAGGTAGTCAATTCCCGGATTATCTTCGGGTCTATAGATGGTTGGAAAGAAAAATCGAATGACTCCAGAGTCTTTATGTAAGGAAACTTGGCTAATGCCGTGCTTAAGGCCATATGTTTTTCGTGTTTGAGTGAGATTTCTTCTTCCAGCAGTTTGTCCAGGAAGTCGGAATAGGACACTTCGTTTTTACTCGCTTCCTGAAGCAGCGTTTCTAGTTGCTGGCCTGTACGGTTCAGTTTCAAAAGCTTGAGATTCTCCTGAATTCTAAGTATTTGCGGGTTATCCAACGAGATCGCCTCCTTCAGCCAGCAAGGCGTAAATATCCAGGTTCCTGACCTCGACTTCCGGTAAAGGAACTGCCTTTTTTGCGCTGTTATGATTATTTGACAGGCCCCGGTAGTGCTCCATGTTCATAATCACCTGGTGCTTGCTTTCTGCCTTGCGGTGGGTGTTAATCAATACGCCCTGGTGATAGATAGATATCAGGTCACCACGCTCTTGCAGTTCCACAGTCTGATGCACATATCTCCAAGGTACTGAGTAGCGGTTGGATGCATAGGAGATCAGGCAGTCGGCAGCCACCCGACGTATCTGCCATAATTGTAAAACATATGGCGGACTGCTGATATGAGGCCGGAGATTTTCCCGCTTTACGCGTTCCGCCGGCTGCTCGTGGGTAGTACCGTGGATTCGCTGGTCAGCTACCTCACTGATCCAGGCCAAAACCTGCTCGTTGGCGGATGATATAGAAGAAAATTTCTGCCCGGCAAGAAATGACCTTTTTACATATTTGACACCTGATTCAACCTTGCCTTTTGTGCGGGCGCGATAAGGCCGGCACAGCCGGGGGGTATAGCCGTAGTAGAGGCAGAAGTCTTCAAATTTGGGAATTAATCCTGGCATTTGCAGTAGCCCGGTCAGAAACGATGGTTTTGGGATTGTCATAAAGTATTTCCCCTGGAACGCCCCCGAACCAGGCGAACGCATGCTCATGGCAGGCGATTAGCGTGGGCAGCTTTTCATCAAGGGTGAACTCCACATATATGGCTCTGGAGTATCCGAGTACCATGACGAAAATATGCACTCTGGTAAGATATCCTCCGAGCATAATCTTCTTACTGCCCCAGTCCACCTGTGCCTGTAATCCCGGAGGTGTTTCAAACCTGGCTGTGGCCGCTTCTAGTTGGCGATATGTCATTCGAAGCGGGCGCACTGCCTCTTTAACAAGGGTATAGCCCCCAGTATAGCCTGACTTTTTTAGTTCCCTGAAGAGGGTGGTGGCGTTAAAATCCAACTCTGGGGCTCGTTCGATAAGGAATGGCATAAATTCATGCAGCAGTCCCGGTTTGCGGTTTTCTCGCCGATAAGGCTGATACTGCTCACTGCGTAACGCTTTCTTGATAGTGTTTTTACTGATCATGAGTTCTTTAGAGATCTTTTTGATTGATTTTCCCATTTTACGCATGATGCGAATCTCGGTCCAAAGATCCTGTGTTACCATCTGATTCTCTCTCCCATGCTCATTATCATGGAAGAAAGTTCCCGTTTGACCCATTTTTTTACCTCCTTTTTTATGGAGGGGGGTCAATTTTCATCCGCCATATGGGGTCATTTTACAACCGCCAATGACACGTTGCAGCTTCTTTTGTTCTCTCGCCTCCTTTGCCTTTTGAAAGATATCGGTGAACACCTCCTTCACCCGCTGCGGCGCTATCCGCATGGCCTGGTAGAAGTCCCGGGTTTCGTCCAGCATTTTGTCAAAACCGTTCCGGATAGAGTACAGTTGGTTGGACACCCTGTTAAGCCGTTCTTGCAGATCGCTGATGATACGGCGGGAGGCAATACCTTCCTTGGCGAGGGCAATAAGATCGGTGAACTCATGTTTGGTCAACTCCACCTTACTGCCAAATTGACCTACGAAAAACATTATAAAATTTTTAATAAGGTAAAAAAGAAACGGTAGAATGTGTCTTATTAGTGGAAGCATCTTATTATCGAAGTAGTAAGATGTCAACAACCCCGGCCCTTGACAATAAACATAGTTATATGTGCCAATCTAATTTGGATAATGCGTTCCTATATGGGTTTTCTACGCCTTTAATCTTTTAGAAGGGCTGTGGTAGTAAGTATAATCACATCAGTCAATCTCCCTGCATATTATAATCCACATATAATTTTTAGGAGTGTTTCTTATGCAGGCAAAAAGTTCTTTAAGCTCGTACCGGGAAAATTATGCGTACAGTTTAGGCATACAGGCCTATATATATGGCTATCCCCTTGTTACAATGGAAAGGACCAGGCAACTGCAATCGTTAATAAAAGTGCCCTGCGGTCATGCATTTACTGTGTCCAATATGTTTTTTCATGAAATTATTACGCCGGAATTCAAAGATGTAGTTTCACCCAATGTTGATACCATTTATGGAGCTGCCTGGCTAGATATCACCCGAAACCCGGTAGTTCTTAATGTTCCGGATACTAACGACAGGTACTATGTAATGCAATTAATGGATGCCTGGTCAAATACCTTTTCCAGTATCGGGCGCCGTACTACAGGAACGGATGCCGGAAAATTTGCTATCGTGGGGCCCGATTGGAAAGGCATTCTGCCTTCAGGAGTTATTGAGGTTAAAGCCCCCACAAACACTGTATGGATTATAGGCCGTATCCTGGTAAAAGGTGAGGATGATTTAGATAATGCTCTAGCTTTACTAAGGCAATTTACCCTGACATCACTCTATGGGAATATGATGCCATACGTGATAAAGCCGGCAAATAAATTACTTTTAGAAAACAAGGTGGAAGATCTTCGTGCCTTGGATTTCTTTAAAACTATGACAGATTTAATGATTCTAGATCCTACTACTAATAATGAGTCCTTTGAAGAACAATTTGAACATATCGGTATTGATCTTACATACGGCTTTGATGCGAGAAAATTAGATCCAGAAACTATTGCGGGGCTGAATCGTGCTGCTATAGATGCATTTCAGATAATTGCAAATAGCCTAGAAGAATTGAATCCCCGGGTTAGTAATGGGTGGATGGTAGTTACTGGTTTGGGCACTTATGGGGACCAATTCCTTAAGCGGGCATATATTGCTTTTAGCGGGCTTGGGGCAAATGTGGATGAAGAAGCTACTTGTCCCAGAACCTTTACTGATGTTCAAGGGAATCAGCTAAATGGGCAATATAAATACATTTTGCATTTTGATAAAGACCAGCTGCCCCCGGTAGAAGCTTTCTGGTCAGTAACAATGTATGGTGCGGATTTCTACCTGGTGCTAAATGAAATTGACCGCTATGCTATTGGAGACTATACCCAGGGAGTTAAGTACAATGATGATGGCTCACTTGACATCTATATCCAAAAAGACCAGCCCATAGATAACGAGTCCAATTGGTTACCGGCACCGGAAGGAGATTTCAACTTACTATTAAGGATGTATCAACCCGCTGCTAAAATATTAAATGGCACTTATGAAATACCAGGGGTAAAACGTTCTTATAGGGTAGTGTCTCGAGGTTAAATTTGCACCCCCCTCAAATTTTGCACCTCCCAAAAAGCAAATGAACCCCCCTTGGAAAACTATCAAAGGAAAAATTAAATTGTATCAATCACACAAGGGAGGTAGTAAATGTATTATAGGGCAACCTATCCGTCACCCATAGGAACAATTACCCTTGCATGTGACGGAGATAATCTTGTGGGCTTGTGGCTGGAAGGACAAAAATATCACGGCGGTATCATTTCCGAAGAAATGATAGAGAAAAGCGACATACCGGTATTCGATGCCGCCCAAAAATGGCTGGATAGATATTTTGCCGGTGAAAAGCCCGGTATTTCCGAATTGCCGTTAGCTCCTATTGGCGGAGCGTTTCGTCAGGGAGTATGGGGTATCTTATGTGACATTCCATATGGCGAAGTAATCACCTACGGCGACATTGCAAAAAAGATGGCCGTGAAGATGGGAAAGGATAGTATGTCAGGTCAGGCGGTTGGCGGGGCCGTCGGGCACAACCCTATCTCCATCATTATTCCCTGCCACCGGGTTGTAGGTTCAAACGGCAGCCTGACGGGTTATGCAGGGGGTGTTCAAACAAAAGTAA
Organism: Peptococcaceae bacterium UBA5318; assembly: GCA_002408285.1. Classification (GTDB taxonomy): domain Bacteria; phylum Bacillota; class Peptococcia; order DRI-13; family UBA5318; genus UBA5318. Next base: position 33,950 of record DHRG01000039.1, on the reverse strand, counting down.
AGCTGCTTAAACTGGAGGGCATCGATATGTCAAACCTGTTTGTGCCCAAGAGAGGAACCGCTCTTTAGTGCCGGTTTGTGGGCTGCACGCCCCAGCAAACATAGTTGCCTCTTAAATGTTTAGGATAAACTTTATTATACAATATTACTTTTACTTAATAGGACCGAAAAGAACATCACACCCAAATATTAGCACAATTTTCCTGTAATCACAATAAAAGACCGTCGCAAAACGACTGAATAGCTCATGTTCAGTCGTTTTTTATATCCATCCCATATCAAAAAAGTTGAAGCCCATTCTTCAGCAATGAAGAATGGGCCTTGTATATTCAGAGGAGGTTTTATGGAAGAAAAGCTCACATACGAAGCTAAAAATAATCCGTTGAAAAAATCCACATCATATCAGGTCAAAGACAAAACTTTTATTGTTGAGCCGGTATTCCTCAAGGAGGGCAAGGAGACCCTCGGTACCATTCTTTTACGGCTCATGCGGCAAGATATTGAAGACCCCTGATTTTAGGTGTTGCACAGCCGTGACATCGGCAGTTGAGAGCGTTATATTAGCATTGCAAATACTGCTTTTTGACTGCCGGAAAGGAGGACTTGTGAAACAGTCAAGGAGTAAGAAAAATCGTGATAATACAGCAATTCTGTATGTGCGTCTCTCCCGTGACGACAATCTGGAAGGAGACAGCTACAGTATCCAGAATCAAAAGAAGCTGTTGATTAAGGTTGCTAAGGAGAAAGGGTACACCAATCTGATCACCTTTTCAGACGACGGCATATCCGGAGTTACAATGAACCGCCCGGGATTCCAGCAACTGATCGAGGCAATTGAAAAGAAGCAGGCATCAGCTGTTTTCGTCAAGGACATGTCACGCTTAGGCAGAAATTACATCGAGGTTGGCAAACTGACAGAAGAATTCTTTCCTGAACACGAGATACGGTTAGTTGCCGTATCCGATAGCATCGATACCGATGAAGGGGAGAATGAACTCACCCCAATCCGCAATTTATTCAATGAGTGGTATGCACGCGATATCAGCAAGAAGCGCCGCATCAGCAATAAAATCAAAGGGAACGCCGGCGAACCGATGGGGCAGCCGCCATATGGATATCTGAAAGATCCCAATAACCCTAGGCGCTGGATCATCGATGAAGAGGCTGCCGCCGTTGTTCGCAGGATTTATAGTATGACGCTTGACGGTTTCGGAACAGAGCAGATTGCTGCAACATTGTCGGAAGATCACATCTTGACTCCAATCTACTACTGGCGAAGTCATGGAATTAACCGTGCCGGTAAAGTAACGGAGCGGCCGCCCTACAAGTGGAACTCCTCAAGCGTTACCAAAATTCTTTCGCTGCGGGAGTATTGTGGGGACGTGATCAATTTCAAAACCTACTCCAAGTCCTATAAGAACAAAAAACGGCTTCCAAACGACGAGGAAAACATGTCTGTTTTCAAGGATGTTCACGAACCGGTCATCGACCGGGCAACCTGGGAAAAGGTACAGCAGAAGCGAGGAAAAATCCGCAGGCGTCGGACCAACGAGGGAGAAAAGAACATCTTTTCCGGTCTTCTTGTTTGCGCGGACTGTGGACATAACCTGCATTACCACTTCAACCAGGGCAATCCTGACATCAAGTATTTCAACTGCTCCAATTACAAGGGAAATCGAGGGACATGCCCCTCAACACATTATGTCAGGGTGGATTTTCTGGAACAGGTTGTGCTTGGGGAGGTTCGCCGCCTGACGCGCTTTGCGAGTAAGTATGAGGACGAGTTTGTAAAAGCCGTCATCGGCCATTCTGAACAGACTTTAGTGGCGGATGGGCAACGGAAACAGAAGGAGCTTAATTCGCTGTTGGCACGCGACCGGGAAATCGACAACGTAATTGATCATCTTTACGAAGACAACGTGGCCGGGAAGCTATCGGATGAACGCTTTGCGAAAATGTCCAAGCGGTATGAGGAAGAACAAAGTGAGCTTGCAAAGCTGCTCAAGGCTCTCCAGACGGAGATCGGTCAACAGGGTAACAAAGTTGTGACAACGGATATCTTCATCACCACCGTTCGCAAGTACACTCGTGCGAGGAAGCTGAACCAGCGGATGCTGAACGAGCTGATTGACTACATCGAGGTGCATCAAGCTGAAAAGGTGGACGGGATGCATGTCCAAAAACTCAAAATTCATTACAACTGTGTTGGGTCAATTGAGATGCCGGATATGCTGCCGCTGCCGGAACCGGAAGTGCTCATACAAACGAGAAAAGGAGTAGCCGTCAGCTACTCCCCGTCACAAAAGGCCATATAAATTGGTCGAGTGTTCTTACGACTTTCAAATGCTGTAAGAACACTCGGTATGGTGCGGAAGGCGGGACTTGAACCCGCACGACTTGCGCCACACGCCCCTCAAACGTGCCTGTCTGCCAGTTCCAGCACTTCCGCGAATAAGATAAACGTAACATCAGCAAGAGGTATTTTAACACGAAGGACAGTGTTGTGTCAAGAAGGACAATTAACCAGTGGACAATTAACCGGAGGTTTTTGGCGCGGCCATCTGTATATGCTGCGGAATGTCTTTAAATTTACTAAAGTTATCAATAAAACGTCCGGCCAGATAATACGCTTTGGACCGATAGTCATTAGAGTTAGGCCAAGTACTTTGGGGATCTAAAATATCATCGGGGACGCCTGGACAATGTTTGGGCACCTGAAAGCCAAAAATGGGGTCCAGGCGAGTCGGCGCATCGTTCAGATGCCCCTCAAGGGCTGCTTTGATCAAAGCGCGGGTATATGATATCTTAAACCGTTCTCCAACCCCGTAAGGGCCTCCAGTCCAGCCTGTATTCAGGAGAAATACTTTTGTCCCGTATTGGTTCAGCTTATTACCTAACAGGTTGGCGTATTGAACAGGCGGAAGGGGAAGAAAAGGTGCGCCAAAGCATTCGGAGAAGGTGGCTTGCGGTTCTTTGATGCCGCGTTCTGTACCGGCCAGTTTACTGGTATAACCAGATAGAAAATGATACATGGCTTGACCCTTATTTAAGATCGCAATAGGTGGTAAAATACCGAAAGCATCGGCAGTCAGAAAGAATATTATTTTCGGGACACCGGCAATTCCGGGAATAACAGGATTTGGGATGTGTTCTACCGGGTAAGCGCAACGGGTATTTTCCGTATATTCTTTGGATTGGTAATCAGCAACGCGGGTATCTTTATTAACTACAACATTTTCCAGGACAGATCCAAAACGAATAGCCTGCCAAATTTGAGGTTCTTCCACAGAACTTAGACCGATACATTTTGCGTAGCAGCCGCCCTCAATATTAAAGGTGCCGTTGTCAGACCAGCCATGTTCATCGTCGCCGATCAGATGGCGGGCTGGATCTGCGGATAAAGTGGTCTTTCCGGTGCCGGAGAGTCCAAAAAATAAGGCTACATCTTCTTGTTCCCCTACATTGGCTGAACAATGCATGGATAAGACGTTTTCGCGGGGAAGCAAAAAGTTCATCAATGAAAAGATAGACTTTTTCATTTCGCCGGCATATGATGTTCCAACGATAATGATTAGCTTACTTGTAAGATTCAAAACTACGGCTACTTCAGAATTAGTGCCATGTTTTTTGGGGTTTGCTTGGAACCCCGGAGCGCAAATCAGATGAAAATCAGGAACAAAATTATTTAAATCTTGAGCGGCAGGCCTGATTAGCAGTTGCTTGATAAAAATATTTTGCCAGGCCAATTCATTGACGGTTCGGATGGATTGACGGTACTGTGGGTCGGAGCCTGCGTATCCGTCGGATATAAAAAGTTCTTTAGCCTCCAAATAACTTTGTACGTCTTGATATAGTATCTGAAAATGTTTTTCAGACATGACCTGATTCACAGGGCCCCAATTAATCAGCGGGGAACTAAAGGAATCCTGAACAAAATATTTATCTTTGGGAGAACGGCCTGTATATTTTCCGGTCGAAACACTCAGAGCTCCGGTTGTTGTAAGAAAGCCTTCGCCCCGGAGCAGTGATGTTTCAATCAAAACAGGAATAGATGCATTCATTGTTACGTGGGATTTTCCCAGCCATCCCTTAAATTGATTTACCGACACGATCATAAACCCCCATTTATCTCTAAGTTACTTATAATATATTACAATATATTTTTTGTAAACGGAACAATAAAGATACGAAAAAACAGTAACGTTTATAAAAACAGACAGGGAAAAAGTAATTAAATTACGAAAATATATAAATATAATAAAGGATATGTATATAAAGCAGGAACATTCTATGATTTTAAAATTAATGAAATTATGTAAAAATTATAATGAACAAAAAGGATATTATCATTTGGCATAGAATAAAGAGATAACGGTCGAAGAATGATGAATTGTGGCACAGGGGGCTCGCATGCTAACAATTGGAATGCAGAAAGAATTATTAAGATATTACTTACAGGACGTATTAGAAAAATGCGATAAAGACACCTGGGATCATTGCATGAGGGTGGGGAAACTATGTCAGATTATCACAGAAGAACTTGGCTTTGATAAATATGACGTTTCCCGCATTACGATGGCAGGATTGCTTCATGATGTAGGCAAGATATTCATGCCGGAGATGGTTAATTTCCCGGGAAAACTTGCTGATAAGGAGCGAAATATCGTTTCATACCACCCGCAATTTGGTATTCGTTTTATTTCCATCCATTGGGCAAATTTACCGGCCCAAGTCCAGGAAGGAATTGCTTTGCATCATGAAAGACTGGATGGGCAGGGTTACCCTTATAAATTGACGGAGAATGAAATCCCGATTACCGCCAGGATCGTAGCGGTAGCGGATGTATTCGATGCGATGGGCACTATTCGGCCTTATCGAATGGCCTTATCTCAAAAAGAAATATTTAGTGAACTGCACAGTCTTGGATATGACCAAAATATTGTTTTTGCTCTTACTACATATTTGCGAAAAAATGAACTTATGTAACTATTGGTTTTTTCAAAAATACATACTACAATATATGAAATATATGCGGCAGAAAGGCGCTACTTATGTTTCAGTTCTTTGCTTTTACAAGGCGGGAGTGGGCTATTTTATCCGTAACATCGCTGGGTGTCTTTATGTCCACACTGGATGCGAGTGTTGTCAATATTTCCCTGCCCAGCATTACCTCATACTATCATGCCTCCTTGAGCAGCGCGGAATGGGTTGTAATGGTTTATTTGCTCTTATTAAGCAGTCTGTTGCTGACCTATGGCAGATTGGGGGATATGATCGGACATAAGAAGGTTTATCTCAGTGGTATGATTATTTTTACCATTGCTTCTTTGTTCTGCAGCTTTTCCCCATCTATTTACTACCTGATTTTTTTCCGGGGTTTGCAGGCAATAGGGGGAGGCATGATTAGCGCGGTTGTGCAGGCTATTATTGCTGCGAACTTTGAGCCGGCAAGGCGGGGCAGGGCAATTGGCTTAAACTCAATGATTGTGTCGATGGGATTGGCCGCTGGCCCAACGATCGGGGGTATCCTGACAAGTTTATATGGCTGGCAGTCTATTTTCATCCTGAATATTCCCATTGGGATGGCGGGTTGCATATGGGCTTGGCGTGTACTGCCGCAACAAAAGGGGCTGACTCAAAAATTCGATTTGCTGGGTGCGGGAACGTTGTTTATCGGCCTTGCGGCTTTTTTGTTGGCTATGAGTCATGGACAGGAGTGGGGGTGGACCTCACCGGCAATTTTAGGACTCTTGTTTGCGGGGGCTTGTTCTATTTTTCTCTTTCTTTATGCTGAAGCACACAATGATCAGCCTATAGTAGATTTAGCGCTTTTTAAAAACAGGTTGTTCGCGGTTGCCAATCTGACGGCCATGATCAATTATATAACCCAATATTCCGTCGTTTTTTTAATGCCTTTTTATCTTATCAATGCGCTGAAGTATGAGCCGCGGATGGCCGGTCTGCTTATGACGGCTTTTCCCCTGGCGATGATGATGACGTCGCCTTTCAGCGGAATATTATGCGATTGGGTGAGTTCAAGGTTGTTGTCCACGCTGGGGCTTGGTATAAGTGCGTTAGCCGTCAGTTTGTTGAGTTTTGTTTACCTGACGCAATCATTGGCACTGGTAGTTATAGCGCTGGCTCTTGTTGGGCTGGGTACGGGTTTGTTTTTAACTCCGAATAATAAGGCCATCATGGGGAGTGTTCCTCCCAGTCAAGTAGGTATTGCATCCGGTATGCTTGCCATGATGCGAAGCATGGGACAGGTACTGGGTGTAGCCGTTAGCGGCGCTGTGTTTAGCAGCAGATTGGCTGTTTATGGCAGCGGCGGGTATCCTTTAGCTCTGCACGATACTTACTTGGTAGCGCTAGGAATTGGTGTAGCGGGAATGATCATTTCCGCCAACAGAGGATCATCCTGATAAAAAAAAGGGGCGGATCAGGACTACGTTTAAGGTAGTTATAATCCGCCCCTTTCACCTATCTATATACATGTATATAGATAGGTATGTATAATTCATTTTTTAATACAAATTTAAATACCGGTCTATTTCCCATTGGTGGACACGTGTCTTGTAAGCATTCCATTCATGGAGTTTGGCTTCCAGATAGCGGTCGAGGACATGCGATCCAAGTGCGCCTTTGATAATTTCATCTTTGGATAATTCCTCTATGGCTTCCTCCAGGCTGCCTGGCAGGCTGCCGATCCCAATTTCCCAGCGCTCCAGGGCTGTCATTTCATAGATGTTTTGGTCACAGGGCGGAGGCGGGACCAGATTATTTTTTATTCCGTCCAAACCTGCCGTTAACACTACCGCCAGAGCCAGGTAAGGATTGCACATGGGGTCGGGGTTTCTTAGCTCGATGCGGGTGGATAGACCTCTTTTGGCAGGTACCCGGATGAGGGGACTGCGGTTCTGTGTCGACCAGGCGATGTATACTGGAGCTTCGAAGCCTGGGACCAGGCGTTTATATGAGTTGACAGTGGGATTGGTGACGGCGGCTATGGAACGCGCGTGTTTCATGACTCCCGCGATGTAATTCATAGCGATATCACTTAGTTGGGTGGGTGTATTGGGATCATAGAAAACATTCGAACCGTTTTGGAAGAGAGATTGGTTCATGTGCATACCATTGCCCGCTTCACCGAAAACGGGTTTGGCCATGAAAGTTGCGTGCAAACCATGGCATTGAGCTACTATGCGTACAGCCATCTTAAAGGTAATGATCTTATCGGCAATATCCAGAGCGTCGGAGTATTTAAAATCAATTTCATGCTGGCCAGGGGCCACCTCATGGTGAGAGGCTTCAATTTCAAACCCAAGTTTTTCCAAACTTAGCACCATATCACGGCGGGCGTTTTCACCCAAATCAATGGGAGATAAATCAAAATACCCGGCCTGGTCCTGGGTATGCAGTGTGGATGAGCCGTCCGGCGCGGTGTTGAAAAGGAAAAATTCCGCTTCAGGCCCGACATTAAAGGTAAAGCCCATCTTGGCTGCTTCTTGCAGAGCTCTTCTCAGTACATAACGGGGGTCGCCCGCAAAGGGGGTGCCATCGGGGTTGTAAATATCACAGATCATTCTGGCGACGGCTCCTTCATCCGATGTGCGCCAAGGATAGATAACAAAAGTATTGGGGTCTGGCTGAAGATACATATCGGATTCTTCGATCCGAACGAAACCCTCAATAGAAGAGCCGTCAAACATCAATTCATTGTTGAGGGCCTTTTCCAATTGTTTGACCGTTATCGAAACGTTTTTAGGAATACCCAGGATATCTGTGAATTGAAGACGTATGAAGCGGACGTTATTTTCTGCGACTAAGCGCATGACATCTTCCCTGGTAAGTTTAGGCATAAACGAAACCTCCCTTATATGTGAAAGCTAGGATAGGTATATTCTAGCTTTCATGGTTACCTTTATGCAAGAAATTTTTTTATAAATGATGATCTAATATTTATCGGGGCAATGGGCGCCAAGCGGGCATGCAGAGCAGGAAAAACTGCCTTTACATGGTTTCTGACGCTGTGGCGTTGTATAGTTTCGCGTTACCGGGATCCGGCTGAGACCGATAACGGCCGTTACCGACTTAATCGGCTGCAAAAGAAAATGCGGGCTTACTGTCAAACCAATTTGGCCGGCGTCGACACTTTGTATAAATTCCTTTTGCCATGATAGCGGCCAATCTCCATAACCGGGACTGAACCTAGATGTAGGATATAGCCCCTGGCGCAGTATTTCTCTGGAAATCATTATATCCAGTTGTTCGGTAATATTCTCTGCTGCAGCCGAGGCTGCACTGTCACAAACGAGAATTTCCAATTGGCTGTTTTTCGTTTTCAGCAGGAGATCATCGGTTTGCAAGCCCAATGTGGCGGCTAAAAGCGTAACGCTGGAGCAGGTTTGGAAATGGGATACGGTATTAGAGCCTTCAATGACCAATTCTGAATTCTCCAGAATTATCCGATCCCGCCGGAGTTCGGAGATCTCAATATTTTTCCAGACCCCCGCTGGCTGGGCGCTCTGTATAATGAGCCGTATGTAGTGGCCGATCAGCTTGTGGAGCGAAGGAGTTATTGTATCATCCGTTATTCCCAAATAGGGGTAAATCTCTTCGACGGTCAAGGACAGGGGAAGATGAAGCGCTTGTGGGTTCATAATCCGGACTCCTTTGTCAGGGTCTGGATACATTTAACTGCTTCGACGGCGTCTTTTCCATACCCGTCGGCTCCGATTTCGAGCGCATAGTCCGCCGTAACGACAGCGCCCCCCACTAAGACCTTCGCCAGGGAGTTTTCCTTTTTAAAAAGATCAATGACCGGTTTCATTTCCACCATGGTTGTGGTCATGAGGGCGGAGAGGCAAACAACTTGGGCGTTTTCTTGCTGGGCTGCGTTAAAAAACTCTTTAGCTGAAACACTTTTTCCCAGGTCGATGACTCTGTAGCCGTGATTTTCCAAGAGGGCCGCCACGATATTTTTACCGATATCATGGATATCGCCTTTCACTGTGCCGATGACAACCGTACCTTTTTGCTGAACGTCATTTTCAGGGAGCGCTTCTTTCAAAAAAGTAAAGGCGCATTTAGCGGCATCGCCTGCCAGCATTAGCTGGGGAAGGAAGACCTTGCCCTGGGCAAAAAGCTCGCCGATTTTTTCCAGAGGCGGAATGATCCCTTGATTAACGATAGAAAGCAGGTCGTGTTTTGCAACGAGTTGGCTGACAAGAGGAACGATGGCTTCGGTCCGGCCTTGAAAGATCTGGTTTTGCAGGGCGGATAAAGAGATCTCCTCCGCGTTTATAAGCGTCGGGGGGGGAGCGGCGGCGTTGGCGGCAGCCCCCACGTAACAGCGGGCGCCCGGATCACGGCCGCTTAAAAGAGCCGCTGCCAAAAGTGTTTCCTGGATCCTTTTATCGGTTGGGTTGGCGATGGCGGCGTCTAGTCCCGCCGCAATAGCCAGGGCTAAAAAAGCGGAGTTCAGCCAGGAACGCTGGGGCAGACCATGGGATACATTACTTAGTCCCAGGATAGTGGTAAGACCCAGGCGTTGTTTTATCAAAGAGATGGTTTTCAGGGTTTCCATAGCCATGGAGGGTGAAGTCGCAGCCGTCAGAACCAGGCAGTCAATAAGAATATCCTCTTTAGCCAGACCATAAGACAACGCCTGGGTCATAATTTTCTCAGCGATCGCAAACCTTCCCTCAGCCGTTTCCGGAATTCCGTTCTCGTTGAGGGTCAGGCCCAGTACGGCTGCTCCGTACTCTTTAGCCAGCGGTAAGATGGAGCGTAAGCTTTGATCTTCGCCGTTGACGGAATTGATTAAGGCCTTGCCATGGTATTCCTGCAAACCTTTTTCCAAAGCAGAAGGTTTGGTACAATCCAAAACCAGGGGAGCATCTAACGCCATCTGTAGTTTGTGAACGCCCTCCGCCAGGAGGTGGCTTTCGTCTGCGCCGGGCAAGCCGGTATTAAAATCCAGAAGTTCCGCGCCTGCTTCCAGTTGGGCAGATCCTTCGCCGACGATGAAGCTCCAGTTTTGTTCGCGCAGAGCTTGGGCGATAGTTTTGCGGGCCGTTGGATTGATTCTTTCCCCAATCAGTACAGGGTACTCATGGGCGCCCAGGCGGACTATTTTGCTGCGGCTGGTTAGCTTCGTGGGCGCCGCAAGGCTGCTCCCGGGGGGGATGACCGGCTCGCGGTTTACTAAGGTCGCCGACATGGCCCGGATGTGTTCCGGTGTGCTGCCGCAGCAGGCTCCGATCAGATTGACGCCGGTTTGACGAAAAGCTTCCACATAAGCTGCCAGCACTTCCGGCGTTTCGCGATAAACCGTTTTTCCATCCACTAGTTCAGGGATACCCGCATTGGGTTCTACTAACAGGGGAAGACGTGTAGATCGACGATAGGCTTTCATGATATCTAATAATTCCCGGCATCCGGTGGAACAGTTTGCTCCCAGCACATCTGCCCCCATGGCCTCCAAGACGATAGAGGCGACTTCCGGGCTTGTGCCGGTCAGAGTATGGCCTTTACTATATGTGAGGGAACAGGCAACGGGAAGTTGAGTATATTTTTTGGCCGCATAAAGGGCGGCCCGTATCTCACCGAGGTCGGAGAAGGTTTCCAGAAAGATGAAGTCGACTCCGCTCTCTTCGAGGATTTGCGCCTGCTCGCCAAAAACCTCCTCCAGTTGTGACCAGGAACAATCGCCGATAGGTATTGGGAAACGGCCTGTGGGTCCAATAATTCCGGCTACAAAAGCTTTTTTACCCACGATCTCCCGTGCCAATTTGACTGCAGTCCGGTTGATTTCTCTAACGCGGGAAGCGGCCTGATAATCCAGGAGTTTGAACCGGTTAGCCCCGAAAGTATTTGTTTCTATTATCTGAGAGCCTGCTTCCAGGTAAGCGCGATGAACTGTCTGAATTTTATCGGGATGAGTCATCATCCATAATTCCGGATTTTCCCCTGGTGGCAGACCGAGTTTTAAGAGCATCGTGCCCATGGCCCCGTCACCCAGTAAAACATTATTATTAAGAGTATGGATAAAATCCGTCAAGGTCAATCACCTCCAATTTAATTATACTAGCTGGATATTAGGCGTAAGTCAATATTCTTTAACGGTCACTCTGCTTTTTTATATTTCGGCAATTCATTTTACAACTTACCGATTCAGGCATATTATTTCCTTGGGACAATATATTTTAGGTAAACAAGTGGTAGAAGGTGATCGGTATGGGAAAATTGTGGGAGCCGGGAGAACAGTATGAACAGGCCCGCCGCTTTCGCAAAAGGGCGGGGAGCGCTTTTGCGAAAATAGAGGAGCCGCCAAAATGGAAGACAAGGGTATTGCAGGGCGGGGCTTCATTATTGATCTTTTTATTGATTTGGGGTATCTACCAGTTTGATAGCCCGGGATTTATCTCAGCCCAAGCTAAAATCAGGGAGTGGTTTACGAAAGACTACGATATTCAGCCGGTTTTGCGTTTGTTAACTGACGTGGGGGTCTGGGGAGACACCTTTGACCGGGCGGCGTTTGATACCATGAAGATTCAAGATAGCCCCGGCCCGCTTACGGTTCCGGTTTCCGGGCAGGTGACGGGGCCTTTTGGCTGGATAACAGGTTCTGATCAATCCAAACAATTTAACGATGGGATCATTATCGCCGCTCCGGAAGGGACCCAAATAAAAGCGGCCTTGGCAGGGGTAGTGACCCGTATTGCCAATGAAGAAGAGAAGGGCCGGGTGCTGGAGATCGCGGGGGATAACAATTATCTGACCGCTTATGCCCATTGTAAAGAGATTCTTGTGAACTTAGGCGACAAGGTTGTGGCGGGGCAGGTTATTGCCAAAGTAGGAAAAACAGGAAAATGCGCTCATCCCCAGCTCTATTTCCGAATTATGAAAAATGGAGATTCCTTGGACCCTGCTCAGTATTTTATATCACCCGGGGATAAAACATGAGTAACTTGCACTGTTTAGGAAAGAATTGTATATTATTAAGAAGGATAGAAGTGGTTGCATAAGGAGGCCCTGGATTTTGGAATCATTACGGCAATTGATTGAGGATGAGATTCTGCCCGGAGTTACCAAACCCCTGCGTTACGTGGGGAACGAATATAACGTTGTGAAAAAAGATTGGGATTCTGTGAAGATCCGCATGCTTTTTGCCTTTCCGGATATTTATGAGGTAGGCATGTCACACCTGGGAATGCGAATATTATACCATTTGGTCAATGAGCAAAAGGATGCCCTGATGGAACGGGTTTTTGCTCCCTGGACGGACATGGAGCAAGCCATGCGGGAAAAAGGAGTGCCATTGTTTAGTCTGGAAACTTATCGGCCGGTGCGGGATTTTGATTGCATTGGCTTCACTCTTCAGTATGAGATGAGTTATACTAATATCCTCAATATGCTGGATTTAGGGAAAATCCCGCTTCTGGCGCGGGAAAGGGGAAACGAGTATCCTCTTATCATCGCGGGTGGGCCATGCGCATATAATCCGGAGCCCTTAGCCGATTTTATGGATCTGTTTGTAATAGGGGAAGGCGAAGAGGTTTTGCCGGAGATTCTCCAGGTGATTGCAGAACATCGCCGCCAACGCCAAGGTAAGATGGAAAAAGCGGACCTTTTGCGGGCTTTGGCCCGGATAAGGGGTGTCTATGCCCCGGCTTTTTATGAACCGGTATATTGCCAGAACGCAGTATTACAGGGGATACGGGCGACCGAACCTAACATTGCACCCCGTATCGTTAAAAGGGTAGTCAAAGATTTAGAGCAGGCTTATTTTCCTCTCCGGCCTATCGTCCCCTATCTGGAGATCGTGCATGACCGGGTCATGCTGGAGGTTCTGCGGGGATGTTCCAGGGGATGCCGCTTTTGCCAGGCCGGCATGGTTTACCGGCCGGTGCGTGAAAGAAAGGAAGAAACCCTGAAAGCCCAAGCCGGGGAGCTTCTCCTGAGTACCGGATATAATGAAATTTCCCTTACGTCATTAAGTACGAGTGATTATACGGGGATAGAACCCTTGGTGAAGGATTTACTGGATCAATACCAGCGGGACACCATCGGCATATCTTTGCCTTCCCTGCGGGTAGATTCGTTCTCGCTGAGTTTGGCTAAACAGATTCAGCGGGTACGCAAAGCAGGGTTAACTTTTGCCCCGGAAGCCGGTACGCAGCGTCTGCGGGATGTTATCAACAAAGGGGTGACTGAGGAGAACCTGATGGAAGTGGCGGAAACCGCCTTCCGGGCAGGTTGGACCCAAATGAAATTGTATTTCATGATCGGGCTTCCTACGGAAACCAGGGAAGACCTCGACGGTATTGCCGATTTAGCCCGGAAGGTCTTGGACCGTGGTATGAAAGTCTTACGGGGACGGGGAAGTTTTCAGCAACCTAAAATAACTGTCAGCGTGTCCTCTTTTGTACCCAAGCCTCATACGCCCTTTCAATGGGAAGGGCAGGATTCCCTGGAACTCCTCCGGGAGAAACAGCAATATTTGAAAAACAAAATTAGAGACAAACGAATTACCTTTAATTATCATGAGGCAGCCTTAAGTATGCTGGAGGCTGTATTTGCCAAAGGGGACAGGAGATTGGGAGCTGTTTTACTGGAAGCTTGGCGGAGGGGTTGTAAATTTGACAGTTGGTCGGAATGCTTCCGATATGAAACATGGCTGGAAACCTTTCAGGCCAAAGGTATGGAACCGGGTATACTGGCACAGGCTACCGGAAAAGAGGAAGATGTACTGCCGTGGGATCATATCGATATGGGTGTAACGAAGGATTATTTATGGCAGGAACGGACAAAGGCTTATCAAATGGCTACAACCGGGGATTGCCGTGAGCATGGCTGTCAGGAATGCGGCATTTGTCAGGGTCTGGATGTACAGACTGTTTTACAGAAAAAGGGGGAAGAAAAAGATGCTCTTACGCCTCAAGTACTGTAAAACTCAGGCGGGACGGTTTCTGTCACATTTGGATCAGGTGCGGACGTTGGAAAGAGCTTTTCGCCGGGCTAAGCTGCCCCTGGCTTTTTCTGAAGGATATAATCCTCATCCCAAGGTATCGTATGGTTCTGCGTTAGCTGTAGGGGTTACCAGTGATGGTGAGTATCTCGATTTAGAATTGCGGGAGGCTCTCCCGTTAGTAAAAATTAAGGAACAATTAATTTCGTCGATGCCGCCGGCGCTCCAATTACTGGAGATTAAAGAGCTCCACGCGAGAACGGTCAGTTTGTCAGCTCTCATTAATCTTGCCCGGTATCGGGTGGATACAATCTGCAGTGTAAGTTTGACATTCCGGCAAGCCCAAGAGGCTATTGATAAGGTGTTATCCTCTACCCAATACCTGGTCGACAGGCGTGGCAAAAACGGGCTGCGTCAGGTGGAAATCAGGGCCGGAATTTATGCTTTGCATGGATGGCTGGAAGATAGCAAATGGATTCTGGAGATGGATCTGCGAACGGGTAGTACGGGAAATGTCAAGCCTGAAGAGGTTGTGCAAATGCTGGTAGAAATTAATGGTTTCGGGATGTGTGAAATCATACGTGTACATCGAAAAGGGTTATTTGTGCTAAGGGACAAAGAGATCAAGACGCCTCTGGAGGTGGAATAAGTGGGGTCGATGAGGAGCGGACCATATAGAGAAATTCTGGTGCAGACAGCGGACGATGAAACCCAGGTGGCAGTTCTTGAAGAAGGGAAATTGGTAGAAATTTATATTGAACAAACACCGGATCAGCGTCTGGTGGGGAATATCTATAAAGGAATTGTTAAAAACGTCCTGCCGGGCATGCAAGCGGCTTTTGTAGACATTGGCCTGGAAAAGAACGCCTTTTTATATGTAGAAGATGCTTTAACCAATACCATCTGGCATGATGAACACAACATCAGAGGGAAAGAGGGGATCCGTCCCAATATCCGGGATATCGTTAAAGAGGGACAGGAGATCGTTGTGCAGATCACCAAAGAACCGGTGGGAACAAAAGGAGCCCGGGTTACGACCCAAATCACTTTACCCGGGCGTTATCTGGTACTGATGCCTACCGGGGAATATATTGGAATTTCCCGCCGTATTGAGGATGAAACAGAAAGGGAGCGGCTTAAGGGCGTCGCTGAGGAAATAAAACCTCAGGGGATGGGCGTGATTATCCGTACTGTAGCCGAAGGGGCGGAACGGGAAGATTTAATACAGGATGTTCAAAATCTCCTGAAAATCTGGCGGCGCGTCAGGCTGCGGAGTCAACGGGTTTCAGGATCAGCTTTGATTCATAAGGATTTGGAACTGGTTCAGCGGATTATAAGAGATATTTTCAGCGAGGATATCCAAAAATTGAGTGTCAACTCCCGTAACGTTTTAGAGCGGGTCAATGAATTTTTGGATTTATTCGATGCCAATTTAAAAGGGAAAGTTTTCTTAAGCGATACGGAAAATCTGTTCGCCAAGTACGATGTGTATCACGAAATGACCCAGGCTCTGAAACGAAAAGTATGGTTAAAAAGCGGAGGCTATTTGATTATTGATCAAATGGAAGCTTTGACGGCTATTGACGTCAATACAGGGAAGTTTGTGGGGAGCACTGATTTAGCGGATACGGTTTTAAAAACCAACAATGAAGCGGCCCGCGAAATTGCGCGGCAGTTGCGGCTGCGGAATATCGGCGGGATCATCATTATTGATTTTATTGATATGCAGGATCCGGATCATAAGGAGGAGATTCTTAGAACCCTTGAGGAAGGGTTAAAAAAGGATAAAGTCAAGGCCCATATTTTAGGCATTACGCCCTTGGGACTGGTAGAAATGACGCGTAAAAAGGTTAACCAATCCCTCTCCAGTACCCTGGAAAAGAGTTGCCCTTTTTGTGAAGCCAAGGGGCGTATCCTTTCGGAAGAGACGGTATTTTTATCGCTTAAAACCAAGCTGCGGGAAATGGCGGCCCGCGCTACTACGGATACTTTCGTTATCGAAGCCCATCCTCAGGTGGCGGCGCTGGTCATAGGCGCCGGCGCAAGTGTGCAGCGGGAATTGGAAGAATCGCTGGGGATCAAACTGGCGGTTAAAGGTAAGGAACACTTTCACCCGGAGAGGTATGAAATCAGGCCGGTTTTTAGTCCGGGGGAAATCCCTCTCCCTTTACCGGTGGAAGAAGGCCAGATTATCAGGGCTTTGGTGGAACAAGGGCAGCTAATATCCCCTCAGGATGCGATAGCCCGTTTGGGAGGCTATATTCTCCAGGTGGAGAATGGAGCTAAATGGGTCGGGCAGTCGGTGCTTCTGGAGATCGGCAAGGTGTTCCGCACCTATGCCAGGGCTAAAGTCTTCATACAGCCCTTGTCTGTCAAACAGCCCTTGTCTTGACATCGCGTTTGCAATGTGGTACATTTCTGTAATGTAGGCTTCATATGCCTGCCAAACCGCTCAACCCGGGTCTAAATGTTTTGTTGATAACAAGCTGCCTTGGGGATGGCGAGTCCAGGTCAGGGAGGTGGAAAGGAAGTATGTATGCTGTTATTGAAACAGGGGGGAAACAGTACAAGGTTCAGGAAGGAGATATTCTGAATCTTGAGCTGTTGAACGCAGGTATCGGAGATCTGGTAGAGATCAACAAGGTTTTAGCGGTGGTGAAAGAGGGCGAATTTCTCGTCGGGAAGCCTCATGTAGAGGGGGCTAAAGCCATTGTCAAAGTGTTAGAACACGGTAAAGACGATAAGATTCTTGTTTTTAAATATAAGCCCAAGAAGAATTATCGTAAAATACGCGGTCATCGTCAGCCTTTTACTAAGGTTGCCGTTGAGAAAATTGAGATCCAATGATTCGCGTTGAGGTTTTTTATGATGAGTCGGTTATCAAGGGCTTTACCATTTACGGGCACGCTAATATGGCGTCCCCGGGTGAGGATTTGGTTTGTGCCAGCGTATCAGCCTTAGGACAGACGGCCCTCTTGGGGTTGGATGACTACCTGGATTCAAAACCGCGGTGGAGGATCGATGATGCGGGGTATTTGGAATGCTGGTTGCCGGAGGATCTTACCGAGGATGAGTTTCATGCGGCCCAAGTCATTATTCACACGATGGAGTTAGGTCTTGTTGCTATTGGAAAAACTTACGGACAGTATTTAAAAGTGAGCAAGAGGAGGTGGATTAAATGCTGTTCAAAATGAATTTACAGTTGTTTGCTCATAAAAAAGGGGTTGGAAGTTCGCGTAATGGTCGGGACAGCGCAGCCCAACGTTTGGGGGTTAAACGTTTCGACGGCCAGTTGGTTACCGCAGGCAGTATCATTGTTCGGCAAAGAGGCACGAGTATTCATCCCGGAAACAATGTTGGAATTGGTAAAGATGACACTCTGTTTGCGCTCATTGATGGTTACGTTAAATTCGAACGGAAAGATAAAGAAAGAAAACAAGTCAGCATCTATTCAGAAGCGGTAGTATAAATTTAAGTCCCGGGCGAATTGCCGGGACTTTTTTACACTACCGGAAAGCATAGGCTTAAAAATGGCAGTGGGTTATTGAATGTGGGTTATTGAATAGGGAGTGGGATTGTATGGACGAAAGGGTTCTGGAAATACTACTGGAAATCAATCGCCAGCTTCGGCACGATTTCATGAATCATCTTCAGGTTATTCACGGTTATCTGCAGTTGGGAAAACCACAAAAGGCACGTGAGTACACCTTACAGGCAGCTAAGAACGTCCGGCGCTTAGATTCTTTGATCCAAATCAGAATACCTCTGGTACAAACGATTTTTATTTGGTATGCTACTTTGTTAAACAACAATAAGGCTGTTTTTGAGGTGCGGGCAGAGGATGATTTTACATATTGGAAGGATTTTGATCATGAGGTTGCCGGGCTGCTTGTGAAAGTATTCGACCCCTTTCTGGAAAAACTAAAGAAGAATGAGATCCAATGCAAAGCCTTTTTGAAGACCCGGGGGAAGGTATGTATCGAATTATCATTTTGGGGCGTCAATGACCTCGCGGGACTTAGTCAAGTTTTGGTCAAGGAGAGCGAGAACTTCCTGGTATCGCCTACAACAACGGAGGCGGGTGTTCTGCTCTTGGTTATACATCAGAAGTGATCAGGAGTGATTTTCAAAATTAATATGTATAAAGTATGGTGAATGAGATGTTTTATGATTATGCCAAGATTTATATTAAAGGCGGCGACGGAGGGAACGGGATGGTCGCGTTCCGGCGCGAAAAATACATTGCGGAAGGCGGTCCGTACGGGGGTGACGGCGGAAAAGGCGGCAGCGTTACATTTATCGCCGATGAGGGGCTCCGTACCTTGGTGGATTTTCGCTATAAAAGACATTTCAAGGCTGAGCGGGGAGGAAACGGCAAAAGTAAGAATATGCACGGAATGGATGGCCGGGATTTAGCGGTCAGAGTGCCTGTAGGCACTGTGATCAAATTGGCTGAAACCCATGAGGTGATAGCGGATCTGGTCAAGCAGGGGCAAACATTTGTGGCTGCCCGCGGCGGGCGCGGCGGACGGGGTAACAGCCGTTTTGTATCATCGGTGAACCGGGCCCCGGACATTGCAGAAAATGGGGATCCCGGCGAAGAGAAATGGCTGGAGCTGGAATTAATGCTGCTGGCTGATGCCGGGCTGATCGGCTATCCCAATGTGGGTAAATCAACTATCATCTCTCACGTTTCCGCAGCCAAACCGAAGATTGCGGATTATCATTTTACGACCATTGATCCTAATCTGGGAGTGGTTCGTCTGGAAGAAGGCAAAAGCTTTATGCTGGTGGATATCCCCGGTCTGGTAGAAGGGGCGAGCGAGGGAGTAGGGCTTGGGCATCGCTTTTTACGTCATGTGGAACGAACCCGTATATTGCTTCATGTCCTGGATGTGGCAGGCTCCGAAGGAAGGGATCCCTTGCAGGATTTTGCGGTCATTAATGCGGAATTGGCCAATTATAATCCCGTTTTGAAAACACGTCCGCAGCTCATCGTAGCGAATAAGATGGATCTGTCAGGAGCAAAAGAGCAGTTGGCAAGGGTCAAAGACAAATTGGGAAGCGATTATGAAATATTCCCTGTTTCAGCAGTAACCGGACAGGGTTTAAAGGAATTAACGTACCGGGTCAGCCAGCTTTTGGATAAGATACCTGCAACCCCGCTGCAGGTCAGGGGAGAAGGCTTGCGCATTATAAAAGTGGAACCAAAAGAACCCTTTTGCGTGACATTTGAGGAGGAATGCTGGGTTGTCACAGGTCCGGAGATTGACCGGCTATTGATCAAAACCGATTTGGCGAATGAGTCGGCAGTAAAACGTCTTTCCCTTATCCTGCGCAAAATAGGGGTGGAGAAAGCCTTAAAGGACAAAGGCGCGCACAACGGTGATACTGTGCGTGTGGGTCCGTTGGAATTTGAGTTGATGGTTTAAAGCATTATAGATTCATTGCTGATAGTTCTCTGATGACGCTAAAAGGAGAGGATGCCGGGGCATCCTTTTTATTTTTCATGAGCATAATACCGTAGAGTATTAATTGATAATTGGAGGGTTGTGTCGAATGAAGAATGTGGCGGAAGTCATTTTGGAGGCGCTTGTAGCCTGGGGTGTGCAGAATATTTATGGGGTAACCGGGGATGCGGTGTTATCCCTCGTGGATGCGTTAGGAAAACAGGATAAAATTAAATATTTTAGCACCGCAACCGAGCAAGGGGCGGCTTTTATGGCTAACGGGGAAGCCAGGGTAACGGGAAAACCCGGTGTTTGTCTGGCTACGGAAGGGCCGGGAGCGCTAAATTTGGTCAACGGGGTAGCGGATGCGTACCGGGATGGGATTCCCCTGCTTGTCATCACCGGTCAGGTTGATTCCGGGAAATTGTTTACTCATACCAAGCAATATTTTGATCAACAGCAGCTGTTTGGTCTGATCACCGGGTCAACGAGTCTTTTGACCAGACCGGAGTCAGTGATGGGTACTTTACAGGCCGCGATGGAAAAAGCCCTGGGGGATCAGGTGCCTTGTCATCTGTCTATTCCCAAAGATATCTTTTCCAGCCCCGTTGAGAAGTACCACGTGGAGCCTTTGCATCAGACCAAACCTCCGGGTATCAACGGAGAGTTGGGGAAAGCGCTGCAAAGGTTAGAACGGAGTCAAAGGCCGCTATTGATCACTGGCAGAGCAGCTCTGCCTTTTCAGGGTCAGGTTGTAGAATTAGCCCGCAGGATCGGAGCGGGTATCATCCCCGCACAGGGGGCTAAAGGGCTGATATCAGGAAATTCCGAACTGTTTTTAGGAGGGCTGGGGGAGGCCCATATCCCTCCGATTCTGTTGGAGGCTGATCTGCTTTTACTCATTGGGGCCAGTCCTTATGAACACCAATATATCTCCCTGAACATTCCCCTTATCCAGCTTGATACGCGTCCGCAAAATATAGCACATGAATTACAGCCGCTTGCGGTTACAGGGGATCTCGCCGAGATCCTACAAGAGCTGTTGACAGGGTTAACAGGTAAAAAGCCGGAAACTAGCTGGTTGACAAAGATCCGACAGAGCCACGAAGATTATCTGGATATGATTTGCCAGGATGCGGTTCTAATGGAGGAACCAATCCCGCCTCAGCGTGTCATAGCCTTACTAAACGAACTGCTGCCCACGGACGCTATCATTGCAGTTGATACAGGGGAGTTTATGCATTGGTTCGATAGAGGGTTCATTCCCCAAAATCAACAGGTGATCATTTCGGATTATTGGCGTTGTATGGGAGGGGGATTACCCTTGGGGTTAGGTGCTAAAGTCGCTAATAATGCCAAGAAGGTCGTAGTCGTCACAGGGGATGGCGGATTTCTCATGACCATGCAGGAAATCATTACGGCAGTACGCTATCGGTTGCCTATCACGGTGATCGTTTTTAATAATAGAGGGTATCTCCTGGAAAAACATCGAATGGAAAAGCTGCAGATGAAACCTCATGGTGTGGAAGACGTTGTACCGGATTTCGCTGCTTTGGCCCAGTCGTGCTATGCGGTGGGGATGAAAGTGGAAAAGCCGGAGATGCTTCCTGAAATGCTGGGAGCGGCTCTGGCTTTAGACAATCCGGTTGTGCTGGATATTCAAGTCAGTGGGCGTAAACCTATGTTTCTCAAAGGATGAAGTAATATTACTGCCTCAGTGCAGATAGGTATGCGGGCCGGGGGCTGATTGGTAGACAGGATTGTAGGCTGCATATTCATCAACATTGACGATGCATTCTTCCTGAATTGATCTAATAATATCCTGAACAGTTTTCAGATCGCCGTATTCCATTTCCGGTGGCACACTGATAGGTTCTTTCCCGGTCATAGCATGATAGAAGTTGAGTAATTCGTTATAATAGCCTTTTTGTACCTCATAGGGGATTTGTTCAGACTTACCGTTTTGCAGCGCTAGATTGATTACACCGCAGTCCCGCTCTTCCAGGTAGATCATCCCCTGGGTTCCAAAGATGCGTAAGCCCACCAGCGGCCGCTGCATTTCTTTACCGGCGCAAAAGAAGGTAAATTGACCGGTCAGTCCGCTTTTAAAGAGCAGGTTGACATTGACTACGGAATACGGGGCATAATCGCTTTCCTGGGGACGACCGAAAGCCTGGAGTTTATTAATGGGTCCGAAAATATGCCGCAGACCGGCCAGGTCATGCAGTGCCGTATCGGTCAAGGCCCCGCCTGGAAATTCAGGTTTTTGCCGCCATTTTCTGGCCGGGAACTTATTCTTCAACATATCCTGAGGAAAGTCAACCACCCTGTTTTGCGTAAAGTAAAAAACATCGCCTATTCGCTTAGTCCGGACGAGATCCCGGATGGTGTCGATTTCCTGATTATAACGGTAATTTTCGGCAATCATGATAGGGATGTTATAGCGTTTGGCCAGTTCACGCGCCTCTTTGGCCTGTTCGAGATTGGGGGCCAGGGGTTTTTCACAAATAATTCCTTTTAGTTGACCAGCCAGCCGTTTCGCTGCTTTTTCCGTTACGAAATAGTTTAATTCGATGGGCACCATGATATCAATAACATCGAGATCACTTCTTTCCAGCATCTCTTCAAAATCGGTATAGGTGTTTTCCTTCGGCAATTGCAGACGTCTGGCCCATTCTTCGGTTTTAAACCGGTCAACGTCACAGAGGGCCACGATTTCATATTGCTGGGTTAATTGTTGATAGGCAGGGTAATGGAGGCGTTCAAAGGCCATGCCCGTCCCAATAATGCCCACTTTTAGTTTAGTCAAGGAATATCACTCCTTTTATGAGCTCAAGGTTCAAACATATTTGGCCCCTATTTTGAAGCCTCGGAAATGATATAATCCGCTGTCCGGGCAGCGATGGCCATAACTGTTTCCGTGGGATTGGCTCCGCCGGAGGTTACAAAAACGCTGGCGCTGCAGATGTAGAGGTTCGGAATGTCATGGCTGCGACAGAACTCGTCGACTACAGAGGCGGTGGGATCTTTGCCCATCGGGCAGGTACCCATCAAGTGTCCTGTATCGGGGATTACGAAAGCAGGTTCTCCTCCGACCGCTTCCAGGATTTCTTGTGACTTTTTGACACCATGGGCAACCAGTTTTTGATCATTTTCTCCGTAACTGAAGGTTACCACGGCCCGGGGCAGACCATATTCGTCTTTTTCGTCACTTAAAGTTACGGAATTGCCGGGGTCCGGGAGTACTTCCCCCACTATGGTGATCTGGGCATAAAAGTTAAAGTCACGCATGATTTCATACAGTTCTTTTCCCCAGATATTGTTTTCGGTAACCAGCTTTTTAGCTAAACCCACAGGCCTTGTCCCATGGGCATTGAGGGTATAACCCCTGATAAACCCCCGGGAAGGCTCGGTTTCATAAAAATCTTGGCTGGTAGCTAAAACGGGAGTGCCCTTATAGAGTCTTATTTCGTCACGAAATTTGCAGTAGACGTCATGTCCGGTGTGGGTCATGAGGTTTTTGCCGACCATCCCGCTGGAATTTGCCAATCCGTCCGGGAATTGGGGACAAGCGGAAGACAGTAACAAACGGGGCGTTTCGATGCAGTAATTGGCTAGTATAAAGGCCTTGGCTTTTTGTTCATATTCTTTTCCGTCATGGACGAAGGTAACGCTCTTGAGGGCGCCGGTCTTATCCAGGTTAAGATGTGTCACCATGCAGTCGCTGAGAATCTCAGCCCCGTGTGCTATAGCCCGGGGAATATGATGGATCAGGGTGCTGAATTTGGCGTTGGGCAAACAGCCCTGGTTACAAAACCCCCTGTTGATACAGGGAGGACGTCCGGCAAAAGGAGCTGATAGGATTGCCAAGGGGGCCACGACACTCCGGATGCCAAGTTTTTCACAACCTCGCCGGAAAACCTCGGAATTGGCACTGATCGGTTCGCGCTCCGGATAAGGATAAGGCCCGTGAAATGAGCCCCAGGGGAATATTTTAGGCCCTGATACGGCAATATCCTTTTCAATTTTATCGTAGTAAGGCGCCAGATCCTGATAAGTAATAGGCCAATCAGCAGCTAGGCCATCTTGGGTCTTAACCTGAAAATCGCTCTCATGGAAGCGCAAGAAAACACCCGTAAAATGGACTGTTCCGCCCCCTACACCCCGACCGGAATTATTATGGCCCATGGTCAAGGGGTCTTTCCCGGCTACCAGCCGGGTATCGTTCCAAGCCAGACTCTGCATGGACAGCTCGTCGCTGGCAAAGTCGCTTTGTGGATCCCAAAAGGGTCCGGCCTCAATGGTAACAACGCGAAAACCGGCCCGGCTCAACTCATCTGTAAGGACTCCGCCTGCGGCGCCCGCCCCGACGATGCAGATATCGGCATCTTTCTCATACTTGCGTTGGTGCAGATTGTCCAAACGATGGTCAGCATAGTGGTCACAGTTGTGTTTGATGGAATTAGGATTCCCGGTCATCTCTTTTCGCCTCCCAAGGATCGGTCAAGCCTTTTTCTACCCGTACATAGCCACGTGGGTATGCCGGACCGCCATAACCTATTTCTGACCAGACTACAGGGTGGGAATAATAGGCGCTGATTAAATCAGCGGCAAGCTTTTTAAAAAAATCCTGCTGTGGGAATTTTTGCCATTCTTCCGACAGTGTGGCTTTTCCTTTTTGTAAATCATTCAAGAAAGCCAGTTGCTGGGGGCTTCCCAGTTCAACATAATTGACTCCATATTGTTGACGGACCCCTTGGTTCAACGCAAGAAGCCCTTGCCGAATCAATTTTTTCTGTTCCGGCACACCTACTTTTCGCTGGTTTTCCCCGATGGGTGAGGCCAGGTTCTTGTCCAACTGATGCACAAGGTATTCCAGGATTTCTTGTCGTTCCTCGTTGACAACGAGTTTAGCAATGGCATACAGTATCTCCACTTCATAGTTGTTAAGGAACTCGTATTTTGTAAAAGGTCCCAAGCGCTTCAGTACGATTTCCCGGGTGTGTTCGTCCCAATGGCTTTTCTCCTGCAGTACGTCATAGAAGGGGTATCGTGTTTTTTGCAGCGACATTTGCTTACCTCCAGTAAAGAGCAATGAGGCCCAATAGACTCATGCCTGTAATCAATGCCGGCAGCGTGACAGGCGGCCCGATTAAAACATTTTGGCTCTGATATCCACCCACCCGCTGTCCAATTCCTGCAATATGCAGGACGGAGCCATAGACTCCCTGAAGGGTACCGACAACAAATAAAAGGGCTAAGATGGTTCGAAGCCATGACAGGTTATAAAAAGCAACAAGGATTGATAATACTCCCAGGAGTGGACCGGCCAAAACAGGACTATACATCGCCCAGTGCCGGAAATTTTGCCGGGAGTGAAAGAGATAGACCTGCAGAGAAATTGCCAGGAAAATGATCCCGGTTAAAAGAAATAGGATCCGGTGGATCGGCCAACCATTCCACATCTTCCGTAAACCTCCTCAGGGTGGGATATATGTAAGGGTGCCCCGATCTACCTAAAAATATGAATTATTAATACTGGGATTTGCGATATTATATAAATAAAGCATTCCTGTAATGAATGAAAATATTCTTTGAGAAATAAACAAACCCGTTAAACAATAAAAACCCACTACCAGAAGGGGGGCATATTTTACGTATCATAATAAAAATTATAAAATTCTAAAATGTAAAAATAGGGAGGAAAATTTTACTAATATGTCGAATGAGTTAAAAATAATAATTAGTTTGAGGGTATTTACATGAGCCTAAAAATAAAAAAGGGCGGGGAAAACGAATTATTTATCCAACTTCCTTATTCCAAGATAAATTTACGTAAAGTGAAGAGTATTGGGGGTGGAAGCTGGAATGGGAAGATAAAGTCTTGGGTTTTCCCATATTCCGTAGAAATTTTAAGACACGTGCTCAAGTCATTCGCAGGGGAAAATATTATTAGCGACGCATCTTTAAGTATGATTATTGAGCCCATACGAAAGGAGCTACAGGAGCGTGTAAAATTATTAGATTCAATTAATAAACAAATGCTCATTGAGTTGAAATTGAATGGGTACAGTACCATGACTATCAAAAACTATATGAACAATATAAATCGATTTTTTGAATTTATTTATAAAGATCCTCATGATCTTGAGGAAAATGATATCAAGAGGTATTTATTCTATCTTGTGGACCAAAAAAACGTGTCCTCTTCATATGTCAGTCAAGCTGTAAGTTCCATAAAATTTTTTTGCAAATATGTATTAAAAAAACACGATCTAATCGTAACTCTACCTATACCTAGAAAGTTAGAACGGTTACCAAGTGTTTTAAGTCAACAGGAAGTATATAGAATTTTGAAGGCTGTTAAGAATGTAAAGCATTTAGCTATACTTACGCTAACCTATTCAGCCGGTCTACGGGTGAGTGAAGTAGTTGGTCTTCATGTAAGGGATATTGATATAGACAGGAAACTAATTCATATACATCAAGGAAAAGGGCATAAAGATCGGTATACCTTGTTATCTCAGGGGGCTTTAAAAATAGTTCAGGATTATATTCGCAGATTTACTCCTGAAACATGGCTCTTTCCAGGCGGGATAGAGGGAGAACATATTTCGGCAAGAACTGTTCAAAAAGTATTTGAGAATACTGTAACCAAGGCTGGAATCATCAAGAATGTAACGGTTCATACCCTTCGACATTCATTTGCGACGCACCTATTAGAGAATGGGACGGATCTACGATATATACAGGAGTTACTGGGACATAAAAACTCAAAGACCACAGAAATTTACACGCATGTCAGTACAAAAGATATGCGACGTATACAGAGTCCCCTTGACCGTTTCATGCTTGAGGAAGACAAAACACTGTAACTTCAGCAACAACTTTTTACCCGAAACACACACCGCAATAATTATACTTTTATCACTTATTCTGCAACTCAGGACGGGAAAAAAAAGTTATATGAAATTTTCCCATTGTAGCAGTATTTGAGGAAATATAGAAGAGGGAGGTTATATATGGGCAAGAATAAATGTAAATGTCCAGTTTGCGGCATAGAAGCTTTTGAAGAGTCTGTTATAACCAGATTTGCTAAAAGGTATTATTGCAATAGATGTGGTGAGTTTATTCTAGATGATGATGTATCTTCCCTGTTTTCAGATACTGAACCTGGCCCCAAGTTAAAAGCAAGTCTTTTTTGGTACTTACGTACAAATGAAAACAATGCTCTCAGAGTAAAGCCAACACCCCTAATTTGTTCATATAATTGTAAGGAAGGTATTGAAGGGAATTACCAATTTATATCTACAAAGTACATACTTAATCTTTTCCCCAATAGTATAAATGATCAAATAAACATGATTCTTACTAATATTGCAGGCCTTATTGGTTTCATTGGAGGAGAAATCATTGTTGACTTCGGTGATGGGAAAGAGTGCTTTCCGATCTTCTTTATTGATGTAAATTATGACTCTTTTAATGCACAAAAACAGCTTAATGAAAAAATCAATATTCTCAGTGAAAGTGGCTTGCTTAAACAAACGTCCATTTTAGGCGATAATCAGGTTGCATACACTTTAAAAACTAAAGCATGGGATATTGTGCAGGAGATACAAAGTAAAATGATTTATACATCACAAGCTTTTATAGCCATGTGGTTTGATGATTCTATGCATAATGCGCGCGATAAGATTAGGCAAGCCATTTCAGACTGTGGGTATTTACCAGTGCTTATTGATGAAAAAGAATATAATAGCTTTATCGTGCCTGAAATTTTATATGAAATTCAGAAAAGCAGATTTTTAGTTGCTGATTTTACTGGTGACAGAGGTGGCGTATATTTTGAAGCGGGATATGCCAAAGGTTTAAACAAAGACGTAATCATGACGTGTAAAGATGGATACTTTAACCCTCATTTTGATACAAAGCAAATAAATCATATTGTTTGGAAAAATGAAGAAGAACTCTATGAAAGACTAGTGAAAAGAATAAGATCTACAGTTGGGATTGTTTAGGAAAACTTCATATAACACTGCATTCCCGCTCCGGTCGCGGGCATTAAGTGGATGGACTTGGCTATTTGAATCGCTGAGCCGCGACACATCCCCCGGCCTAACCGCAGCAGCGGCCGGCTCGCCCAAGCCCAAGCTAAGAGCTAGCTAGGGGCTTGGCCGTCGCCTTAAGGCCGGGTGACGTCGGGAATGCGGGACCGTTATCTGCAATCGGCAATGTATATGAAGGAATTATGTCGGGGCAGGATCTTTTGGGCTTCGTTAAAGCATGATTAGATACGCCGTATGGGGTCTTATAAAGGAGCTATGATGGGCAAAGAACTTTTACAAGCGAAGCAATCTGGGGCAGGATCTTTTGGGCTTCGTTAAAGCATGATTAGATACGCCGTATGGGGCTTCATAAAGGAGTTATGATGGGCAAAGAACTTTTACAAACGAAGCATGCTGGGGCAGGATCTTTTGGGTCTTATGAAAGAAAGTACGATGGGGCATGGCATTTCAGGTCTTATAAATAAAAGATATTGTAAGGGAAAGGCATATTAAGGTTTAACCTAGGAATTGTGAGGTTGGTTATTTGGGGCTGTTGGAAGGAATGATGTTTTGGTAGGTTCTCTTAGGTTTCATAAAGGAATAACTTTAGCAGGAATTTATGTTAGGTATTGTTATACAAACGAAGGAATTAATTATATAGATACTGAAGGTAAGTAGGTGTAGCCGACTGCAGATAACATTGCGTTCCCGCAGAGGCGCGGATTAGCATTTCAACGGGGGCTGGTTTTTGGGGCAGGGCTGATGTCTGCCGCGCACATCCCCCAACCTAACCGCGGCAGCGGCCGGCTCGCCCGGGCCTAAGATTTGCAAGCAAAGCTAAGGCCCGACCATCGCCTTAAGGCTGGGTGACGTCGGGAACGCGGGACCGTTATACGAAAACGGCTAATATATAGTCAACGGGAGAGAATGCATGAAAAAGGTTCAAGCCTATATTGAGAAGCTTAAAAGCATAGAAAATTGGGATACTTATCTGATGCAAGAATCAGGATTACCTGGCCCGCGCGGCAATATAGAATTAGCCCAAGCCGTTGCAGAGATAGGAAACGAAGAAAAATTTTTACTCCTGCTAAACTTTACACCTGAAAAAGCTCCAGTCAATACACCACAAGAATTCTTAGCTTTTTGTGGAGCATTGGGGCTAGGTAAACTTTTAGTTGAAGGAAAAAAGGAATATCTTGAAAAATTACGTTTGCTTGCCTCAGATCCCAGGTGGAGAACCCGTGAAGCAGTTGCAATGGCCTTGCAGATTTATGGTGAAAGATATATGGAAGAACTAATAAAAGAAATGGAAGAATGGTCAGGGGGTAATGAATACGAAAAAAGAGCAGTGGCAGCTGCGCTTTGTGAACCAAAACTACTGAAACAAAAAGAACAAATATCAAAAGTATTACGGATACTTGATAACATAACCAGTTCAATTAATAAGAGCAAAGATAGAAAGAGCGAAGGATTCAAAGCATTGAAAAAGGGACTGGCTTATTGCTGGAGTGTTGCTGTTGTTGGTTATCCGGATGAAGGGAAAAAGATTTTTGAAAAGTGGACTTCTTGTACAGACAAAGATATTAACTGGATAATCAAAGAAAACCTTAAAAAGGAACGTTTAAAAAGAATGGATCAGGAATGGGTTGAATACTGGAAACAAAAGATGATTAATTGAAAGTTGCCGTCATCGTATAACAAAGCATTTCCGCTCCGGGCGCGGATAAGCGCGAGAAGCGGGCCAAGGGGTAGTACAAGTTTGGGGAAGGCCGCGCCACATCCCCCAGCCTAACCGCAGTCGCGGGCAGACTCGCCCGAACCTAACATAAGAGCTATGTAAGGTTCGGCCATCGTCCTTAAGACCGGGTGACGTCGGAAATGCAGGGCCGTTATATGACATACGGATACAGGCAGGGACTAACGAAATAATTTTCTGGATAAGTATTTTGGTCGATGAATTGTACGCCAGATTGTTGGGTCGATTAAGAGGATAGAAAAAATGCAGGTGTTCAATAAACTTTGCTGGTGATATTTTTGGGTTTGAGATTGTGGTCAATAAAATTCTTGGTAAGAAGCAAAAGAACCACAATATTGCTATATATCAGGAGAAAGATAAGCGGATATAAAGGTAAAAAGACGTAAGGGATCACAAAAGACAAAAAAATATGTTTTTTCTGGTCAATCACTATAAGGTCTGAAATGGTTTTTGTTAAAGCGAATACAGGAAGCCCGTACGTCATATAACAAAGCATTTCCGCTCCGGGCGCGGGTAAGCGCGAGGTGCAGAATGGCAGGTAATACATGTTCGGAGATAGCCGCGCCACATCCCCCAGCCCAAGACCGGCAGGACCCGGCTCGCCCGGGGCTAAGATTTGGCGAGCAAAACTAAGCCCCGGCCATCGCCTTAGGGCTGGGGGACGTCGGAAATGCAGGGCCGTTAGCTGAAATAGCGCGCTGATATTGCCCGCCGTCCATGGCGGGCAACTAATAGAAACTGAGTTAAGTATTTTGCTGTATAATTAGTTTCAGGAGGTGATTATATGACCATACCACACTTAGTACAATATCAAGGATCTAAAAGGAATTTAGCACCCCAGATATTGCGCTATTTACCAAACAACTTTTCAAGACTTGTTGAACCATTTTCTGGTACTGCAGCAATTACGATTGCTTGCGCCGTTTATAACAAAGCTGAGGAGTACGTTATTAATGATTTTAATAAGCCTTTAATTGATTTGTTTCGAATGGTCGTCGAAAGTCCAGAATTTGTTGCTTCAAGATATGAAGAAATTTGGAGTGATCAACATTATGATTCTATCGAACATTATTATCAAATTAGAGAGAAGTTTAATCTAACAAAAGATCCAGTATTTTTCTTATATCTTCTTGCCCGTTGTGTAAAAGGCGCAGTTAGATATAATTCCGATGGTTTATTTAATCAAAGCCCTGATAAACGTAGAAATGGAACGAACCCTAAAACAATGAGACAAAACATATTTAGTATTTCTTCGGTTCTGAAAGGACGAACTACGTTTTCCTCACTGGATTATAAAACTATACTAGAGTCAACAAAACCCGGAGACATTGTTTACATGGATCCGCCATATCAGGGAGTATGTGGAGAAAGGGATTCTCGATATTTCTCAGGGATAAGCCATATTGAATTCGTTGAAGAGTTAGAAAAGCTTAATCATAAAAAAATATCATATATTGTAAGTTATGATGGAAAATGCGGAAATAAGTCTTATGGTGAAGAATTACCAATTGAACTACAACTTGAGCATATACATTTAAATGCAGGACGTTCTTCTCAAGCTACATTGTTAGGTAAGGATTCTGTTACTTATGAATCACTGTATGTGACTAAAGATTTGATCAAACATAATAAAGGATTTGCAGGGGGGAAGGATTCTAATGACAGATTATTCGCCTGAGTTCATGGAATTATTGAAGTCAGTGACTGCAAAAAGACCTAAAACAGTAATCGATCACATATTAAAGAATGGATTAATTACCACACAAGAGCTTAAAGATAAATATGGATATAATCATCCACCGAGAGCCGTCCGTGATGTCAGAGAATATGGCATTCCAATAGAAATGTTTAGAGTTGAAGGTTCAGATGGGAGAAAAATAGCTGCTTACAAGTTTGGTGACTTTAACGCAGAAAATATCAAAAGGTTTTCAGGTAGAACAGTACTTTCAAAAAAGCTGAAAGATGAACTTATATCTAGACATGGTTCGAAATGTTTTATATATAACGAAATAATGCAGGATAGAGATCTACAGATTGATCATCGAGTGCCATATGAAGTTGGCGGTGATCCCGATGGAGAATTAAATCCGGATGATTTTATGTTACTCTCTGCTTCTGCAAATAGAGCTAAATCATGGTCTTGTGAGAACTGCGATAACTGGAAAAACGAAAAAGATAAGCAAGTTTGTTATAGTTGTTATTGGGCATATCCAGAGAATTATACACATATTGCTCTCAAACAGATTAGACGAGTAGATATATTATGGCAAGGTGACGAAATATCAGTCTATGAAATATTAAAAAAAGAATCTAAAAGAATGGATAAAGAGATTCAACAAATTATAAAGGAAATTATAGAAAAAAACCTGAAAAAATAGACCGCCTTCGCCATCCGTGGCTTCGGCGGGAAGTTGCGCGCTACTACAGCTAACAATGGCTTCACGCAGTGGGCGCGTTAAGCTAACTCAGCGGGGACGAAATTTTGGGCGGGGCTGGAGCGCGCGCGCCACATCCCCCAGCCTAAGTCAGGCATGACCCGGCTCGTCCAGGCCTAACATAAGAGCTATGTAAGGCCCGGCCATCGCCTTAAGGCCGGGTGACGTCGGCAATGCGGGGTCGTTAGACGAAACGACTAATAAAGAATGATATATTATTAGTAATAAATTGGGGGTGATAATGAATGAAGTGTCCTAATTGTAATAGCAACGTCTCATCCAACGATAAATTTTGCAAAAACTGTGGGAATAGCACAAGCATTAATATCGAAGACGAAAGTGGAGTAGTTGCCTATTTATGTCCTGTTTGCAAAACACCCAATCCTAAAACGGTGAATTATTGTGTGAAGTGTGGACATTGGTTATTAGATACCAAAGCAGAGGCCAAACCTATAACGAAGAATGAATTTAGTAAATATTTTTATGGAAGTGATAATAAATCTAAACCAAAAAGAATTGCTTATTGGTTTGTGCTTGTATTTCTTATTGGATCTTACATCAAAGGGTCAGCTGACATTAAGATGATACTGAGTATATTAGTAGGATTTGCTGGTCTAATTAGCATTTTAAAGCCACTGAATTTCTTAGGAATAAAAAGTAGGCCTAAAGGTTTAGGTGTATTACTATTTGGAATTTTATTACTATTCATTAGTGCAAGCTTTTTACCCTCAACGTACTCAACAATTACAAGTGAAAAACCTATAAATATCAATGAGTACAAAGATAATAGCGTATTGATACCTTATGATGATTTAGCCCGACAAACGGAACAATATGTTGGGAAAAAGGTGAAATATATTGGACAGGTTATTCAAGTCCAGGAGGAATTCGGAAATAAAATATTTCTGAGAGTTAACATCACTAAAGGAAATTACAATATTTATAAGGACATGATATGGATTAATTATATGTATAAGGAGAAAGAAAATAGAATTTTAGAAAATGACATTATTAATGTTTGGGGAGAGGTAAAGGGTAGAAAGTCCTATTCAACCGTTCTTGGGAATAAAGTAACTTTACCAGAAATAAATGGTGTAGTTATTGAAATAGTAGGAAAGTAATAGAATTATGCTTTATATTTTAGAAGTCGCTTCGTCTAACATCGCATTTCCGCTCCGGGCGCGGATAAGCGCGAGAAGCAGAATGCAGGTAGTACATGCATAGATGATAGCCGCGCCACATCCCCCAGCCTAACCGCGGCAGCGGCCGGTTCGCCCGAACCTAACATAAGAGCTATGTAAGGTTCGGACTTCACCTTAAGGCTGGGTGACGTCGGAAATGCAGGGCCGTTATACGCCATTCCGGGTCAGAATTATTAGTTGAGGTGATATACCATGGAGTTAAAACATTATTTATCAGAAATCAAGACATTTTTGGAATCCAATGCAGATCCAAAGGTTGTTGAAAAAAATTCAAGATATTTCAAAGAAGGCTATGATGCATATGGTATACCCCAAGAGAAGTGGGACAATCAAAAGACTGCATGGATAAAAGAGTGGAAAGATGTCCTCGGTTTCGATGGATTCCTCAAATTAGGTGATATCTTAATGGAGAATGGAAAATATGAGGAATGCTCATGTGCCATAGTTTTCATGAAGCCATTTTCGGTACAATTTACAGAGGATACTTATAACCATTTTGGGTATTGGTTGGAAAAAGGCATTCAAAACTGGGCCCATACAGATATCTTGTGTGGTGAATTATTATCTCCAATGCTCAAGAATAAAAAAGTTAGATTAACAAGCATGATTACTTGGCGCGAATCTCCGTCCAAATGGAAAAGAAGGGCTGTCCCGGTGAGTATGTTAGGGTTGCTGAAAGGAACAGAAGACTACAGCCAAATATTTGAATTTATTTCACCAATGATGATGGACAAGGAACGAGTAGTTCATCAAGGTTTAGGATGGTTTTTAAGAGAAGCATGGAAAATAAAGCCGGAACAGGTTGAACCATACCTAATGAAATGGAAAGATACAGCACCAAGGCTAATATTTCAATATGCAACGGAGAAAATGACAGCGGAAAATAAACTTCGTTTCCGAAAAGAAAAGAAATAGTAATATTTATGTTTTGAGTATGCCGGAACGGCGTATAACATTGTGTTCCCGCGAGGGCGCGGTAAGCAGGTTCAGCAGGGGCAGGATTTCGGGCGGGGCTGGAGCGTGCGCGCCACATCCCCCAGCCCAACCGCAGCAGCGGCCGGCTCCCCCCCCCCCCCCAAAAAGGGGGGGCC